>JAOUCS010000064.1 GCA_029859645.1 Lysobacterales bacterium | reverse complement strand
CGAATACCTCGCCTACCTGGAAAAAAGCGGCATTTCCAATAATGTCGCATCATTCATCGGTGCCACCACGGTCCGGATTCACGAACTGGGAGAGGAAGACCGTCCCCCCACCGCGGAGGAACTGGAGCGGATGAAAGCACTGGTGGCCCAGGCCATGGAGGAAGGGGCGCTGGGTGTCGGCTCGTCGCTGATTTATGCCCCGGCGTTCTATTCCACGACAGAGGAACTGATCGAGCTCAACCGAGTCGCTTCCCGCTATGGCGGACGTTATATTTCCCACATTCGCAATGAAGGCGGCCAACTTCTCGAGGCGGTCGATGAACTGATTACGATCGCCCGGGAGGCGGAAATCGGCGCCGAAATATACCATCTCAAGGCCGGTGGAAAGGACAACTGGGGCAAGATGGACGAGGTGTTCCGGAAAGTCGAGGCAGCCCGCGCCGAGGGCCTGGACATCACCGCCGACATGTATACCTATACGGCCGGCGCCACCGGGCTGGATGCGGCGATGCCACCCTGGGTGCAGGAAGGCGGCCATGACGCCTGGGTTGCGCGGCTAAAAGACCCGGAAACCCGCGCCCGCGTCATCGATGAGATGAGAACCGCCGGAGATGGCTGGGAAAACCTGTATCATTCCGCCGGCGGGGCCGACAAGCTGTTGCTATTGGGGTTCAGAAATGACGCCCTTAAGCCGCTGACCGGTAAAACCGTCGCTGAAGTCGCGCAGATCAGAGGCACTTCGCCGGAAGACACCATGATCGACCTGGTGATCGAGGACGACAGCCGCGTCGGAACCGCCTATTTCCTGATGTCTGAAGAGAATATCCAAAAAAAAATCGCCCAACCCTGGATGGCGTTCGGCTCCGACGCCGAGTCGCTGGCTCCCGAGGGAGTTTTCCTGGAATCTAATCCACACCCCAGGGCCTACGGCACGTTTGCCCGCTTGCTGGGCAAGTATGTTCGTGAAGAAGGCGTGATCAGCTTGTCCGAAGCCATTCGCCGCCTGACTTCGTTCCCTGCCGGCAACCTGGGAATCGACAAGCGTGGCCGTCTGCAGGAAGATTATTTCGCCGACATCGCGATTTTCGACCCGGCTACCATCAGCGACCGGGCGACGTTTTCAGAACCACACCAGTACGCCACCGGCATGGTGCACGTACTGGTCAACGGGGTGCCCGTGCTGATGGACGGGGAACACACCGGAGCAACACCGGGGCGCTTTGTCCGCAAATCGAAATCAGTACGCTGAGTCAGAACTGACCGCGCACCCCGAAAACAAAATTCCGGCCGATTTGCGGCGCCTGGTCTTTAAGATAGGACGTGCTGTTGCGTATGTCCTCGTCCAGCAGGTTCCTGCCGCGCAGAAACAGCTCCCAGGTGGAACGCTCTGCCCACGGTAATTCCCAGGTCAGGTCAGCATTGAGCAATTCGTAGCCGGGCGTGGGGGTTTCATAGTCGGCCACGTCATCCTGGTCACCGGCATGGATCCAGGTCACGTTGGCGGTCCAGTTTCCATAGTGCCAGTCCAGGCCCAGCCCGAAACGGGTCGGCGGCATCAGCGGCACGTTCTGACCATCGTCCAGGTCACCATCGACGGTGTCGAACAGTCCGAACACCCACCAGTGGCCGCTGTCGTAGTGGCCCAAATCGTAGCGCACTTCAACCTCGGCGCCCACGAAGTCAGCGTCCTGCTGGGACCACTGCCTTACCGGGAGTCCGTCTTCTTCCCCACCGGTATTCTGTTGATAGATGAAATCGTCGAACCAGTCCGCGTACAGAATGAACGACGCACTCAGCCGCTCACCGTGAATGCGGTAACCGGCCTCGAGGTGCAGGTTTCTCTCCTTATCCAGCAGCGGATCACCAATCTCGAATGTCTGGCTGGCGATGTGTGGCCCCAGAGAGTAGAGCTCCTGCGCCGTCGGTGCCCGCTCGGCTCGCGACAGGTTGAATGTCAGGTGGCCGGTTTCGGTCACATGCCAGATTGTACCCGCGGAGATTGAGAAGGGGTTGAAATTGCGTTTGGCGGAACCTTCCTCGTGCTCGTCGTCGTGGCCGTCATCATGGCCATGATCCAGTAGCTCCAATGCCGTCACATCGACGTCTTCGTAGCGAAAGCCCAGGTCGATTTGCCATTGGTCGAACTCCAGGCTTTCGATCCAGAAGAGGCCCCAGGTTTGGGTATTGGAAGGCGGAACAAAGGCTTCATCGCCCTCGGCGCTGAAATCCACATCGGTGTACTGCAGTCCGAACGCACCTGAGAATCGACCCCAGGGATTGTGCCTCAGCTCTGCCCGAAAATCGTCGGTTTCACTATCAAACACCGTACCGATTTCGTCGCCCTCGAACTCGGTATGTGTGTAATCCGTGTTGGCATAGCGGAATTTCAGCTGCTCGAAACCGCCAAAGGGATTGGTTCCGACCAACTCTGCATCCCATCGGTCTGATTCCAGGCCAATCGTCACCAGTTCCTCTTCTTCACCCTCATGCTCGTCGCCATGCTCGTCGTCATACCCGTCCTCGTGATCGCCTTCATGATGATGTGCACCCGGAATTCCGTAATTGGAGTCATAGGTAGTCCAGGAAACACCTGCCCGCCAGCGCTCACCGATCCAGCTGGCGCCCAATGAACCGCCATCATTGTCGAGGAAACTGTTTTCGAGGACACCGGGCTCACCTTCTTCACCATGCTCTTCATGTTCATCGTCATCCTCAGGATAAAGTTCCGCCCGGCCCGGGATTTCGTAATCATCGGTACGTCGATAGAACCCATCCGCGTGGAAGGCAAAAGACGAGACGCCAAAATCGATCCGGCCCGCGGCAAATCGCTGGTTAGCCGCCGAGTCGACCTGTCCCATCGCCCGCCCTTCGACTCCATTTTCAGGAATATCCTGTGGGATGGTGTATGAAACGATATTGACGACGCCCCCGATTGAGCCGGAACCATAAAGCAAGGTCGCGGGACCGCGCAGGACCTCCACCTGGTCAGCCAGGAACGGCTCAATGGAGACTGCATGGTCCTGGCTGACAGCCGAGGCGTCATTTGCCGACATATTGTTCAGCAGCATACCCACGCGCTGCCCCTGGAAACCCCTAATCACCGGCCGGCCCACGTTTTGGCCGAAACTGGCGTTGGCAAGTCCTGCCTGCCTGGCAAGGGTGTCACCGATGTTGTTGGAAACCTGCCTGCGCAGTTCCTCTCCGGACAGAACCGTCGCCGACTGGGAAATCTCCAGCAGGTCGCGGTCCAGTGGTGTGGCCCTGACGATAATCTCTTCGATGTCGTGAGTCTCGTGCCCGTCTCGTTCGAGGTGTTCCTCATGCGATTCAGGGGGATTCGTTTGAGCCAGTACAGGCGCCGCATAGAGCAACACAATCGCTGACAACAGCCACCGTGCATTCGTTTTACATGTGTGCATTTAGAACTATTCCTTTCATCTGACAGACAGCAGGCCCCGCATTAAAACGGGATAAAACCTAAAGAATCATTCAGAAAAAGGAAGGGGGAGCGCGGGCCGAAGAGCCCGTGGCTACTTCAGTTATGCAGAGGTGCCCGATGCTTACCGGACGAATTGCAGTATATTTTCCAGGCCCACTGATATCACCGGAATCCAAGGCCGCAGCCTGGATATTCGAACCCACCGGACAAATGACACAGGAACTGCTGTCTTCCGTCGCAAGATGATCGAGCTGGTGCGCCAGGGCAATGCCTTGAGCTGCCAGCAACAGGCAAAACAGCAGCAGGAGCCGGGGCACCAGATTGATTTTAACGGGGTTCGTCATTTCGCCAGTATAAATCAGCGCGTGGAGCTAGGAAAGCGCAACACCTGATGGCTTCTACTCGCTATAATAGAAGACTTGATTCGAGACCTTTGCGGCCGGAGAAAAACATCATGACTGCCCGTGAAATCATGGAATACGACGTTATAGTCGTCGGGGCTGGTCCGGCGGGATTGTCTTGTGCCATTCGCCTGAAACAGGCAAAACCCGAGCTGATGATCGCCGTGATAGAAAAAGCCTCGGAAGTCGGGGCTCACATCCTGTCGGGCGCCGTCATCGAGCCAGGGCCGCTGGACGATCTTCTGCCCGGCTGGCGGGACGACCCGCCACCTGTTTGCATCCCGGTGGAAAAAGACGAAATCTGGTTACTCAGCCAAAAGGGCAAGCGGCGACTGCCCACCCCTCCCCAGCAGAAAAATCACGGTAATTTTATCGTTTCACTGGGCGCCATGTGCGCCTGGCTGGCCAGCAAAGCGGAGGCGCTGGAAGTTGATATTTTTCCCGGCTACGCGGCGGCGGAAATCCGGTTTACCCCCGAGGGCGCCGTTGGCGGCGTCATCATCGGCGACATGGGCATCGGCCGAGATGGCCGGCAGAAAGACACCTACATGCAGGGCATCGAGATTCATGCGCCCATCACTATCCTCAGCGAAGGTGTACGGGGGCATCTGAGCAAACAACTGATCAAAAAATTCGACCTCGACAGAGACTCTGACCCGCAGACCTATGGCATTGGCATGAAAGAGCTGTGGCGGGTGCAGCCGGGTAAATCGAAACCCGGGCTGGTCCAGCACACCGCGGGCTGGCCGCTGGACGGCAATACCTACGGCGGCAGCTTTATTTATCATCTGGACAAGGACCGCATCGCGATTGGTTTCGTCTGTGGCCTGGATTACCAGGACCCGGAGTTCGTGCCGTTTGAAGCCTTCCAGCAAATGAAAAATCACCCGATGGTGCATGAAATGCTGGAGGGCGGTGAAATTCTGTCGTCCGGCGCTCGCGCTATCGTTGAAGGCGGCTACCAGTCCCTGCCAAAGACCGAGATGCCCGGTGCGCTGATCATCGGAGATTCAGCCGGTACACTGAATGTGCCAAAGATCAAAGGCACGCACCAGGCGATGCGTTGCGGCATCCTCGCCGCCGACCACGTCGCGCAGACTTCTGCAGTGGAAGGCTTCGACGCCAGGCTAAGGGATTCCGAGGTTGTCAGGGAACTGTACAAAGTAAGGAACATCCGGCCCGCCTTTTACAACGGCTTCTGGCGAGGGTTCATACGTGCTGCGATCGAAACGGTGACTGCCGGCAAGCTGCCGACCACTCTGTCCGTCCACGCGGACGATTCCTCGCTGCAGAAACTCGCCGGTTACACGGCCCCGGACCGGCAATGGGTGGACCGGGATCTCCCGCCTCGCGACCGTCTTGCCTCAGTTTATTTTGCAGCCACGGAGCATGATGAAGACCAGCCGGTGCACCTGCAGATTCTGGAGCCCGATATCTGCAGCACGCGCTGCGTGGAAGAGTACAATAATCCCTGCACCCGCTTCTGCCCCGCCCATGTCTATGAAATGGTGGAAGACGGCGGCAGCAGGCAACTGCAGATCAATGCCGCCAACTGTGTGCATTGCAAGACCTGTGATATCAAGGATCCGTACCAGATCATCAATTGGGTCACGCCCGAAGGTGGCAGCGGGCCCAACTATCAGAATATGTAAACCCCAAGAACGTTAACGATGAAAGTGGAGTTAAAAAGCCGATGAAAATACTGGTTGGCATCAAGCGTGTCGTGGACTACAACGTCCGCATTCGCGTCCTTCCCGACGGTAGCGGTGTGGACACCGATGGCGTCAAGATGAGCGTTAATCCTTTCGATGAAATTGCATTGGAAGAAGCCCTTAGGATCAAGGAAGCAGGCAAAGCCGACGAAGTCATCGTCGTTTCCGCCGGTGGCGACGAATGCCAACAGCAGCTGCGCACCGGGCTGGCCATGGGCGCCGACCGGGCGATCCAGGTGCAAACCTCCGAAGCGTTGCAACCGCTGAGCGTTGCGCGGGTTTTCCAGAAAGTGATCGAGCGGGAAGACCCCGGCCTGGTGATCCTGGGCAAACAGGCGATTGACGACGACAATAGCCAGACGGCTCAGATGCTGGCCGCCCTCTGGGACCGCCCGCAGGCGACCTTTGCTTCCAGCATGGAGATTAATGGCGAGAGTGCGACGATTATTCGCGAAGTGGATGCCGGCCTGGAAACCATTGAAATTGACTTACCGGCCGTGGTATCCGTTGACCTGCGCATGAATGAGCCACGTTTCGTGAAGCTGCCGGACATCATGAAGGCCAAGCGCAAGCCGCTCGAAGTGCTGTCACTGGAAGACCTCGGCGTCGCGGTCACAGACCAGATCGCCGTCAGCCATTTCACACCGCCGCCACAGCGTGAAAAAGGCATCATAGTGGAAGACACCGCTCAGCTGGTGCAGGAACTGAAGAACAGGGGGTTGTTATGAGCAAAATACTGATCATTGCCGAACACGACGGCACCTCGCTGAACATCAGCACGGCCAAATGCGTCAGCTGCGCCCAGGCCATCGGTGGCGAAATCGACATAGCCGTGCTCGGCAATGGCGTCGATGCCGTGGCAGCCGAAACGGCTGCGCTGGATTCCGTCAACAAGGTGATCGCGGTCAATGCGGAACACCTGGCCGCGCCGCTGGCTGTGAACTGGGCCTCAGAAGTGCTTGCTTTGTCTGCGGACTACAGCCATTTGCTGGGCCCTTCCACGACGTTTGGCCGTGACCTGATGCCTCGAATTGCCGCGTTATGCGGCGTGAACCAGGTCAGCGATATCATGGAAGTCGACGGAGCCTACGCCTTCAAGCGTCCCGTATATGCGGGCAATGCCATCGTGCGCGTAGAACCTGCCAGCGACAGCAAAGTAGTCGCCACCGTGCGCACGGCAAGCTGGAAAGCGGCCGGAAGCGGCGGAAACGCCAGCGTGGACCCGGTCAACGCCAGCAGGTCACCGGCTGCACACACCCGCTATGTCGGGCTCAGTTCCGAAGGAGGCGAACGCCCGGACCTGCAGAGCGCCGTCAAGGTGGTTTCCGGTGGCCGCGCGTTGGCCAGCGAGGAGAATTTCGAGCTGATCTACCAGCTGGCAGACAAGATCGGAGCAGGCGTGGGCGCTTCACGTGCCGCCGTCGATGCCGGCTACTGCCCGAATGACATGCAGGTTGGCCAGACCGGCAAAATCATATCTCCCGACCTTTATATGGCGTTCGGCATTTCCGGCGCGATTCAGCACGTGACCGGTATCAAGGACGCAGGCACCATCGTGGCCGTCAACAAGGACTCCGAGGCGCCGATTTTTGAAGTCGCCGACATCGGCCTGGTCGCGGACCTGTTCAACGTGATTCCGGAACTGGAAGGCCTGCTGGGCTAGCAGATGACAGAGCCCCTCTGGTCACCCGGGCCGGTCCGCCGCCAGACGGCCAATGTCCGCCGGTTCATAGACCTGGCGCGCAGCGAACTGGATCCCGGTGTTTTTGACTACTGGGATCTTTATCAGTATTCGTTGCGGGAGCCTGCCGGGTTCTGGCGGGCAGTCTGGGATTTCTGTGAAATCAGTGGCCACCCGGGTACCCGGGTGCTGGAAAACCCCGCTGCAATGCCCGGAGCGAACTGGTTTCCCGATGCGCGCCTGAATTTTGCGGAAAACCTGCTGCGTCATCGCGACGACCGGCCGGCGCTGATTTTTCGGTCCGAAACGGGCCAAAGCTCCGAGCTAAGCTTCGCCGAACTCTACCGGGCCGTGGCCCGCACCACCGAGGCCCTCAAATCGGCCGGCGTTCAGCGTGGAGACCGGGTTGCCGGTTACCTGCCAAACCTGCCTGAAACCGTCATCGCGATGCTGGCGACTGCCAGCATGGGCGCCACCTGGTCCTCCTGCTCACCGGATTTCGGCATCGACGGCGTGGTGGACCGGTTGGGACAGATTCGGCCAAAGGTCCTGTTCTGCGCTGATGCCTATTGTTACAACGGCAGAACGCACGACTGCCTGGAGAAAGTCCGCGGCATTGTTCGGGCCATCGACTCCATCACAACGACAGTGGTGGTGGCGTACATCGACCCGGACGCGAAAATTCGCCGAGTGCCGGGGGCGGTGTGGTTCAGCGACTTCATCGACAACAGGGCTGTTGAAGTTCAGTTCGAACCGCTGCCGTTCGACCACCCGCTGTACATTCTGTATTCCTCGGGCACCACCGGCATTCCCAAGTGTATCGTCCACGGAGCCGGCGGCACGCTGCTTCAGCACCTCAAGGAATTGGTCCTGCACGTCAACTTGCGACGTTCCGACCGCCTGTGTTATTTCACCACCTGCGGCTGGATGATGTGGAACTGGATGGTCAGTGCACTGGCCATTGGAACCAGCCTGATTCTGTATGAGGGTTCGCCGTTCTACCCCTCTCCGGCGGCCATGTTCGACCTGATCGACGAGTGTGAAATTACGGTATTCGGCACCGGCGCAAAGGCGATTTCCGCCTGGGAAAAAGCCGGTGTTAAACCGCGCGAATCACACCAGCTCAATTCACTGGTCACACTGCTGTCGACCGGCTCGCCACTGGCGCCGGAAAGTTTCGACTACGTGTACCGGGAAATCAAACAGAACCTTTGCCTGTCTTCTATTGCCGGGGGCACCGACATCGTGTCCTGCTTCATGTGCGGTTGTCCGATCCTGCCGGTCTGGCGGGGAGAACTGCAATGTGCCGGGCTGGGTATGGCGGTGAAAATCCTGCGCGAAGACGGCTCGAACGCAGATATTGGCGAAACCGGCGAACTGTGCTGCACAAAACCGTTTCCGGCCATGCCGGTGGGGTTCTGGAACGACGGCGACGGCAGCAAGTATCAGGCGGCCTATTTTGAGAAATTCCCGGGCATCTGGGCGCATGGCGATTTCGTAGCCGCCACTGAACACGGGGGCTATGTCATTCAGGGACGCTCGGATGCCACGCTTAACCCTGGCGGGGTTCGGATCGGCACATCCGAAATTTACCGCCAGGTGGAGGGGCTCGACGAGGTGCTTGAAAGCCTTTGCATTGGCCAGGACTGGGGCGATGACGTGCGCGTGATTCTGTTCGTCAGGCTCCGGGAAGGGATGCAACTGGATGAAGCTTTGGCGGAACGTATTCGCCAAAGCATCCGGCAAAATACTACGCCACGGCACGTACCGGCAAAAATCATCCAGATCGCGGATATTCCAAGAACCATCAGTGGAAAAATCGTCGAACTGGCGGTTCGTGATATCGTTCACGGTTTGCCGGTCAAAAACAAGGACGCGCTGGCCAACCCCGAAGCGCTGGAGCTTTACCGCGACCTGTCCGAGCTGAAGGACTGAGTGACCAACGAGGTGGTTGATTTGCAGTCATTGCGCGCATCATACGAGGAAGGCTCAGCCGCCCAATGGCTGGGCAGTTCCGATGACATTCTTGCCGTTTTTGAATTCGGACGATCGCCGCTGGATTCAGCAGACCCGAGGCATGTACCTGTCGCGCTGGCGCAACTGGGCAAACCTCCCAAGGTCGAAGTCTGGCGCTGTGCCGGGCCGATCAAGACCGGCAGCTGGGACCAGTTGCGGTTCGCCCAGGGCGAGCAGCTGACCATGGGGCACATCGCGCTGGACCTGCGCAAGTCCGGTGACATGCGTGAGGCCAGCCGGCTGGCTTACGACATCTTGCAGACCTACCTGCAACAGTCGCCGCACCAGTGGCCGCTAAAAATATGGAATTACATTCCCGGTATCAACCAGGGCCAGGGTGATGAAGAGCTCTACCGCCAGTTTTGCCTGGGACGCGCCGACGCGGTGCTGATCGATCCCGGCGACAGCCCGCCCTTACCGGCTGCGACGGCCATTGGCTCCAGCTCGGAAGAACCTGCGCTGCAGGTATATTTCCTGGCGGCTGCCCTGCCCGGACTGGACGTGGAGAACCCCCGGCAGGTCAGCGCCTGGCGTTATCCCCGGCAATATGGGCCCAGGAGCCCGCTGTTTTCGCGCGGCACCATTCTGCGACTGAACAGCTCACAGCAATTCCTGATCTCTGGAACGGCCAGCGTGGTGGGACACCAGACCCACCATGAAAACCAGGTAGCCAACCAATTGAGCGAATCCCTGCGCAACGTGCAATCACTGCTGGAAGAAGGGTATCGCCTGACCGGCGACTCACAGGCCCGGCTGGATGGCGATGGCGTACTCAAGGTCTATATCCGGAATCCCGCCGACCTGGACCTGATCCGCAAAACGCTGGATGCCGAAGCGCCGCCTGAAATCCCCAGGATTTTTCTGCAGGGTGATATCTGCCGTGAAAACCTGCTGACCGAAATCGACGGAATCGTCAGCCTGCAACGCAGCTAGTCGCTGTCGTGCAGCGCGTGGTCCAGATCGGCGATCAGGTCATCGACGTGCTCGACACCCACGGATAACCGCACCAGCGTGTCGCTGATGCCAAGCCTCGCCCGGATTTCTTCTGGTACCGATGCGTGCGTCATGATCGCCGGGTGATTGATCAGGCTTTCGACGCCACCGAGACTTTCCGCCAGTGAAAACAGTTCACAACGCTCCAGCATACGGCGGCTTTTCTGCAGCCCCCCCTTTAAGTCGACGCTGATGATGCCGCCGCCCAGGCCGTTCATCTGGCGCATCGCCAACGCGTGATCAGGATGGTCTTCCAGGCCCGGATAAATGACTCGCTCGACGGCCGGGTGTTGATCCAGCCAGCGCGCGATCTGCAGAGCATTGTCGCAATGCGCGCGCATCCGCAGGGCAAGCGTCTTCAGGCCGCGCAAGGCCAGGAAACTGTCGAACGGACCCTGGATGGCGCCCGCTGAGTTCAGCAGGAACCAGAGGTTTTCCGATAGTTGCTGGTCGTCACGAATCACCGCGATGCCGCCAATCATGTCTGAGTGGCCATTGAGGTACTTGGTGGCCGAGTGCATGACAATGTCTGCGCCCAGTTCGAGCGGCCGTTGCAGCATAGGCGAGGCAAACGTGTTATCCACCACCAGCAGCGCACCATGCTCATGGGCGATTGCCGCGGCGGCGGCAATATCCACGACTTTTAACATCGGGTTGGTCGGGGTTTCAACCCAGACCATGCGGGTTGCGGGCCGCATGGCCGCCCGCAACTTGTCCATGTCCTCGAGCTCCGTGAAGCTGAACTCGAGGCCGGCGGAGCGTTCCCGCACGCGGTGAAACAGCCGGAACGTGCCGCCATAGAGGTCGTCCCCCGCCACGATGTGGTCACCGCTGTTCAATAATTCCAGGATCGTGGAAGTGGCGGCCATGCCGGAAGCAAAGGCGAAGCCCCGGATACCACCTTCAAGATCGGCAATGCACTGTTCATAAGCGTGGCGGGTCGGGTTATGGCTGCGCGAATACTCCCAACCCTGGTGCTCACCCGGGCTGCTCTGCACATAGGTGGAACTGGCGTAAATCGGGGTCATGATCGCCCCGGTCGAAGGATCGGGATGCTGACCTGCATGAATCGCACGGGTGGCCAGGTGTTTTCGGTCTTTCCGGTCAGTCATCAATGGTCAGCCTTTCTTCTGAGGTAATTCAACAGGTCCACGCGGGTAATCAGACCAAGAAAGCGGCTACCGTCCTTGACGATGGCGACGAAATCGCGATCGAAAATCGGCAGCAGGTCCCTGACCGGCGCCGTCACGTCAATTTCCGTGAGTTGGGTCGTCATCGCCGAAGCGACGCTGTCATCAAACCGCCCCGAATCACCGGTGACCGCCAGCAGCAGGTCCGATTCGTCCAGGATGCCCACGAGCTCCTGGTCCACCACCACCGGCAGCTGCGATACATCATACAGTTTCATGCGCTTATAGGCGTTGGCCAGCGGCTCGTCCGGAGCGACCGTAACCGTGTCCTTTGACTCGTAGGGCCGGGCGATCAGGTCTCTCAGGTCGCCATGGTTTTCAACATCCAGAAATCCCTGGTCGCGCATCCAGAAATCGTTGAACATCTTCGAAAGGTAGCGATTGCCCGTATCGCAGGCGAAAGTAAGTACCCGCTTCGGCTCGGTCTGCTCCTGGCAGTATTTCAGCGCCGCGGCCACCAGCGTGCCGGTGGATGAACCGCCCAGGATGCCTTCGCGCGTCAGCAGTTCCCTACCGGTTTGAAAGCTTTCCCTGTCACTGATGCAGTAGGCCCTGGTGACCCTGGTGAAGTCGCTGATCGTTGGCAGAAAATCCTCACCGATACCTTCGACCATCCAGCTGCCGCTTTCCGTCGCCAGGGTTCCCTCGTTTATGTATTCAGCCAGGATTGAACCCTCCGGGTCCGCCAGTATCAATTCAAGTTCCGGTGCTTCGCGCGCAAAAAAGTGCGACAGCCCGGTGACGGTCCCGCTGGAGCCCACGCCCAGCACGATGGCATCCAGATCGTGATTCATTTGTGCCCAGATTTCAGGTGCAGTGACTTCCTCGTGGGCCTGCGGATTGGAAGGGTTACTGAACTGGTTGATGAAATAAGCGCCATCCATTTCCGAAGCCAGCCGCTTGGCGAGGTCCTGGTAATACTCGGGGTGGCCCTTGGCCACGTCTGAGCGTGTCAGAACCACTTCGGCGCCCATTGCTTTGAGGTTTGAAATCTTTTCCCGGCTCATCTTGTCGGGGATGACGAGGATCAGCCGGTAGCCCTTTTGGGCGGCCACCAGGGCCAGGCCCAGGCCGGTATTTCCGGCAGTGCCTTCCACCAGCGTGCACCCCGGGCTGATTTTCCCGGCCATTTCGGCATCTTCGATCATCTTCAGGCCGATACGATCCTTAATGGATCCTCCGGGATTCTGGCTTTCCAGCTTGATAAACAGTTCGCAGGGACCTGTTTCCAGGTGGTTGATGCGAACGACCGGTGTCTGGCCGATCAGCTCCAGCACATTATTGAATACAGACATCACAGATCCTTGTTCCAATCACGTAAAAAGAAACGGCCGGGCAAATTCACCCGGCCGTCCAATGGTCAGTGTCCCCTGGTCAGGACCGGGACGCATCCATGATGCGCGCCAGTTGATCCTTGGCCCAGAGTTTTTCTTTCTTGAGTTGGTTCAGGGCAAGATCTTCCATGGGTGCAGTGCCTACCTCGGCAGCTGTCACTCTCTTGTCCAGTTCCTGATGACGGTTGTAAATACGAAGAAAATCTTCGTTTTCTTTCATCAGTTTTTCCATCTCTTCCTGGTGGTGTTCGAACATTGTTGTCCTCCGTTTCAATGAAGAAGTACAGACGGCGAAACGCTGCCATGCAAAAGCTTTGCTGGCGTTTCGTAAAATTTACCTTGAGATAAAAGTAACAGAATGGAACGGCGTTCAGTAATTGACATGAGGCGAATGATGGCCCTGAAAGCCATTAGCCGCGAACTCCGATTTTAGTGAATAGAACCATGTTACTGGGATAAATCTAGCGCAAATAAGAGAGAACAGCAAGGGCAATCCCCGGCAGACGCCACACGGCTGCATACTCCCTACTCGTCCAGCAATATGACATCCACGCGACGGTTCTGCGAACGGCCTTCTTCTGTGTCATTGCTGGCGATGGGAAAGTCTTCGCCCATCCCTGCAGTGGTAAAGCGTGCTGGGTCGACACCCAGCGACACCAGCGCGTCAAGCACCGCGTTGGCACGCTTTGCAGAAATTTCCAGGTTGGTCTCAGAGTCACCCGTGGAATCGGTGTGACCTTCGATCCGGATTTTCTTTTCGGGTTCGCTTTGCAACAGGTCAACCACTTCCACCAGACTGGCCATGGCCTCATCGCGCAACTGTGTTTCACCGGACTGGAACAACACATCGCCAAGCGTCACCACAACACCGCTCTCGGTCTGGCGCAACTGCAGGTTTTCCAGCTGCCGGCGCAAGGTGTCAGCCTGCTCCATCGCCAGGTCCGCTTCACGGCGGGCCAACTGGGCCTCGGTCACGCTGGACGCAGCCAACGCCCTGGCCTGCTGGGCTTCTTCCAGAGCCTGCTCGGCATCCCGCACCGATGCGGCTTCTCTTTGCTGGGCCTCGTGCGCTTCTTCCCTCGCGCGCCGGGCGTCTTCCTCCCTGGCCTGCGACATCACCCGTGCACGCTCAGCTTCCAGCCGGGCCATTTCTGCTTCCAGTTGGCTGGCCTTGAGCAACATGGCAGTGCGTTCATCATTGAGTTGCTGTAGCTCAGATTTCAGCTGTTCACGCTGCGCCACCGCACGGGCGATCTGCACCCGCCGATCCGCCATGTAAACCAGGTGGATACGCCGGGTATCGTCACCGGTTGCCGTCTCCGCCTGGCGCAGCGCCCGTTCAGCCTCTGCGACCGCCAGCGGGGCGTAACCGGCCAGGTCTTCGTTGGTCTTCAGGTCATCCAGTTGCGAGCGGACCTGCTGCAGGGCCAGGTTCTGTTTGGGTGTGGTGGTACAGCCGGCAAGGCTGGCGACAATCATCAGGGCCGGCAGGATAATTTTCAGCTGCCTGTTCATTCGAAATCCTCCCCGAAGGTAGACTCGAAGTCCTCACGAAGAATTTCGTTTTCCCTGACCTGCGCCGCCACCTGTTCACGAATCTCAGCGGTGCGGGATTTCTCGATGGCCAGTTCAGAATTGATTTCAGATTGCTCAACCAGGTAAATCGCCTTGTCGTACTGGCGGTACTCCATGCCTTTGTGCGCTTCGGCCAGTTTCTCACGGGCAAAACGCAGTTCAACCGGAGAGTGTTCCTCGGCTCCGGCGTCGACTGCTTCCTGGATGGCTTCTTCGGCATCGCTGAACGCATCGGGCGCGGGCCTTGGAGCTGCGCATGAAGCCAACGCCAGGGCAGTGAAAATAATGACGATAAGATTTCGCATGAACTGAATCTTTGAATGAACCAACCGGTGATTATGACGCATGCGGGCACTCGAGTTAAGTGCCAAAAGACCTTTCCGCCGATTAATTTGCAGCACCGGGCGCATCTGCCTGGTTCTCAGGCGCTGCCTGCACGAAAGCAGCCAGTGACCGGCAGCGGGCTGCGACTTCGCAAATTCGGGGAAAAGCCCCCAGCTCGCAACCAAAGCGCTCCGCGTTGTAAACCTGGGGCACCAGGAAACAGTCTGCCAGCCCCGGCGACTCTCCATGACAAAACGGATCTCCTGGCGCAGCAGCCAGCCAGGTTTCGACCGCCGTGAAACCCCGGTCGATCCAGTGTGTATACCACGCCTTTACTTCCGGCCCGGCCTGTTGCATCCGGTTTTTCAAAAAATTCAGGACGGCCAGGTTGTTGAGCGGTTGAATCTCGCTGCAGATCGATTGCGCGATGCTCCGCACCCGGGCCCTGGCAACGGCACCTGCCGGCATCAGCGGCTTGTCGGTAAATACTTCCTCCAGGTATTCGATGATCGCCATTGACTGCACAATGGTTTGGCCGTTGTGCACCAGCGCCGGCACCAGGCCCAGGGGATTGATGTCCCGGTATCCCGGCTGGTTCTGCTCTCCACCGTCTTTTACCAGGTGAACATGACTCTGCCTGTAATCGATTCCTTTCAGGTTGAGTGCGATCCTGACCCGGTAAGCCGAAGAGCTTCGCCAGTAGCTGTACAGCAGTACCTGCCTGTCTTCCTCAGCTGCCATACGGCTCGATCACCTGCTCAATCGCACCAAAAATCGTCCTGCCCTCCTGGTCCAGCATTTCAATCCGTATCGAATCGCCAAAACTCATGAACGGAGTCTGCGGCTTGCCATCAGCGATAATTTCCAGCATGCGCCGTTCGGCGAGACAGGACGCGCCCAGGCTTTCATCTTCGTTGGCGATGGTGCCGGATCCGACAATGGTGCCCGCAGCCAGCGGCCGGGTCCTGGCCGCATGCGCAACCAGTTGCGCGAAATTGAACTGCATGTCCACTCCCGCTTCCGGCGCACCGAAGCGTTCGCCATTGAGCCATGAATGAAGGGGCAGATGAAGGACGCAATCCTGCCAGGCATTACCCAGTTCGTCCGGCGTAACCAGTACCGGAGACAAGGCGGAACGCGGCTTGGATTGCAGGAAACCGAAACCCTTCGCCAATTCGCCGGGAATCAGGTTGCGCAAGCTGACGTCGTTAACCAGCCCTATCAGCTGGATGGAGTCTGCCGCTTGTTCCACGCTGGCAGCCATCGGCACGTCGCTGGTAACCACGATGACCTCGGCCTCAAAGTCTATGCCATATTCCTCGCTGGGGACGGGAACAGGGTCCCTTGGTCCCAGGAAGCCGGACGACGTGGCCTGGTACATCAACGGATCTTCGTAGAACGATTCGGGCACTTCGGCGCCACGAGCCCGCCGCACGCGTTCCACGTGTGGCAGGTATGCGCTGCCGTCGACAAACTCGTAGGCCCTCGGAAAAGGCGAGGCCAATGCGGTGAAGTCCAGCGTTTGTGAATCCTCGCAGGAACCCAGGTTCAGTGCCTCGGACAGGGCATTGAGCCGGGGTGCGGAATTCGACCAGTCATCGATCGCCTGTTGCAGGGTTTCAGCTACATCGGCGGCCACTACGAACTGCGTCAAATCGCGGTTAACGACGATCAACGTGCCATCGCGGCCGCCTGCCTTGAGTGATGCCAGTTTCAATGTCTTACTTCCTTTTTAAGTGTTCAGATGTTGTTTACGAGGACCAGGACGCCGCATATCCATCCCATTCAATAGCTTCCATGCGCTGATCGGCGACCAGGCCATCGCGGGTGTCAATCATGACCGCAACCTCATCAGTTCCGGCCGATTTCTGTTCGAACGCATTCAACAACGCCTTCGGATGCGGCCCATGGGTGAACCCTACCGGGTGCCAGGTAATCATACCCGGATGGATGTTGTCCCGGCTGAAAAATTCACCCTGGTGATAAAAAATGACCTCGTCATAATCGTCGTTATTATGGAAAAACGGCACTTTCAACGCACCGGGGTCCGTTTCAAACGGCCGGGGCGCGAAAGTGCACACCACGAAACGGTTCGCCATGAAGGTGGTGTGGGCTGACGGCGGCAAGTGATAACGGTCGCTGAGAACGGGGCGGATATCGCGCCAGTTGACACGCACCGGTGCCAGGTCGCCCTTCCAGCCGATGGCGTCCAGGGGATTGAACGGGTAAACGATCTTACTGATGCTGCCACGGCTTTTTACCTGCACTTCCCACTCGGTCTCATCCTGCTGTGCCAGGAAAGCGTCATCAATGGCGGGCACGTCCAGTATCGCCGGATCGAAAATCGCGTGCGGCCCCAGCATTCCCTTGTCCGGCAGCATGTAGCTTCCACCCGTCGCTTCGATCATCAGTACCTGCATGGCCTGGTCCGATTCCAGCCGCCACATTGTGCTGCGCGGTATGACAATGTAGTCGCCCTCGTTCACCTGCAAGTGACCATAATCGCAGTACAGGTGACCTGAACCTCGGTGGATGAACAACAGTTCATCGCCGTCGGCATTCCTCGCCAGCATCTCCATTGATGCCGCCAAGGTCCAGGTACGCAGCTGGCAGTGCGCATTGTGCAGCAGGCCAAAAGCATCCCACGGGCTGGGTCCCATCGCGCCGAGATGCGTCGTGTCAAACGCCCGTGGCCTGAGGTCCCCTTCAAATCTCAGCCAGTCGGTGGGACGGTGGCGGTGATACATGTGAGTGGCGGGGCCAAAAAAACCTTCCCGGCCCAGTTCACGCTCGTAACTCCCCTTGGGCAGGTCGCAGTGCGCCTGCCGCGAAGCGTCGCCTTCGGTGCGGGGAAAAGAGATCCATTTTCGGGACATGACGCGGTTTCCATATGCAACTTGCAGGGATGGATTATATTAGTTACATTTGTAACTAATTGCAACATGGAATGCCGATGAACGATCCAGCTCATGAATTGCCTGCAGAAGGTTTTTTGCTGTTCGAACTGAATGAATTCCTGCCTTACCGCTTGTCCCTGCTGACCAATACGATCAGCGCCGGCATCGCCCGCAATTACCGGGACCAGCATGAAATCAACGTGATCGAATGGCGTGTGCTGGCCGTGCTCGGACGCTATCCGGGACTAACCGCCAAGGAAATCGGCGAGCGCACCGCGATGGACAAGGTAGCCATCAGCCGTGCGGTAAACAGCCTGGTCGAACGAGAGTTGCTGGAGCGCGTGACCGACCCCAAAGACCGCCGCCGCATGCCCCTGCAGGTATCTCCCGCCCGGGGCAGAACACTGCTGAAAAAAATTATCCCCCTGGCCCAGGCTTACGAACAACAACTGCTGGCCGCCCTGACCCCCCAGGAACAGAAAGCCTTCTCCAGCACTTTGAACAAACTCCAGAAAAAAGCCACCTCGCTCAATCCCACCATCCAGTCCGAGGCGAGCGCAGGCATTCAGACCAGACGACGAGTAGCCCCGTAGATAAAAAGAGGCCGGGAATAGCAGCATTCCCGGCCTCAAAACATCCCGATAAGAAGGGAGTTCGGGATGTCTCACTTAAGGCTCGCCGGCACAGGGATGTGAGGAGGCGAACCTAGAGGAGCCAATATCGTTCCGCTTCAAAAGTGGCGAGATGCGGAACGCCTAACGTGATAGCCAGGGAGGGCTGGCTCCTTGTTCTTTAACGCGTCAACCCGTCCCGCTACCCTCAACCAGAAGGCAACGGTGTTGCGGATGACGTGTTGACGAAAACTGTGCAGCGCAAGCTGCGATGATGTTCGTATTGGTGTTGATCATTTGAGTAACCTCCTTGTTACTTTGATCGGTATAAAGTGAGCACTTGTCCTTGCGCTCGCTCGCTGGCTGCTCA
>JAOUCS010000063.1 GCA_029859645.1 Lysobacterales bacterium | reverse complement strand
GACTTCCCTGCCTGAAACCTCATCCAGGCCCTGCGGGTAGTCAAAAAACTCCTTCAGGACCAGGCGGGGAAAAAACTCACTTTCGCCGCCCGCCTCAAATGAGGGGTGAGCGGCCAGTGCCTGTTCCAACAGCGTCGAACCGGTTCGAAACATGCCGCAAATGAACACTGGCCGGTGCGACTCCCCGGTAAACTGATCGAGCCATTCGCGGCTGCTTTGCGCTGCAATGCGTTCAAACAATGCCTCGGTCTGTTCCCTGCTGTAAGCGGGCAGGTGCTTTCGGTCCAGGGCATTGGCAGTGGAAAAATGAGACCAGGCCGATTCGTAATCAGTCAGTTGGTTATACGCAGAGCCCAGGGCGAAGTGCAGGTCACTGTCCTGGTTGGTGGCCGCACTTTCCAGCAGCCTGGCCAACAGGGGATCATCGGCTTTCTGAAATATGTGCGCATCCGCCAGGCGCGCCAACGCTGATGGATTACCGGGCTCAATCTCAAGGCATTTCTGAAAACAAACCTTTGCTTCCTGGCGGTCGCCGAGTTGCTCCGCCAGGTTACCCAGGTTGTGGTATACGCCGAAATAATCGGGGTTGATAGCAAGAGCCCGCTCAAACTCTGCCCGGGCTTTGTCATTATCCTTAAGGTGGTCCATGTAGATATTGGCGATATTCAGGTGGACCTCTTCCTGCTGATCAATGCCCAGTTCCAGTGCCCTTTGGTACATTTGGACGGCTGCTGCGAATTGACCATCCCTGGCGAGATACCAGGCGTAATTGTAGGCGGCGCTGGGTGTCGACGGATGACGGGCCAGGTAACTTTCGTAAGTCTTGAGCGCCTGGTCAAGGGGGAAGCCGTGTTTATGCATGAGCATGGCGACCTGGTCGATTGCAGGCAGATTATCCTGGTTTTGCCGAAGAAACTGGTGGATACGCTCCAGTTCCTGCCTTTTTTTTGGATTCATCTTCATGACAAGGGATTCGCCTGCGCTGCCTAGCGGTGAGGATATATTTCAGACCGGCAAAAAGAAAGCGGGCCTTGCGGCCCGCTTTCAGACTTACAATCTACTCGAACTTGATCTTACCAGCGCAAGGTCAGGTCAGCGTAGAGGTAACGGCCCAGCGTATCGTAGAAACCTACGACCGTGTTACCGTTGGTTGAGATGGAGCCACCCATCAGAGGTGGTGCCTTATCAAAGACGTTGTTAACACCAAGAACGATGTCATGAACATCCATGAAACGGAACACAGCATTGATGTCGAAGTAGTTAGTGGCTCTGCCGAGTGATCCGTTCTCTCCTACGAGCTGATCAGCCGTACCATCATAGTCAACCTCGCCGAAGTAACGCCACCTGCCCGTAAGCGCCCACCAGCCGCTCGAATCATACGTAGCGGTAGCGGTATGACGCCATTTCGGGTTGGGGTAGCAAACCGGGCTGATAACGCCCTGGCAGTCATAGGCTGTTTCCGGCGCATCCGGCAACGGAGTGGTTTCTTTCTTGAGCGAGTAGGTACCGATCAAGTCGAAGTTCCAGTTGTCACCCAGTGCGTAGGCCCACGCCAGGTCGATACCAGACCACGTCTGGGTACCGATATTCTGCACGGTGGACTGTACGAAACCGGAAGTACCGAGCCACAAGGTGCCGCCAACACCACGATTGATGTTTGCGCACAGGGCGTCACTGCCGGCGATACATTCGCGCAGGCTGGTTTCGGCCTGAACATTCGCGATCGTGTCATCGATCTTGATTTGCCACCAGTCAACAGAAATCTGCATGGTGTCCATCGCATCGATTACGATACCAGCTGTCCAGGTCTTGGCCTTTTCAACGTCCAGGTTGGGGTTACCACCAAACAGGCCGTTGTACTGACCGGCCGGGCTGGCGGTGATATTGCCATACTGCGCAGGCGTTACGCCGGTGCGGGCACATTCTGCCGCGGTGGCTTCTGGAGTCGAGGTGGAGCAAGGATCAACACCCGTCCACAGGCCGAGGGTCTGCGGTCCGAACAGTTCGCCAATGTTCGGAGCACGAACAGCTCGGTTATAACCGGTCCGCAGGCGGAACGGTTCAGTGATCTGCCAGTCAACGCCGATGCGGTAGGTGCTGTTGGAACCGGTGGTGTTGTAGTCTGACCAGCGATAAGCAAGGTCAAGAGCCATCATCTGGGCCCAGGCACGATCGGCAACAATCGGCACGTTGGCTTCGACGAACAGTTCCTTGGCCCTGATGGTTCCGGCAACGTCCTGACGCGGTCCACCCTGTCCGAGCAGGTCGCCCTGCTGGTAGATGGTATCAAACAGGCTTTCGAACTTGGTCTGCTGCCATTGGAAACCACCAGCCATTACGATATTGCCTGCGTCCAAGCCCCAGCCGGTATCACCGGTGACGTATGCTTCGAACACATCCATCGAGGCCTTGTTGTTCGCGATAGCGGTACCGGTCAGGCCGGCAGCCGCTTCAGCAGTAACACCCTGGTAGGTGAACACTTCGTACGGGATACAGCCTGGGGTTACCGCACATACATTACCATTGACCGCCGCCGCCACGTTAGGCCGGTAGAAGTCGTTCTGGTACGTTGAGCTGGAGTTTGAACCGGAATGCAGGAACGAAATATCGTAATCCCAGTTGTTGTTGATGACGCCCTTGACGCCGGTCACGATACGGTGGCTGCTGTAGGTGAGCACGTCACGACGTGGCAGACCTTCAACGTTACGCTTACCGATGTAGATGCCGTAGCGATCTTCACCCGGGAAAAGTTCCTCGAGTGAGGACCGGAAACCCGGTGGGAACAGTGGGTTGTCCGCCGGAAGGTTGTATGCTTCGGCAAAGAACGTGCCGGAGAATGCAATCTGGCCGGTACTCTCGGTATTGGCCAGCATGGTTTCCAGGTACACGACGGCGTGTTCGTTGATTTCATAATCAGCGAAAGCGCCGGCCGTCCACGTGGTCTGCGGACGCAGGTAGTAGTTGACCGGGTTGTAGTTGTAAATCGTAAAGTCACCCAGCGTGTTGTCCGGCTGCAGCCCCAGAATTCCGGAGCCTTGATCAAGGTTGCCGTCATCGTCGAACGTGTAGACGTAGAAGTTAGGAACGATCGCGTTACCTGAACCACCACAAGATGTCGCCGCTGTGCTCAAGGCGCAGCTTGAGTAGTCACGTTGGCCTTGCAGCAGGGCTTCGTTCTGCCGCCAGGTAGCGAACACCGTGGCATTACCTCTGCCATCGGCAAAGTCGGTGCCGAAACCGAACTCGACGTTGTAGCCTTTACCGTCGATGTCGGAGCCTGTGGGGTACTCGAAGCCACGGGCATCCATCAGTTCCTGCATGTACTTGCTGTCGTTATCGTGCTGGTAAGCGTTCGCGCCCCAGCTGAACTCCACACCGTCAAGACGGCGCATGATGAAGTTGACAACACCTGCCACAGCGTCAGCACCGTAGGTAGCTGATGCGCCACCGGTCAGAACTTCCACCCGCTCGATCATCATGGTGGGGATCTGGTTAACGTCAACTGCCTGGGTGTTAATACCACCGGGCTGCATGCGGCGTCCGTTCAACAGGACCAGCGTGCGCTGTGTGCCCAGTCCGCGAAGGTCGATAGATGCGGTACCGGTTGCGCCGTTAGAGTCGAAGGCAACGTTAGATGCTTCGATCTGCGGCAAGTTGTTCAATACGTCCTCGACACGGGTCAGGCCGTAAGAAGTGATGTCTTCCATACCCACGACTGCAACGGGGCTGGTTTGACCAAAACCGTCTTGACTGATAATTCTCGAACCGGTGACGATCACCTCTTCGATCATTTCATCGTCGTCCATATCTGACGTCTGGTCCTGGGCCAATGCGTAGCTTGGAATCATCATGAATGATGTAATACCGAGCGCAGCAGACACCGAAAGACTTAGATGTTTTTTGCGATA
The DNA here is from genome assembly GCA_029859645.1 of Lysobacterales bacterium. Classification (GTDB taxonomy): domain Bacteria; phylum Pseudomonadota; class Gammaproteobacteria; order Xanthomonadales; family SZUA-36; genus JAHEFT01. The sequence continues at coordinate 14,649 of JAOUCS010000063.1, read as the reverse complement.
CATGGTAGATCTCCTATCTGTGCTATATTTTTGGAGACGCTAACGGGGGCTTGAAAAGCACAGAAATCGACTCCTTTCACCCAGCCATTAGCATGCCCTTAAGGGCTATTACTCTTGAACTCTTATTGTCCAACCACGGAATTTACATTATTTTAACGGAAAAAGCACCTTTTTTTGACTGAATTCAGAAGCCCATCTGCGTTCATTAATCGGATTCCGCGTTGAGGATTTAATGATCAAACGACTGTTACCCATGTTTCTGTGTGTATTGCTGGGCGCCTGGCTCAGTCCCGCCCTGGCAAAGGGCAAGCTGGAAGGGCCGATTCGGATCAGCAGCAAGGTGCTTGGATATGACTTGCAATACTGGATATACATACCCCGGAAAGCCAGGAAACCGATACCTGAACTGTATGTCACCGACGGTCAGGTTTACCTCGGCAGTGGCAACATGCGCGACGTGCTGGACGAGGAGATCGACAACGGCCGTATCGCCCCCATTGCCGCGATTTTCGTAGACAGCCGTGACCCCGATTACCCGGACGAAAGCCGCCGGAACAAGGAATTCATGTGCAAAGCCGACTATGCGAAGTTTTATCTCACCGAGTTGATGCCCGAGATTTCAAAACGCTGGACCGGCGGTGATCCATCCACCCACCGGGGGATCATGGGGGTTTCATTCGGCGGCATAAACGCCGCATGCTTCGGCATGCTGATGCCTGGTGCGTTCCAGGTGCTGATCATGCAATCCCCGGCCAGCGACAAACACCTGGATGTCATCAATGATATTTACATGGAAAGAGAAAAGAACCCATCGGCCATTTTTCTTTCCCACGGAGGCCCACAGGACAACGAGGCCGCTGCCCGAAGGTTCGTGGCCACTCTCAAGGAAAAAGAGTATCCGGTCCGGCATATCAGTACTGACGGCGGGCACGACTGGGATAACTGGCGTCCGCTGCTGGATGACAGCCTGCGTGCCTTTGCCGGGCTCCGGGCGAAAGACGAGATCAAGTAGTCATACCGGCTGTTTCCGGCATTCCGCCCCATGAGCAAAAAGAAAAATAAATCCAGGCGCAAAGTCCGGCAACCGGCCAGGCCCAGGCAGACGTTAACGGGCCCGCAGAATCTCCGCCTGCAACAGGCGGTCCAGGCGCAGTCCGCCGGCAACCTGGCATTTGCCGAATCGGCTTATCGCACACTGATCACCGAAAACGTCAAGATACCGCAGGTGTATAACAACCTCGGCCTGGTTTATAACCAGACAGGGCGCCAGGAAAAAGCTCTGAAACTGTTCAAAATGGCCCTGTCGCTGGACCCGCGGTTTGTCGACGCCCGGATGCACCTGGCGACGGCTTATGAGCAGGCCGGCGAGACCGACAAGGCCGTACACTGTTACCAGCAGGTCCTGGCGCATCACCCCGGTAATTTCGTCGCCAGGTACCAGATGGCTAATCAGCTCAAGGCCCAGGGCAAGCTGGAAGAGGCTATCGCCCATTACCGCAAGATCATGCAGCAGAACCCCGGTTACACCCAGGCTCATTTCACCTACTCGGGCGTTCACAAGTACGAGAACGCCAGCGACCCCCACATTGTCGCAATGCTTGAGCTCTATCAGAACGGTGCCCTCGGGGTGGATCATAAAATCCACCTTTCATTTGCCCTGGCCAAGGCTTTCGAGGACCTGAAAGATTTCCCGCAGGCGTTCCACTACCTGAAAACCGGTAACGACCTCAGGTACAAAAAATATCAATACACCATCGACAGTGATGAAGAACTCATCAGCAACATTATCGAGACTTTTTCGGCAGAGGCAATGTCCGGTCTCGATATCCGGGGAGAAAGTTCAGACCGGCCCATATTCATTGTTGGCATGCCGCGCTCCGGCACCACGCTGGTCGAAAAAATCCTGGCCAGTCACTCGGAGGTTTACGCGGGCGGTGAGCTGGACTACCTTTTTTCACTGGGCGCCAGCCATTTTCTCGACAAAGCCATTCATTATCAGTTCAGGCCGCTAAATACCTATGCAAAAGATATCTACGAATCGGTCGGAACCGTTTATCTTGAGAAAATCAACCAGCTGAACGGACAAGCGCGCCACATCACCGACAAACTGCCGTTCAATTGCCTGATGATCGGCTTGATCAGGATCGCCTTACCCCACGCGAAAATCGTTCATTGTGTCCGGGATCCGAGGGATACCTGCCTGTCCATTTACAAGCAGAATTTTGCCACCGAAAATTACCGCTTCGCCTATGATCTGAAAACGGTGGGCCAGTACCACAACCTCTACCGTAATCTGATGCAGCACTGGCATCGGGTGCTGCCAGGCCATATCTACGATATTGAGTACGAATCGCTGACCCAGAATCCCGAAGTTGAAATTCGGGCCCTGCTGTCCGCCTGCGGCTTGCATTGGCAGGATGCCTGCCTGGATTTCCATCAAAGCGATGGGCTGGTTAAAACGGCCAGTTTCTACCAGGTACGCCAGCCCATGTATACCAGTTCGGTGCAGCTGTGGCAGCACTATGAAGCGTTTCTGGAACCCCTGTTAAACGAGCTGAACGCGCCAGACTAATGAATCGGAACCCACTGAATGAACGAGCTGAAAAAAATTAAATTTGCCATGAACCTGCTTGCCGGTGGCAAGGTGCAGCAAGCAGCACAACTGAGCGCCCAGGTACTGTCCGACGGATCCGGTTCTGCTGCGGCGCATTACCTGGCGTGTGAAGTAGCCATTGCTCAATACCGGTTGGCGCAGGCCCTGGAACATATCAGGCAGGCAGTCGCGATCGATGAGCAGCAACCTGATTTGTTGCTGAGAAAGGCGCAAGTTGAATTGATGTGCCGCCAGGGACTGCAGGCGCAGGACACGGCATCTGCCGCCGCTGAGCGGTTTCCTGACGACTTTGCAGTGCAGCTGGAGGCAGCGAAGGTTTTCCGGGAGTGCGGTAACCAGGCTGGTGCCGAAGCGTTTTTATTGAGAGTGGGGGAAATTGCACCAGAAAATCCTGAATTCCTTTTTGAGTTCGCAACGAACCAGTATTTCCAGGGCAAGACGGACGAGGCTGAAAAAGCGATCTCGGACTTGCTGGATCTGCAGTTACCGTTGAAGGGGCGAAAACTGCTGCTGAGAGCCCAGCTGCGAAAACAGACTGCTGACAGTAACCACGTCGAAAGTCTCAGAAACTACCTGGCACAACCGCTGACCAAGGCAGAATCGGTAAATACTTACTACGCGCTGGCCAGGGAGCTGGAGGATCTCGGTGAATACAGTGAATCATTCGCAGCACTCAAATCGGGCGCGGCGAGCCAGCGTCAGCTGGTCAACTTCAACCTGGCTGACGAGCTGAAGAACGTCAACGACCTGATCGAGACCTTCCAGCCGGCAAGCTTTGCCAACATTCCCGACTCGACGTCAGACGAGACACCCGTGTTTATCGTCGGCATGCCGCGCACCGGCACTACCCTGGTGGGGCGCATAGTCAGTCAGCAGCAGGGCGTAAAGGCAGCCGAAGAATCCTATGATTTCACGCTGGCGTTCAGCTCCGTGATCAATCAATACCTCGAAGCCAACCCGGGCCGGAATCTGAATCCACTGAGCGCGGCACTCGAAATCGACTACAACGAAATCGCCCGCAATTACATGAATAACATGAATGGGATGTACGGCGAAGCGGACCGTTTCTTGGACAAGACCCCGTTCAATTTCCTCTATTGCGGATTGATCAAAAAAGCGTTTCCGAATGCCCGCATCCTGCACCTGGTCCGGGATCCGATGGACGCGTGTTACGCCGTGTTCAAAACACTCTTCAGCAAGGCCTACTACTATTCGTATGATCTGTCAGAGCTTGCCGACTACTACGCCGCTTATCGCCGGCTGATGGGCCATTGGCACCAGCTGATGCCGGGCGCCATCCTGGACGTACATTACGAGAAACTCGTTGCAAACCCGCTTGATGTTTCAAAACAGATTGCCGACTTTGTGGGGATCGAGTGGGCCGAGCAACTGATCGAGGTACAGGATTTCGATGAGGCCTGCTCAACGCAGAGCTCCGCGCAGGTGAGAGAGCCTATCCACACGGGTTCAGTGGGGCGGTGGCGTCACCTGGAGGCGGAACTGGAGCCGCTGAGGCAAAGGCTCAAGGCAGCGAATATCGTCGATGACAGCGGAAATCCGGTGGTCTGACGGGGTTACTTCCAGGCTTCTTCCTGCTCAGTCATTGCATAAAGTGACTCTGCCAGCTGGATGATTTTTTTGCTCTGGGCTTCGATATTGGCCCGGGTGTTGGCTACCTGTGAATCGGCATTGGCCATCTCGGCCAACCGGTCGGCGTCCATTTGCCATTTGTAGGAAAAATGCCTGGCAGCATCCCGTGGCGTAACGGCCAGGTTGCCGGGAATATGATCTGTCACCGCAAGATCGCCGGTAATCGCCCAGATGAACTGGCTCTTGTTGCTCGAGTCCCAGACCTTGGCAATGAGCAATTGATCTTCTACCCCCCAGGCCGGGTTAGCATCGACCGCTACGCCTGAAATGGCGCCAATATTGATCATTTTCGCGACCAGCTGATCGAGCATTGGCTTGAACCAGGGTTCGGTTTTGGTCATTTCAATGGTTCCTGTGGGCTACTGAAAATTTGCACAATTGTATCTCAGGTTGGCGATTTATAAAGCGGTTCATTCGCCCGCAAGGAATGTAAGTGCAGCATCCAGAGTATTTGCATTGGGTAGCTCATGGCTCATTCCATTTTCAATTTCGAGCAGGCTGTTTTTCGCACCGGCTTTCAGGTACTTGTTATAGACGATGCGGGTTTCACTCAGGTTGAAATCCCGGGCCCCTGAAACGAATACATAACGGTTGTTCAGCACCCGCTCCATGTCGCTGATAACGTCTTCATTCCAGAAGTCGACGCCGCAGATGAAAATCGCGCCGGAAAAAACTGTCGGGTACTGGTTTGAGAGAAAGCTGGCGAGCCGCCCGCCACCGGAGAAACCGCTGACAAAAATCCGGTCTTCATTTATCTCAATACGGCGGTTTACCGCCATGATCGACGACGTTGCCAGCACCATCCTGCGTGTTACCGGAACTTTGTTGCCCGAGCGGTTAGCTCCAACGTACACCAGGTTGTGCTTGTCCAGAACCTTCGCCCAGCGACCGTCCATGGCGCCCGAACGGGTCGGGCTGACATAGACAAGGAGCCCAGGCGGTTCGTCACCGGCGTAATCCGGCAGGTAAACCTGCCAGCTGATTTCGGCGTTCGGGTCCAGCAACTCGCTGAACTTTGCTGCTCGTTCGGCGCCGTACAACTGCTTCAGCGTCGAGGTGATCTTGAACTTCTGCTGGCTTTCTTCAGCCCAGACGGCCGTGCAGCCCAGCAGGGCAATTATCAGAAGCCAATGGCTCCGGCAGGCTGGAGAGCGTTTTTTCAACGGGTTGCAGCGGGTTTCATACTTCCCTAAAGGATATAGCGACTGAGATCCTCATTGCCAGCCAATTCATCCAGGTGCTCGTCCACGTAGCCGCCATCGATCGTAAACGCGTCTCCCGAGCGGTCCGGCGCCTCGTAGGAAATGGTGTCGAGCAGTCGCTCCAGTACCGTGTGAAGGCGTCGCGCCCCGATGTTTTCCGTCGATTCGTTCACTTTCCATGAAATTTCAGCGATTCGGCGCACGCCGTCTTCGCTGAAGTCCAGCGCCACGCCCTCGGTCGACATCAGGGCCCGGTATTGTTCAGTCAGCGACGCCTGTGGTTCAGTCAGGATTCTGGTGAAATCGTCAACTTCAAGCGCCCGCAGTTCGACCCTGATGGGCAGACGGCCCTGCAGTTCGGGAATCAGGTCGGACGGCTTGGACAGGTGAAAAGCCCCGGAAGCGATGAACAGGATGTGGTCGGTTTTGATCATGCCATAGCGGGTGGAGACGGTGCAGCCTTCCACCAGGGGCAGCAGGTCACGTTGAACGCCTTCGCGGGACACATCCGCACCACCGTATTCGGAACGGCGCGCAACCTTGTCCAATTCGTCGATGAAGACGATACCGTTCTGTTCGGCAGTTTCCAGGGCCTGCGACTTGATTTCATCCTCGTTGACCAGCCGTGCCGCCTCTTCCTCGATCAGGATGGGGAAGGCATCGCGGATTTTCATCTTGCGCTTCTGGGTTTTCTTGCTGCCGAGGTTCTGGAACATGCCCTGCAACTGGCTGGCCATTTCTTCCATGCCTGGCGGCGTCATGATTTCCACGCCCGCCTGCATCGATACGTCAAACTCGATTTCACGATCGTCCAGTTCACCGTGTACCAGCTTGTAACGCATCTTCTGCCGGGTGCGATTGTCTTCCGGCTCTTCCGCTTCGGGCTCGTTGGCGAAACCGATCCCTTGCGCGGACTGAGGGCGGGGCAACAGCAGGTCAAGGATCCGGTCATGCGCCGCATCTTCCGCCAGCGAGCGGACCTTGGCCATGGCCTGCTCGCGCGTCATCTTGATGGAGGTATCCACCAGGTCGCGGATGATGGATTCGACATCCTTGCCGACGTAGCCTACTTCGGTAAACTTGGTGGCCTCGACCTTGATGAATGGCGCGTTGGCCAGTTGCGCCAGGCGCCGGGCTATTTCAGTTTTGCCGACTCCGGTCGGGCCGATCATCAGGATGTTCTTGGGCGTGATTTCAACCCGCAGGTCTTCATCCACCTGCATCCGCCGCCAACGGTTGCGCAAAGCGATCGCCACGGCGCGTTTCGCGTCCGACTGGCCGATGATGTGTTTGTCCAGTTCCTGGACGATTTCGCGTGGCGTCATTTGGGACATGGTCATTGCTCTATTTCGAGGGTTTCGATGGTCAGGTTGGAGTTGGTGTAAATACAGATATCCGCCGCGATGCCCAGGGCCTGACGCGTGATCTGTTCCGCGTCCAGTTCCGAATTTTTGATCAGGGCCATCGCAGCCGCCTGTGCGAAGGGTCCGCCCGAACCGATGGCAATCAGGCCATGTTCCGGCTGAATCACGTCACCGGTACCGGAGATCAGCAGCGAGTCCTGCTTGTCGGCGATCGCCAGCAGGGCTTCCAGCCTGCGCAAGGCCCGGTCAGTGCGCCAGTCTTTGGCCATCTCTACTGCGGCGCGCACCAGGTGGCCGGAATGTTTTTCCAGCTTACCCTCGAACCGCTCGAACAGCGTGAAAGCATCCGCGGTGGCGCCGGCAAAACCGGCCACCACCTGGTCCTTGTACAAGCGACGCACTTTACGCGCATTGGCTTTCATGACGGTATTGCCCAGCGTGACCTGTCCGTCACCGCCCATGACGACGAGATTTCCCCGGCGGACCGAGCAGATGGTGGTGCCGCGATACTGTTCCACTTTTGGCTCCTTGGTTGGCATGGGAGGAAAGTGGGGATAAGGGCAGGGGAATGCAAGGAGTGACGATTGGCATGGTAGGCTTGGTGCCCATGATACAAACCCTGATCATCGCGATTTTCAAAGCAGGCTTACCGGTAGCCCTGGCCACCTATGCGCTGATCTGGTGGGCACTGAAAAATCAACATCTCGATTCGTTCGTCAGCGTGGCGGAGATGGAACAGCAGATCAAGCAGCAGAAAAAGGACAAAAAGAGCAGCAAGAAAAATGGTACCAGGGACAGCAAAAAAACCGACATGGTCCATGGCAAGTGGCTGGCTTTTGGCGGCGGGTTTTACGGTGTTGTCGCGTTGCTGACTTATGCGGTCATCGAGCTGGGTGAAATCCGCGATTTCCTGCTCCAGTTCGAAAGCATCAGCGCTTTTTTTGCGAATATTTCATTCAACATGCTGATCGGCCTGATTATCGACGCATTCATGAACTTCATCCTGGCACTTGCCTGGCCCTGGTACTGGCTGGGCGATATCAGCGGTCCCTACATATGGGTCTGGTTCCTGGTGGCTTATGGCGGCTACTGGGTCGGCACCCGGCTGGCCCTGCGTCATCTTGTGGACAGCAAGCAAGAACGCGGAGAACTGTAATGGCCCTGCTTTAGGCTATGATAAATCTGATTCAACAAAGGAGAGATCAATGTCGCTTGCAAAAAAATCAGTCGCTGAATTCATTGGAACTTTCTGGCTGGTCCTCGGTGGTTGTGGGTCCGCTGTTCTTGCTGCAGGAATTCCAGGCCTGGGTATAGGCTTCGTCGGGGTTTCACTGGCATTCGGTCTGACGGTTCTGACCATGGCCTACGCGATAGGCCATATTTCGGGTTGTCACCTCAATCCCGCGGTGTCACTCGGCCTGGCCGTTGCCGGCCGTTTCAAATGGTCCGAGCTACCCGCCTACGTGATTGCGCAGGTCCTGGGCGCCATTGTCGCCGCAGCCATCCTCGCCTGGATTGCAAGCGGCGCGCCCGGCTTTGACCTGGTCGCAAGCGGCCTGGCCTCCAACGGCTACGGCGACCATTCGCCGCAGGGCTATTCCATGGAGTCCGGATTCGTCACCGAAGTAGTGATGACACTGATGTTCCTGATCATCATCCTGGGCGCCACCGACAAACGAGCCCCCGCCGGCTTCGCCCCCATCGCCATCGGTCTCGGACTCACCCTGATCCACCTGATCAGCATCCCCGTCACCAACACGTCTGTAAACCCAGCCCGCAGCACTGGACCAGCAATTATTGTCGGCGGTTGGGCAGTGGCTCAGCTCTGGATGTTCTGGGTAGCCCCGTTGATCGGAGCTGCAATAGCCGGCTTGGTCTACAGGTGGTTTGAGGACTAGCACAGCAACCTTAGGCCCATTAATCGCCTAACTTAGCACCTGACTGGTCGGGCTGGAGGAGGTTCGTGTTTATTCAGGACACGCTCAAGACGTCCATGTGCGCTCTTCGGCTGTTCCCGACAGCCGAAGGTCCTGATTAAACACGAACCTCCTCCAGCATGCTCTTCAGCAAGGCAAGGGCCAGAGCGCCCGGGCATTCAGTACGGCACAAAAAAAGTAGTCGCACTAAAAGCAGTCCACAAGCTCGCGCCTGAACGGGGTGGTGGGACTCCTTGCGCCGTTCAGAACACGCTCAAGACATCCATGTGCGCTCTTCGGCTGTTCCCGACAGCCGAAGGCCCTGAGCGGCGCAAGGAGTCCCACCACCCCACGCCAGAACGGCAACGCTTTAATTGCGCCTACTTCTTTTTGGCGCGCGGGTGGGCCTTGTCATAGACCTTGGCGAGGTGCTGGAAATCAAGATGGGTATAAACCTGGGTCGTCGAGATGTCGGCGTGCCCGAGTAGCTCCTGCACTGCTCGCAGATCGCCGGATGACTCCAGCATGTGGCTGGCGAAGCTGTGCCTGAGCAGGTGTGGGTAAACCTGTTGCGGCAGGCCTTGTTTCTTTGCCCAGTAACGGATTCTTGACTGGATCGTTCGGGTGGAGATCGGGGTGCCACGGTTGCTGACGAAAATATGAGGTTCGTCGAAACCGGCGAAATTACCCCTGGCTTTGCGCCAGGCCGTGAGTGCTTTCGCGGCGTAGCTGCCGACCGGTACAACGCGGGTCTTGTTTCCTTTGCCGGTCACGGTGATCAGCCCGGAGGCGGGGTCGATCTGGTCCCAGCGCAGGCTGGCCAGCTCTGAAAGACGTAATCCGGAAGAGTAGAACAGTTCCATGATGGCCTTATCGCGAATGGCCAGCGGCGAATCTGCCTTGATGTCCAGTAAGCGCGTTACTGCGTCGCTGTCCAGCGTTGCCGGTAATTTCGACGGAGATTTCGGAGCTTTGACCGCGGTCGCCGGATTATGCTCTGCGAATCCCTCCCGCATCATCCAGCGATAAAAACTTCGTAGCGCTGACAACAGTCTTTGCAGGCTGCGCGGTCCCAGGCCACGGCGATGGAGGCGGGCTACCAGTTGTCTCACCTGGTGCTCGTCAACCTTTCCCGGGTCTTCGATTTCGAGCCGTTTCAGCTCTTCGGAAAAAAGTGCCAGGTCTCGCCGGTAGGCCGACCGGGTGCGGGGAGAAAGCCCTCGTTCATGATGCAGGTAGTCCAGGAATTGGCGCTGCCTTTGCATGGTCAGGCTGTTCGGCGCTGTTCCCCTGGCTCGTCTATCGACAGGCTGGTTGAAATCACGTTAGCCAGCAGGTCGAGAAACAAGGTTCCCATGCCCGGATAGAAGCGGGCCGGGTCACTGCTGCCGATGGCCATCATGCCGTCGCAACCCAGTTCGCCCAATGGCGTCAACGCGGTGGACTGAACCCAGCGTGCCTTGCTGCCAAACAGGAATTCCAGCTTGCCCTGTGCCAGCCGTCCGCAAACTGTCTCACCTTTTTCAAGCAGTGGTTTGAATTGTTCCAGGCCCGGATCGTCGGAACTGATTCCGGTGACATCATCTCCCGCCGCGGACGCGGTATCGCTGTCCAGTAAGAAAATTTGCAGGATATCGGCATTGAAATCATTGAGCAGGCTGTTGCCCAGGTGGGTAAAAAATTCCTGTTTCGAGCTGATCGACATGAGGTCCAGCGTCAGCTGATGCAGGCGGGACATCAATTGTTCATTCTCGGCAGCAACCTGCACCAGGCGGTTTAGCTGCTTCTTGATCTCCTCGTTGGTAGTGCGGAGTGACTCGACCTGGCGTTCGATCAGGGAGACAGCGGTGCCGCTTTGATGATTGACTTCCAGGGTTTCAAGGACATCCGGAAATTCGTCGAGAAATTCCGGGTTTTTTCTCAGGTAACTTGCAACAACTTCCTTTAAAGACGTTTTGTCGTCACTCATTCATGATCCCTCTGAATACGTGCATGGCGGGCCCTTTCATGGTCAGGGGCTCTTGTTCTCCGAGCCACTTTATCACAAGATGACCTCCGGGTAGAAAGACGTCCACGGTGTCGCCGACCCGGCGCATTTTTCTGAGAATGGCAACGGCGGCGCACGCCCCGGACCCGCAGGCCAGGGTTTCTCCCGCTCCGCGCTCAACGACTCTCAAGTGAATGGCGTTCTCGCCAGCCAGTTGCGCAAAGCCGGCATTGCAGCCGGCAGGAAAGGCGGCATGGGTGCTCAGGAAGGCGCCGACCTCCGGAATTGATGCACTGTCAATGTCCCGGGTCTGGACCAGCACATGCGGGTTACCCATCGAAACGGCGCCGAACTCCAGCAGGCCCCAGGGTGAATCCAGTTGGTACAGCCCGTCAACGGCTTGCAGGTCGAGCGGGATAGCGGCGGGATCGAACTGCGGTACACCCATCTCCAGTTCGAACTCTCCGTCGTCACAACGACGCATCCTGACGACGCCCGAGGGACTTTCTACATCGATCGGTTGCTTGCCTGTGCCATCCGTTATTTCCAGGTACAGGCCGATACAGCGTGCGCCGTTTCCGCATTGCAGGGCGGGGCTGCCGTCTGCGTTCCAGATTTCGTAGCGGGCATGGTTTTCAGCCTGCTGAGGATCAGACAACACCAGGATCTGGTCACAGCCGATACCCAGGTGGCGATCGGAAATCCGGGCAGCCAGTTCCGGGTTCATAGTCACCTTAGCGCGGCGCGCATCGATCAGCACGAAGTCATTGCCGGCGCCGTGCATCTTGTGAAATTCAAACGGCATGGACGGGTTTTACAATCTTCCGCTGACAATCCAGTGGCGGTCACTGGCGGATTCAACACTCAGCATATCCAGTCCGGCCCTGTCGAGTTGGGCCCGTATCTCGTCCATTGTGTATGCCGCCAGCAGCGAGTTGTAGAAGTCCTCGCGCAGGATTTCCGGGGCGCCATCCGCATAACGGTCTACCAGGTCCTGCGCCGCGGCCTCGTTGTCCGGGCGAGACAGGTCCATCACCTGGATTGCGGCGCCCGCGCACCCTACAGCTCCGATGCTTTGCCAGAGCACTTGCGGATCGGGCAAGTGATGCAACAGGCTGTTGCTGATGACGGCATCAAACGAATTCTTCGGCAGGGAAGGGTCCGGAAGGTAAGCAAGCCGAAAATCCACCCGTTGGTCGAGGGATTCGCGATGCAGGCGTTCCTGTGCCCGCCGCAACATGTTCTCGCCGGCATCGATTCCGGTGACGCGCCAGCCCGGCAATGCCGATGCCATGCGGATGGCTATATCTCCCGGCCCACAGCCCAGGTCCGCCATCTTTCCGGCGGGGTCCAGATCGGTGAACCGGTCCAGAAAGCGCTGTGTAAACAGGCTGTTCGCTTCTTCAAAATCTGCCTCGGCGTACGCAATAGTCTGCGCTTCGCTATCCATCAGTTCAGGTTCAGGAATTCTCTTCATCACTCTCTTCAGGTTCTTTGTCGGGCACGGATTCTGCCGGGGTGGGATCGTCAGCTGCGGATTCTTTGTCCGGAAGATACAGCGGTCCACGCTGTCCACAAGCGGTGGTGGCCAGCGATAGACAGCAGCACAGGGCCAGGACACAAAAGGGAATAAAAGTTCTTTTCATTGGCAGGTTGAACGCTTCAAGGGCTGATACACTATACGCCATGAAAACGCAGGATTCAGCCACGGGATCGCCAGCCAGACAGTTATCGGGATCCGGCCTGGAAGTGGTCGAAGTATCTACGGGCCCGAATCCAACGGCCGCCGTTATCTGGTTGCATGGCCTGGGCGCGGACGGACATGATTTCGAGCCCGTCGTGCCGCAACTGATGTGGCCTGGGGCGCCTGCTGTCCGTTTTGTGTTTCCCCATGCACCTGTTCGTCCGGTGACCCTCAACGGCGGCATGGCGATGCGGGCCTGGTATGACATCGTCAGCCTGTCCGGAGACCGTGATCACGACCAGAAAGGCATCGCAGACAGCGTTAATAGCGCGGCCGCACTGGTAGAGCAGGAGCGACAAAGGGGGATAGCGCCCGACCGGATCGTGCTCGCTGGATTTTCCCAGGGCGGAGCGATTGCGGTGCAGCTGGCCATCCGCTACCCGGAAACGCTGGCCGGACTGGTGGCGCTTTCCACTTATCTGCTGCTGGAACACCGGCTGGACGACGACCGGAACCCGGCCAATCTGAAACTGCCCGTGTTCGTCGGCCATGGAACGGCCGATCCGATGGTGCCGTTTTTCCTGGGAGAGCACCTGACCGATCGCCTGCGCCGCATGGGACATCCGGTTGAGTCGCATAGCTATCCGATGCCACACGCAGTCTGTCCGGAAGAAATTGCGGACCTGTCCGCCTGGTTGCGGAAAACGCTGGACTGAGGCAATGACGCAACCCCTGGAAATGGATTTGCAGGAGCGGTCAGTCGGTGTTTACCCACCTTCGTTTTGCAATTGGCGTCTGCTGCTGGCCGTGATGGTCATCACCGAAGTTTCGGTCATCCTGGTTGGACTGGGCCGCGGCGGATTGCCGGGCTGGCAGTGGCTCGCGATGTCCAGCCTGTTTGCGCAGTGGATGGCTCTTTTCTGCGCTTCGGGATTGTGTGTCATGAGTAGCTGGACCGGACGGTTCAGTCCTCGCGGTGCATGGATCGGCAGCTGGCTGATTGCCATAGCGCTGTCCGCGGCCTTCAGTTTCGCGAGTTGGCAGATGTCCGACATTGCCTTGCCGGGACTCATCGGTGACAGCGCGGGAATGTTTGTGCTGAAGAGCGCGTTTGCCGTCGGCCTGGTAGCGGTCGTATTCTTTCTTTACCTCGAGATTCGGGCGCGCTGGCGGTCAGAGCTGATAGCGCAGGCCGAAGCCCGGGTGCAGGCCTTGCAGGCCAGGATTCGCCCTCATTTCCTGTTCAACAGCCTCAACACGATTGCCAGCCTGATACCCGATGATCCCGACAGTGCCGAGGCGGCAACACTGGACCTTGCTGATATCTTCAGAGGCAGCATGAGGCGCGCGGATCAGCTTATTTCACTCTCGGACGAGTTGTCCCTGGCCCGTCAGTACCTCGATATGGAAAGACGCAGGCTCGGCAGCAGGCTGCAGGTTGACTGGCGGGTAGAGGAGTTGCCCCCGGGTGCCTCGGTGTTACCCCTTATGCTGCAGCCACTGCTGGAAAATGCCGTGGCGCATGGAGTCCAGGCGCTGCAGGAAGGAGGTAAAATAGCCGTATACGGGCGTTCCGAAGGCGAGCGGATTGTCGTCACGATAGGAAATCCGTTGGCGCCAGAGGGTTCCGACACAAGTGGGCATGGAATGGCTATTCGCAATATCCGTGAACGCCTGGCGCTGGCATTTGGTTCCCGTGCCAGCCTGCTGACCAGCCAGGACCAGGACCAGTTTTATGCTGTTTTGAGTTTGCCTTATGTTGAACATTCTGATTATTGATGACGAGCAACCGGCCCGCGATCGCCTGCGGCGCCTGCTGAATGAACTGCCCAGGTGCGAGGTGGTGGGTGAAGCCGCCAGCAGCAAGGAAGCACTGGAGCGAATTAGCGAGCTGAGTCCGGATATGTTGTTGCTGGATATTTCCATGCCCGGCATGGACGGCATGTCCCTGGCCCGTGTTCTGCGGGAAGGTGGCGCTGCGCCGGCGATCATTTTCTGCACGGCCTACCAGGACCAGGCGCTCAACGCGTTCGAAGTGGAAGCGGTGGACTACCTGGTCAAGCCGGTCCGGGTTGAGCGGCTTGAAAAATCGATCGAAAAGGCTCGGCGGTTCCTCGGCCGCGAAGATGGGGAGGAAGAGCACTACGTCAGGTCCACCGTTGGCGGTAAGGTGGTATTGACTCCGCTGCACCGTGTCATCTGTCTCGTTTCCGAAGACAAATACACGACAGT
>JAOUCS010000176.1 GCA_029859645.1 Lysobacterales bacterium | reverse complement strand
ACCCCCGAAACGATCATCCGCAAATTGAGAGAAGCTGAAGTCCTGCAAGGCCAGGGCCAGACCATCGCCCAAGCGGTCAAACAGCTGGGCATCACCGAACAGACCTTCTACCGCTGGCGCAAGGAATACGGCGGCATGCGGGTCGATCAGGCCAAGCGCCTCAAGGAACTCGAAGCGGAGAATGCCCGGCTCAAACGCGCCGTGGCTGACCTGACCGTGGACAAACAGATCCTCAAGGAAGTGGTTGAGGGAAAATACTGAGCCCGGCGAGGCGCAGAGACGCCGTGCAGCATGTGAGAGCCAAGTTGGGCTGTTCCGAACGGCGTACTTGCCGGGCGCTGGGCGTGGCCCGCTCCACCGTCCGCTACCTTCCCCAACCGCGCGAAGACGAGTCGGCACTGACCGCCGCGATGACGCGACTGGCCTGCCAATACGGACGATACGGCTATCGCCGGGTGCATGCCCTGCTGCGGGCCGAAGGCTGGCAAGTCAGCCACTCACGGGTGCTGCGGATCTGGCGGCTGGAGGGCCTGAAAGTGCCGCCCAAGCAACCCAAGCGCAGCCGATTGTGGCTGGCCGACGGCTCCTGTATCCGCCTGGCGCCGACGCATCGCAACCACGTCTGGTCGTGGGACTTCGTGTTCGATCGCACGCGGGACGGACGGACGCTGAAGCTGATGGTAGTGATCGATGAGTTCACGCGGCGCTGCCTGGCGATCCACGTGGCCCGACGCATCCGCTCAAAGGAGGCACTGGAGGTCTTTGCCGACTTGATGGTCGAGCATGGAGTGCCGGAGCATATTCGCTCCGACAATGGCCCGGAGATGGTGGCTGAGGAACTGCGCAGCTGGCTGCAGCACATGGGCTCAAAGACCGCTTACATCATGCCGGGTAGCCCATGGGAAAATGGCTACTGCGAATCCTTCAATGGACGGATGCGGGATGAACTGCTGAACGGTGAAATCTTCTACACGCTCAAGGAAGCTCAGGTGATCATCGAACACTGGCGCACCCACTACAACACCAAGCGCCCACACAGTGCGCTGGGCTATCGGCCACCGGCACCCGAAGTCGTGTTGCCGAACGAAGGAATGCGAGAGGTGGAAACAGGCCAAAAGGCCGCTTAGACTAACTTAACAACTGGACCAGTTAATGCTCACCGGTCATCCAGACCTGTTGCCAGCATTTCCAGGGCGGTTACGCGGCCAATTTCATAGATCAGGTCGGGGTCGTTCGCAGCGCCGAGTCCAATGTTGTGCGGAAAAAGTGTCGCGCCAACGATATTGCTGCTGCCGTGGACCGCGTCGGTACCCCAGATCACCGGAATGCCGACACCACCATCAGAAGTGTCTGTTGATGCCTCCCAGAATTCATCGGCCAATGCCAGCCATGACTCCGGTGTATTGCGCACATCCTTATCCGGCGCAGAGTTTCCGCCATTGAGAACGGAACCGAGGTTGAAATCCCGAACCTGTTGCGGTGTTACGGAGTCAATATCCGCCTGCATGACCTGCCCGACTTTTTCTTCCAGGGTCATGCGCTCCAGCAGTTCACTGATCCGCTGCTCCATTTCAGGTTCGCGAACCATGACTGATGCCTGAAGAGGCCAGTTCTGCGGATCAATCCGGCTTGCATCAGATTCCGTTGCGTTGGAAGAATCTGATGGAGTTTCGGAATGGCAGGCAGCTGCGAGCAGACAGATAATAACTGCAGCACAAGTGGTTTTCCGGATTTCAGACATTTGTATTCCCTTGATGAAAGTACGCGAAGGAAGGGCTTAAGAGCATCCTCAGGCGGGCTGGTTCAGGCCGGTTCCAGGCCACATTTATTGATGAGAAAGTATAGATAAAACAAGCACTATATTCACCTGGAGCCCAAAGTACCCAACCCGGCGAGGGAATCCAGGAATGCGTCAGCCTGCAGGGTGATCCGGATACGCTGGTCGTCTTCGAGACGATCCAGGTTACGGTAGGACAGGCCCATTCTGGGGTTGGATCTAAGCCGGCCCTCATTGCGAATCAAGAAAGACCAATACAGGTAATTGAACGGACAGGCGCTTTCACCGCTGCGCTTTTTCGGATCGAATGCACAATCTGTACAGTAATCCGACATACGTTTGATGTAGGCGCCGGACGCAGCGTAGGGCTTTGACGCCATCAGGCCGCCATCGGCAAACAGCGCCATACCGTGCGTGTTCGGCAGCTCCACCCACTCGTAAGCATCGGCGTAAACGGCCAGGTACCATTCCTCGACTTGGGCGGGCTCGATTCCGGCCAGCAGAGCGAAGTTACCGGTAATCATCAGGCGCTGAATGTGGTGCGCATAGGCGTTGCGGCGGGTGGCATCAACGGTTTGCGCGAGGCAGTTCATCGGCGTATTCGCCGTCCAGTAAAATCCGGGTAGAGGCCGTTTGGCTTCAAAGAAATTGGACGCGCCATAGTCCGGCATGTGCATCCAGTAAAACCCCCGCACGAACTCTCGCCAGCCCAGAACCTGGCGCAGAAAGCCCTCCGTGGCGGCCAGCGGCGCATGTCCTTCATCATGCGCAGTCAGAACCGCCTCGCAGACTTCCCGGGCATCGAGCAATCCCAGGTTGAGGCATGGGGACAGAAGGGAGTGGAAGAGGAAGTCGGCGCCACTTTTCATTGCGTCCTGGTAGTCTCCAAAGCCCGGCAGGCAATCGCGAATAAAATGCGCCAGGGTGTCGAGGGCCTCCTGCCGGGTGACGGGCCAGTCAAAGGATTCAATTTCCCCGAAGTGACCACCAAATTCGGTAGTCACCAGGTCCATGACTTCGCGAGTGATGTGATCCGGCTTAAATTGACTGCGCTCAGGCAACGTCAGGCCACGGGGGAGAGACTTGCGGTTTTCGGCATCATAATTCCAGCGCCCACCCTTCGGCTTGTCACCGTCCATCAACCAACCGGTCTTGCGGCGCATTTCGCGGTAAAAAAACTCCATCCGCAGGCTTTTCCTGCCATGCGCCCATTGTTCAAACTCCGAACGACTTGCCAGAAAGCGGGTGTCCTGCATGATTTCAACCGGCACGCCCAGATCTTGTTCCCAGGATTGCATGACTTCCAGGACGCGCCACTCCCCCGGTTCGGTAACCACAATACGATCGGCGCCGTGGCGGCTGACTGCCCGTTTCAGCTCACCGCTGAAAGAACCCGTATTACTCTTGTCTTCCAGCCGGACGTAGTCCACGCAATAGCCCTCACCCTCCAGCCCCTGGGCGAAATGACGCATTGCAGACAGCACCAGCGCTATCTTTTGCTTGTGGTGACGGACATAGGTAGCCTCGCCGGCTAGCTCGGCCAGCAGGATGATGTCGCGGTTTCGATCGCAACCCTGGAGAGAACTGATCGAGTGGCTCAGCTGGTCACCCAGGATAAAGCGCAACGTTTTCATGCGGAGACCCTCACCAGCCGCCGCAGAAACCGCCGGCCTGAGGTTTTACGCGCTCGCCGCGGAGGTTCCACATGACGCAATCAGCGCAAGGCCCGGCAGCGGCACTGCCCGGATATTACCGTGGCGATCGTAGACATGGTCAAGACCTCCTTGAAAAAGTCGAGATGAAAATGCCGGTCACTATTACGTTGTAGCTACTTCGCCGTCAACCCTTGTGCAAAATATATTGGGGACTGAGACGCCGCACAAGCACCCAGCCGAAAACCCGCCGCATACCGTAGTCAGGAACTGCAATCGACTCGGCGATTGCAGCAGAGAAAGTGCGGTTTTTGCGGATCCGCCTGCAGTTACTCCGAACTGCAGAAAACCATTTCTCAATAATTACTGAAGAGAAAACTGGCCCGCCTGGATCAGAATCAGACGGGACTGATCGCCACCGCCAGCATCGGCTGGCGCTTTAACATCACCGATCACCACAGTGGCAATTGGTTTTTGCCTGGCAATATTGCTATGCTCTAACCATTGAAGGACGTGCGCTTTGTACGTATTGGGCTTCAAACCAACAGATGGATCTGTTGCCGGGGGTGCGAACCCCACAGGGGAAGGAGGTTTTATGAATAAGGGTTTCCGTTCGCCCAGGGTATGGCTCAAGGCAGCCAGCATCGCCCTGTTTCTGTTATCCAGTTCAGCCTACTCGGCACCATCCGAAGAGCTGTTGTCCTATGAGCTGACACACGACATGTTGCCCACGCCGGATAATTTTTCGGTAACGGTTTACGCAGATGGCGTGGCGCTGGTTCACTATCCGGAGTACATGACGAGTGCCGGCGACTACACGGTGGAACTGTCCAGTTCTGAGATTCAGCAGTTGCGTTTACTGCTGGAGCACCCTCTTGTTCAGGGTTTCAACCCGGGCCAGGTAAAGGCGCAAAAGAAGAACATTGACGCCCAGTCGAACGAGCTGTTCGAGGTCTCCGATGACAGCTGGTCCAACTTCGAGATTCTCACTTCCGACGATGCGACGAAGAGTATTCGCTGGGCCAACGTGTCCGTCGACGCCAGGCGCTACCCGGAAATCGGCGTGTTCCGAAAACTGGCCGAAATCGAAACAGATCTGCTGCAAATGGATCAGCATCCCACCGCAAAACCGGTGGTCGATTGATCCATCCGGGTCAGCCTTCTAAACAGGATTTCAGGGGATTTCAGTGAACAAACTCAATTTTGCACAAGGGGCCTGTGTGTCCCGTTTTGGCCGCGCGGGACGATTGGCTCTCGCGCTTGTTTTTCTCTCTTCGATGACGCTCAGCCCGGCGCTTTGGGCGGGTGCTTTCATTTTTGCCGGCGAAGGTAATGGCGTGGACGTCATCACCCACCCGAAGGGTTACACCGGCAACGGTGGTGTGCTGAATGTCGGGGTCTGCATCAGTCCGGCTTCGGATTTCCAGGCTGAACTGGAAATTCCGCTTCGGAACAACATCAGCGTGTGGAACGACCTGCAGCCGGTCGCCAGCAACCTCGTTCCTGGTGCCGTGAGCGGACTGGATGTCGAGTCCGTTCTGCTGCACGAAGTGGGTCACTGCATTGGCCTGGCGCACGTTAATGCGGCGTCGGAATCAGGACTCAGTGAGAACGACTACACCAAGGCCACCAATGGGCTCAACGATGTCTTCGACGTGAATCCGGGTCCCGACGGCATTCCCGGCACGTTTGACGATATCCGCGGCGACGATGAGAACCTGCACTGGTTCAACCCGAACAATGACCCGTTCCAGTTGCCGATTCATACACCGGTCGATACCTCGCAGTACCGCCGTGACGTCAGCGAACTGCCTCCGGGCGACAGTTTTGCGCAGAACGCGTCGCGGGAAATGGCGGCTTACTATGGTCTTCCGCCCGCGGAAGCCGTGATGCAGCAATTGACTTATTACTCTGAAACTCAGCGTGAACTGGTCAGTGACGGAGCCGTGACCGTGATGCTGGCGGGCAGCGGTCTGGATGAAACGGCCGGCACGGGTGATGATTATCAACTCGTGCTCACCTACGAAGGCGTGTCCGATGATCCCAACCTCTGCGATATCTCGGTCAGCATCGAGAACACCGGCAGCTTCGCTTACTGCAGTACCGGCGGCTCTTTCGTGGGCAGCGGCCACGCGCGGATCACTTCCGCGTCGGTTTTCCTGGGCAACACCTATAATTGGCACTTCAACACCGAGTTGAGGGACAGCGGAGGTAATCAGCCTCCGGCCGCCGGTGCTGACTCCGGCACGGTCGACGAGGACGGTTCGGTCAATATCGCCGTACTGGGTAATGACAGCGATCCGGATGACGATCCGCTGGACGTCACCGGCGTCAGCGATCCACCCAACGGCAGCGCCTCGGTCAACGGGGACAACACGATC
>JAOUCS010000175.1 GCA_029859645.1 Lysobacterales bacterium | reverse complement strand
GCCCGATTGAGGCCGCTCAGGGCAGGATGCCCTGTAAGGCCGGCCCGTCAGGGTCTCCTTTTTGCGAGGGCAGTCCCAAAGGGACCATTGAGCCGGAACTCCAAAACAGGCAGCACCCACCCCGGCCTTTCCGACACCAGCACGACAACCAGTCCGCCAAACAGGCCTGCCGCATGGGACCAGGCCCAGGGCGGCCAGCTGACACTGGTGACTATTGAGCTACCCGTTGAAATTTCGAAGACGATCTTGGAGATGCTGGCACAGGCAACTGCAATGACCAGCCAGGACCGGGAGGCCCGCCATTCTGTCCAAAGCGCAACCACCAGCAATGAATTCAGAACGCCTGACAGGCCGCAGTAATAATCCAGCGGCGAGAAAGATGTCAGCAGCAAAACGCCGACGAAGATGACACCTGCGACCAGTGCGGCAGCCAGCAGTACTCGCGACCGGACTTCTATCAGCGGACCCAGTATGACGAGCGCTAGGGCATTCCACAGCAGGTGTCCTGCATCGGCATGCACGAAGTGCCCGCTGATGAAACGCCAGCTTTCACTCTGCCCGATCGCATCGGCGCTGAACCAGAGCAGCGACCGGTCCGGGACCAGCCAGTGCAGCCCGGCAAGCAGCGCCAGCAGGCTGATGGTGAGGATCGGGAAACGTGGGTTTGACATGACTTTTGTTCCAGTCGGAGGGGCAGCACAATGGCTGCCCCGTACGGGTGAGTTATCAGGACCTGCTTGCCGCCAGGCGGTGGGCCAGCAGGGGCAGCAATAACAGCAGCATCCAGGGGCCAAAGGCTCCGCTGCCATTTCCGTGGCTTGCACGCGAACCTGAATACATGGGCTGGTTCTGGTCGACGCGGTTGTTTCGCACGGCCTGCACTGCCCGCTCCTGCCTGGCCAGTTGCTCCTGTTCGACCCTGGCCCGGTTAAGCCGGTTGATACCGAGTTCGTCAAACCGCTCTTCGCGCAGGATGATCATCGAGGTGTAATTAGTGACCAGTCCGTTCTCAACGGCCAGGTCGGTAATCGCCTGCTCGATGTCCGCGCCTTCACCGAAATAGTCCAGCCGGTTCTGCAGGTCTTCGATTTTCGCAAAGGCCCAGAGCCGCTCGACTTCGGGGTGAAGGGTCGCCGTTTCCGGGAAGGCGAATCGCGTCGAATAAGTCCTGCTCTCACCGGCAACCCGGCCGTTAATCGAGACCTGCGCCTCGCCCGCCGTCCAGTAGTGACCAAACACGATCAACTGCTGCCCGCGGTACAGGCTGCCGATACGTTCCGGCGTGAGATCGCCGACCTTGATGCCCTCAATCCGAACCTCGACATCGTGCATCGCTTCATGGGTCAGGCGGGACGTCGCTTCCAGCAACTTGCCGGCAATGTCATCACTGTTGGAAACATTCATCGCAAAGCCATTGGATACCCCGGCCATGCTTTCCAGCAGCGGGCGGTTGGCGCTGTTGCCCATGACGAAGCTGAACAGCCTGACGTCCTGGTTCTCCAGCAAATCAAGAAAGTCCCGCTTTTCCGTGTATCCCAGGTTGGCGACGCCATCGGTGACCAGGATCAGCGCGCTGGCGCGGTCGGCGTCCAGTGAATCCATGCCGAGTTGGAGCCCGGCATACAGGTTGGTGCCACTGTTCGGATGCTGCCGGTCGAGTTTGCCGATATGGTGCTGCACGTTCTCAGCGGTGGCGTGTTCGAAACCCGTGGTGATTTCCCAGGCCTGCCTGTTGAACAGCACGATACGGAAACGATCTTCGGGGTTCAGACTCGACAGGCCCCGATTCACACCCTCCACCAGGCTGCGGTACTTGCCTTCCATGGAACCGGAATGATCCAGCACGAATACCCAATCCCTGCCCTGCGTAATGGGCGCCAGATCATCACCCGGGGTGACGGTTAGCATGAAGGTGCCTCTGCCGTCAGACTGCTCCCGGTGCGCGACCATCTCGACAGCTCCCGGCAATCCCTGGACCTGGCGCCAGTAGACCACGATGTCCTGGTCCAGCCTGTGCACTGCGCTGGCCACCGTCACGGCAGCCGTACCTTCTTCAGCAGAACCTGCTTCATTGTTCATGGAAACCAGCCATTCCTGGTCGGATAACATCTGGATATTGGCCTGTGGATGCTGCGGCAGCCTGAATTCGTTTACCGGCCAGGACGAACGGAATTCCAGTTCAAAGCTGAATCGTTCAGTGACGGCTTCCTGGTAACTCCAGAACGCCAGCTTCTGTTCATCCACCCCGCCCTCTTCCAGCGGGTAGACATAACGGCCAATGGATGAATCGATATGCACAGGCTGGATGTAGGTCAGCCGCGTGCGCACGTCCTGCATGGCCTTGACCGGGTAAACAGCGATATCGAAAGTCCGGTAACTGTCCTGTTCCGCCAGCGCGGTTTCCCGGCCGGCCTGTTTCTCGGATTCGTAAACCTCCCGGGCTTGCTGCTTCTCGAGCACTTCGCCGGTCACGGGCTGGCCGTCGATCCAGTAAGTAAATTCTCCGACAGCGGCTTTTTCCGGCACCGGGAATGAATAGATCGCTTCCAGGTCGACTGCCGAGAGGTTGGCAAAAACCTGGTCTATGGTGGTGATGGCATAGCCGTCCTCGATCACGACGTGTACGTGATGCTCGCGGATTTCGAGGGGCGCCAGGTCCGTGTTGGTGGGCTTAAGCAGTCCGGCGGCATGACTCAGCGGGCTGCAAACGAGCGCGACCAGCAGCATCATAAGAACGGGAAAACTGGATTTGAATGATTTCATGGTCTTCTCTCCTGGACCGTGGGTTGATTCAGCCATTCCTGCTGGAATTGGCCTGCTTTCAACACCGATAGTGTGGAGAGAGATTGTATTAAGCAACTATTTTTAAAATAGTTGCGGTATAGAAGTTTTTAAGTATTATTTTTTAATACTTTGAGGTCTTGATCATTCTTGAACTGCCTTGACCAAGGGCTGCAACAGGCCGTATTTCCAACCGCGCATGGCCAATACCAGGGTGGCGCCCTGGCGGCGATCCAGGTCCAGTACCGCGTCGTCGCTGTTCAGGACCTCGAACTCCCTGGCCAGGCGTTTCATCTTGCGTTGAAACTCGGCATTGCTCTGGGCCGACAACATACCGTTCAAAACAACCAGGCATTCCTCGTCCTGGTTGAAACGTGTATTGAAAAATTCCTGTGCGATGGTTCTTTGAAAGAATCCCTGTATCGGGCCGTTCTCGCGCCAGCTGAAATTGGGGGCTACCAGCAACCGAATACGGTTACCCGGCAACAGCTCGATGACTTTCAGCCGGTCAAGTTTCGCCAGGTGGCGGATGCACTCGGTGTCGCTGATGCGGAAATAGGACAATATGTCCTGCATGGTCCAGCGATTAAGCACGCAAACCGTAACAAGCGCCAGCGTGACATCGTCGGTGATTTCCTTTTCCTGTTCTACGGTCAGCTGTTGCAGGCGCTGTTGTTGTTCGTTCATCAGTTGCACCAGGTCGCTGATTTCCATGTCCAGAAGGTGGCAAAGTCGATCCAGTCGCTCCAATGAAAAACTCTGCTGAGCAAACAGGCGTTTCACACTGGCCTCGGAAAGCCCGAGTTCAACAGCGACGTCCGCATAGGTTTTGCCCGCCGCTTTCAGCGCTTTTTTCAGGGTGACGACAATTTCCCGTGTCTGTGCCATTTCCGGCTCCTAAAGTATCGATATTCAATACCTTAGCATGTTATAGGCTTGCTAGTTACAGCAATAGAAGCCATTTACGAGACTCCGCTCATTGCTTGAAGATCTGTGCCGACGAACCGGCTTTGGAGAGGTGTGCCTGGTATTACGGGGCTTTCTTGGCAGGCGCTTCGCGCTTCCCTCGATCGGGAAACCACCCGTTCAGGACCGGCCCGAAGGGGCTTCCTGCCCCATCGGTCCTCGATTTTCATCCCTGAAAATCGCCCTGGGCGGTTTCCCTCACTCGGCTGCCAAATGCCCCGTAATACCAGGCACACCTCTCCAAAGCCTCCCCGCTGGCGCCGGAGTGTTGGGGCGAAGACGCCGGGGTGGGTGGCGCCTGTTTTGGAGTGACTCGAAATGCCGAGTAATCCGCAGGCATAGGGTTAATCGGGCAGGAAGCCCGATTAAGGCCGCCCAGCACAGGATGTGCTGTAAGGCCGGCCCGTCAGTGCCTGCGGATTGCGAGGGTAGTCCCGCAGGGACCATTGAGCCGGAACACCAAAACAGGCGCCACCCACCCCGGCCTACCACCCCTCATTCCCGGTGCAAACCAGATATTCTGCTAGGCTTGGGTCATGAGTGATCTTCCCCCGGACACCGGGCAGAACAAAAAGAACATCTGGGCGCAGGCGAAATTCCTGGCGGGTAAAACGCCCGAGTCCCGCAACCGCTACGTGGATTTCCTGCGTGCCGTATCCATCTTTGCAGTGGTTTTCGGTCACTGGCTGATGGCGGCGCCGTATGTGAACGGCGGCGGCATCAACATCACCAGCCTGCTTGAGCACCAGGAATGGGTGCGCTGGCTGAGCTGGGGTTTCCAGGTAATGCCCGTTTTCTTCCTGGTAGGCGGATACTCCAACAGCATTTCCTGGCAGTCGGCGAGGCGCAAAGGCAAAAGCTACGCCGAATGGCTGCAGGTGCGGTTGCAACGCCTGATCGGGCCGGTCCTGCCCCTGCTCGTCTTGTGGATGGCGCTTGCAGCCGGCGCCCAGTGGATTGGGCTGAGTTCCGAAATGGTCAAAGTAGCCTCGCAGATGGCCCTGATCCCGATCTGGTTTCTCGCCGTGTACACGGCCGTGGTCGTGCTGGTCCCCCTGACCTATCGGGCATGGCAAAAGTTCGGATTCAAATCAGTCGCCGCGCTGCTTCTCGCCGCCGTCATCGATGATTACCTGTTTTTTACGGTTGACCGCGCAGCCGGCTGGTTCAATTACGGTTTCATCTGGCTGGCCATTCACCAGCTTGGGTACGCCTGGCGGGACGGTTACATGGCAGGTGCGCGTCAGGGCCTGGCCTGGGCGATCGCCGGCGCCGCCGTGTTGATTGGCCTGGTGACACTGGGGCCCTACCCGGTCAGCATGGTCAGCGTGCCCGGCAATGACATCAGCAATACGCTGCCGCCGAAAATTTCCGTGCTGGCGCTGGGTATCGCACAGTGCGGACTGCTCCTGTCCATCGAGTCACCGATGCGCCGCTGGCTGGCAAACCTGACGCCGTGGGCCGCAGTCGTGCTGGTCAACAGCATGATCATGACCGTGTTCCTGTGGCACCTGACCGCCTCCACGCTGGCCATCGGCGGCGCAATGCTGTTCGACAACGCAGGATTGACGGTTCCGCCCGGCAGCGGCGCCTGGTGGGCGGCCCGGCCGGTCTGGATCCTGGTCTACCTGGCGGCATTGCTGCCGTTCGCGCTTGGCTTCGGGCGATTTGAACGAAGCAGTCCCGGACCGGTTGTGTTCCCACCCTGGCGACTGGTCACAGCCGCCCTGCTGATCTGTGCCGGGCTGGCTCTGTTGGCATTGGATGGCGTAGCCGGCAGTGGCTGGCTGGGGCTGAAGGTCTGGGTGCTGGTATTGCCTTTTGCCGGGGCGGTGATTGCGGGGATTAATCCACTAAGGTCGTAGTTTGGCGCCAACGAACCGGCTTTGGAGGGGCAGGCTCTGATTTTCGGGGCTTTCTTGGCTGGCGCTTTGCGCTTCCCTCGATCGGGAATCCGCCGTTTCAGGACCGGCCCGAAGGGGCTTCCTGCCCCATCGGTCCTCGATTTTCATCCCTGAAAATCGCCCTGGGCGGGTTCCCTCACTCGGCTGCCAAATGCCCCGAAAATCAGAACCTGCCCCCCAAAGCCTCCCC
>JAOUCS010000174.1 GCA_029859645.1 Lysobacterales bacterium | reverse complement strand
TCCAGTGTTCCCTTGCCGCTGATCAGGGTGACCTGGCCGACCTCGACTCCGGCGACGTCGGTAATGGCATTCAATGGCCCCGGTTGGCCGACAAACGGAATGCCCAGGTCACGCGCCCGGTTGGTGGACTCTGCTGCAGAAGCGACTGCACAGAGAAAAACCAAAACAATGGTGACGTGGGGAAGTCGCTTGATTCGAATTCGGTGCATTGGCTTTTTCTCGTGTTGGTCAATCGCGGAATGAGAGATCTTCCCGGTCCAGGAAGGTCTTCAGCTCAAACTTCCTTGAAGTGCTCTGCAACCACCGTGGTGTAAACCCCGCCGCGGACATAGAACTCCGCTTCCAGCCGGGCGTAAGTCGGGTCGGTCGCGGCGACCATGTCATCCAGGATCTGGTTGGTCACCGCTTCGTGAAATGCACCCTCGTCCCGATAGCTCCACAGGTATAACTTCCAGGATTTGAGTTCAACGCAGGACTGGTCCGGAATATACTCCAGCCTGATGGTGGCAAAGTCCGGCTGACCGGTCTTCGGGCACAGGCAAGTGAATTCTGGTGAGTCGATCTGGATGGTATAATCCCGGGACGGTTTGGGGTTGGGGAAAACTTCAAGTTCTTTGCTGGGTAAAGTGCTCATGGCAACTCCGTAAATTTCCCTGTAGATTAGCCCGAAACAATAACAACGAGCCACATAATTAACCAAAGTCAGGCAGTTTAGCTATTTCATGAACATTACTTCAACGTCGCGTCGGGCGACAGTCCGTAAATGAGACTATCCGCAGTCAAGCTGGCCGGCTTCAAGTCTTTCGTCGACCCGACCGTTTTCCAGGCCCCAACCAACCTGACCGGCATCGTCGGTCCCAACGGCTGCGGTAAGTCCAACATCATCGATGCCGTGCGCTGGGTGATGGGTGAGGGCTCGGCCAAGGTGTTGCGCGGCGAGTCGATGGCTGACGTGATCTTTTCCGGTTCCTCCACCCGCAAGCCGGTAGGCACCGCCACGGTCGAATTGATTTTCGATAACTCGCTGGGTCGCGTTGGCGGCGAATTCGCAGGCTATAACGAAATTTCCGTCAAGCGACAGGTTTCCCGGGATGGCGTTTCCGTTTATTTCCTGAACAGTGCCCGCTGCCGCCGTAAAGATGTCCGGGACCTGTTCCTGGGCACCGGGCTGGGGTCGCGCAGCTACTCGATCATCGAACAAGGCATGATTTCTGAAGTCGTTGAAGCCAAGCCAGAGGAAATCCGTGGTCACCTGGAAGAAGCCGCCGGCATTTCGAAGTACAAGGAACGGCGGCGCGAAACCGAGCGGCGCATCCGGCATACCCGCGATAACCTGGACCGGCTGTCCGACCTGCGCGAAGAAGTGGGCAAGCACCTGGGCCGCTTGAAGCGCCAGGCCAGGGCGGCGGAGCGATACCGTAAGCTGAAACAGGAAAGGCGGGAACTGGAATCCCGGCTGATGACCCTGCGCTGGAAGAGCCTGATGACCGACGCAGAAATGGGCCAGCAGGATCTTGCCAGGCGTGAAACGGCTTTGCAGGAGAGCATTGCTCTGCAGCGCACGGCCGAGGCGGCGCTGGAAGAGTTGCACCAGAAACAGGGCCAGGCGAGCGAGGCATTCAATGAAGTCCAGGGCGAACTGTACGGTGTCGGCAGTGAAATCGCCCGCCTTGAGCAGACCATTCAACATGCGCGTGAACTGCAGGAACGGCAAAAAGCCGAATACCGGGAAACCGAGGCCGCCCTGCAGGACCTCGAAAAGCACATGGTGTTGGACAAGGCCCAGGTCGAAGACCTGACCCAGGCCCTGGCCGAAGTGGAGCCCGCGCTGGCAAAAGCACGTGAGGCGGAAGAGCAAGCACTGGCGGAAATGACCGAGGCGGACGACGCCGTTGCCGCCTGGCAGAAACAGTTTGAGCTACACCACCTGAAGAGCACCGACAGCAACCGCGAGTCGGACCGAGCCCGGTCCGAAATCGAGGTGCTGGATCAGCGCCTGTTGCAATCTGCCCGCCGCATTGAAGCTCTGCGGCTGGAGGCCGATTCGATCAATACGGGCGAGATGCAGGACGAGATCGACGAATTGCTCAAGCAGTCAAGGTCACTGGCGAAGCAGGAAAAAGAGCAACAGGCAGCGCTGGATGCCCTGCGAGCACAGTTCACGAAATCGCAGCAAGCACTGCGCGCTGCCGAGGAACGCTACCGCACCGTCCAGCGCGATCTGCACACGCGCGAGGGCCGGCTGGAGTCATTGCAGGCGCTGCAGCAGGCCGCGCTGGAAAACCAGTCGGTGGAAGATTGGCTGAACAGCCAGGGTTTGAATGATGCGCCCCGCCTGACCCAGGTAATCGACGTGGAAGCCGGTTGGGAAGCCGCCGTGGAAGTGGCGCTAGGCCCGTGGTTGCAGTCGGTACTGGTCGGCCAGGGCATTGATTTTGGGGCAGGGCTGGCCGGATTGGAACAGGCCACGCTCAACCTGGTCGAAGACCAACGCGGTTCGGTCAAGCCGGTAAAGGGCAGCCTGGCTGAAAAGGTCAAGGGTCCGGATGCGATCCTGACCTGGCTGAACGACGTGAGTATCCGCGACACGCTGGAGCAGGCCTGGTCGGATCGTGGTTCATTGCAGGCAACCGCTTCTGTGATCACCCCGGCCGGTGAGTGGATCGGCAACGGCTGGGTGCGGGTTGCCCGAGGGCAGGCAGAGCACGATAGCGTGCTGGCGCGCGAAAAAATGATAGCGCTGTTACAAAAGGAAATCGCAGAACTGTCGAAAGAGGAAGTTGCGCTGACGTCGCAAATCGAACAGGCTCGCGGCGCGGTCGATGCCGGGGAGCAGGAAATCCAGGTTTCAGGCGCCGAGCTGAACGCCATGCACCGTAAACGCAGCGAAGTGGATGGCAAGCTGGAAAGCCGCCAGTCCAGCATTATCCACCTGACCGGGCGCCAGCAAAATGTCAGTGAAGAAAACGCGCAGTTGAAGCAGCAGGTTAAGGAGGACGAGACCAGCGTCCGCGCAGCCCGGGGAAAACTGGAAGGCATGCTGGCAACGATGACTGATCTCAAATCAGAGCGGGACGTCCTGGACTCGCAGCGTGGAGACTTGATGGCCCGCCGTGACGCGGCCCGCAAGGACCTGGGCACTGCGCGCGACCAACGGCATGAACTGGCGCTCAAGGCTGGTTCCCGCAGAGCCAGCCTCGATTCCCTGCGCCAGTCACTGGAACGGATGGACACCCAGTTGAGCCAGTTGCAACAGCGCTACCTGAGTCTCAGCGAACAGATGGCCAAGGTCGAAAACCCCGACACCTTGCATGCCGGTGAGATGGATGCATTGCTCAAGCGCAGGGTTGAAACAGAAACCCGCCTGGCCACTGCCAGGGCCGAGTTGCAGGGTCTTGAGAACGAATACCGTGAAAAAGACGCCGAGCGGCAGAAAGCCATCCAGGCGTCCGATGAAATTCGCCAGGATCTTGAGCGCGCCCGCCTGAAGCAGCAGGAACTCGAGCTCGGAGCAAGGGCGATCCAGCGGCAAGTTGAAGAACTCGGGGGCGATGTCAATGAGCTGGCGGAATCATTGCCCGAAGACGCCGAAACCGGCGCCTGGGAAGAAACGCTGCAACGCCTGCAGGACCAGATCACCCGGCTGGAGCCGGTCAACCTCGCAGCTATCCAGGAATTCGACGAAGAGCAGAAGCGCAAGGAATACCTGGATCAGCAAAATGACGACTTGTGCAAGGCTCTCACAACGCTGGAAAACGCGATCGCCAAGATCGACCGGAAAACCCGAACCCGCTTCAAGGAAACCTTCGAACGCGTCAACAAGGGCGTGCAGGAACTGTTTCCGCGCTTATTCGGTGGTGGTCATGCTTACCTGGAATTGACCGGCGAAGACCTGCTGACCACCGGTGTCAGCATCATGGCGCAACCGCCCGGAAAGCGCATCAGCAGCCTGCACCTGTTGTCGGGTGGTGAAAAAGCGCTGACCGCCGTTTCCTTCGTTTTTTCCATTTTCCGGTTGAACCCCGCGCCGTTCTGCCTGCTGGACGAGGTCGACGCGCCGCTGGATGACGCCAACGTGGTGCGGTTCAGCAGCATGGTGAAGGAAATGTCGGAAACCGTTCAGTTCATCGTGGTCACGCACAACAAGATCACCATGGAGATGGCGCACCAGATGAGCGGTGTTACGATGAGAGAGCCGGGCGTTTCCCGCCTGGTCCAGGTGGACATAGACGAGGCCGCCAGGCTGGCGACTGGCTGAACAACAGAACCCGAGAGGTAGATCGTGGAAACATCAACACTTCGCTGGATACTGATCGTCGTCGGAATCCTCATTGTGGCGTCGATATTCCTGTTTGGTAATCCGAACAAGAAACGCAAGCCCAAGGCCTCGCGGAAACCCAGGGTGGAGAATGCTGAGCGCAGGGAACCCACACTCGACAGCAATGCGGTGGAAGACGCAGCCAGGAAACTGGAGCTCGAAGGCGAAGCGGGGGATCCGGATCTGCTCGGCCAGGGTGAACTGGATATCGGTGACGAACCGGTCAGGGAAGCCGCCGCGCCGAAACCCCGAAAGCCGGCTGGACCGGCGCCCGACAAGATCATCACGCTGTTTCTGCTGGCAGCCGACAACCACGTGATCACCGGTGCCGAGCTGCTGCAGGCGACCGTCCAGACCGGCATGGAATACGGTGACATGAAAATTTTTCACCGGATTCCCGAAGGTTCGGAAAAGCCGGTTTTCAGCATGGCCAACGCCGCCAAGCCCGGCTATTTCGAGCGAGACGAATGGAATACCTTCGAGACGAACGGTGTCGTGTTGTTCCTGACCTTGCCGGCGCCGCTCAACGCCCTGGATGCCTGGGACGCGATGCTGGCCACCGGCCGCCGCATGGCCGAAGTCCTGCATGCCGATCTGCTGGACGAAGAACGCAAACCGTTTACGCGTCAGCGGGAAGCCCAGTTGCGTGAAGAGATGAGAATCTACGAGCGGCAAAAATCCTGAGCGTGCCGGGCAACGACAGACAGGCATGAACACGGCGGACGCACAAAAACGAATTAACGAACTACGTTCTGAAATCGCGCAACACGACTACCGATACTATGTAAAGGACGATCCATCGGTTCCCGATGCGGTGTACGACCGCCTGATGCGTGAACTGCAGACGCTGGAAGACGCAAACCCCGGCCTGGTCACGCCTGAATCACCCACTCAACGGGTGGGCGGCGAACCGCTGGACGGATTCGTGGCCGTCCGTCATGAAACACCGATGCTGTCGTTGGCGAATGCGTTCTCCAGCGATGAAATCGAACAGTTTCATAACCGCGTTATCCGCGGCCTGGAGACCGAGCACGTCGAGTACGTGGCGGAACCCAAGCTGGATGGTGTAGCCATATCCCTGCGCTACCTGGATGGACGCCTGCAACAGGCAGCGACCCGTGGCGACGGCGCCACTGGCGAGGACGTTACATCCAATGTGCGCACCATCGCGGCCATCCCGTTGCTGCTGAAGATCAGGGATCGCTGCCCGCCATGGCCGGGCACGCTGGAAGTGCGTGGCGAAATTTACATGCCGCTGGCAGGTTTTGAGGCATACAACGCGAAAGCCCGTGAAACCGGTGAAAAGGAATTTGTCAATCCGCGGAATGCAGCCGCAGGCAGCTTGCGGCAGCTGGATTCCCGGCTGACGGCGAAACGCCCGCTGGCTTTTTACGCCTATGCCATGGTGGCTGCAGAAGGGATGCCGGAAAGTCATTACGAGGCCCTGCAGCTTCTGCGCCACTGGGGGTTCCCGGTCAACCCGGAAATTCGCAAAGTTCAGGATTCCGGCGGCTGTATCGCTTATTACGAGGAAATGTCAGAAAAGCGCGTGCGCCTCGCGTAC
>JAOUCS010000173.1 GCA_029859645.1 Lysobacterales bacterium | reverse complement strand
TTTTCAACAGACCGTCCAAAACGAGGTTTTGTGTCATGAAACATGTTGGGTTCTCCACCACGCTTTGTTTAACCGTGTTACTGACAGTTGCAGCCCTCCCTTCCTCCGGCGAAGCTGATGCTCACGCTTTCATGGACCCTGCGCAATGGTATGCGAACAGTTATGGCCCCCTTTGGCATGACCAGTCCTGGGAAAAGGTCGATGAGATTCTCGCTCATTACGATACTGAAATCTGGGACCATCCGGCCGCAGGCCAGGCGGAACGCAAACAGACGGCTCAATGGCTGGCGGAGGCGATGCAGGAGTGGCGGGCGGAAGGCTGGGTCAGTTCGGAAGTGCCTGATATCAGGGTCAATCACATCAACGCTTCAACCGCATCATTCACCACCCGCTGGCTCGATCACTACGAAAACAGGGAAGACGAGTATTCCTGCGCCTGGTACCTGGCCGATCGAATCGACGGGAGCTGGAAGTTCACTCATTTTGCGCCGATTGATTGTGATGCACATGGGTTCTGAATCAGTCCGGCGTGTGCCGGCCGCTATTACCGTCATTAGCTGTATTTCTGTAAGATAGTGCACTAATCCGCGAGAGAGGCGGCTATCAGAAGTAGCAAATCCGGGGGAAGCTTTGTCTTTTTTTGAAGAACTGAAGCGAAGAAACGTGGTCAGGGTTGGCATAGCCTACACCGTTACCGCTTGGCTGCTGCTACAACTGGCTGACATCGTTTTCGACAATGTTCCTGCGCCTGACTGGGCGATGCAGACCATCATGCTGATGTTGGCGGGTGGTTTACCCATCGCACTGATTTTTGCCTGGGCTTTCGAAATGACGCCCGAGGGCCTGAAAAAGGAAAAGGATGTCGATCGCACCCAGTCCATCACGCCACAGACCGGCCGCAAACTGGACCGGGCCATTATTGTCATCCTGGTGCTGGCGCTGGGCTATTTCATCTGGGACAAGATTGCCCCGGTCAGCGAAACGGCTGATTCACAGGTGGTCAGTCAGGAGTCGGCCGCCACTGGGGCCGATACTTTGCCAGAAAATGAACCCGGTTCAGATAGCCCTGGAATTCCGGAAAAATCCATTGCGGTTTTGCCCTTCGTCAATATGTCCAGTGATGAGGATCAGGAGTATTTCTCGGATGGAATTTCCGAAGAACTGCTGAACGTGCTGGCCAAGTACCCGGGCGTGCAGGTGGCCGCACGCACTTCGTCTTTCCAGTTCAAAGGGCAAAACCGGGATATTGGTGAAATTGCCCGCTTGCTCAAGGTCCGTCATGTACTCGAAGGTTCCGTTCGCAAAGCAGGTAACAAGGTTCGTATTACCGCCCAGCTGATCGAAGCGGAAACTGGTTATCACCTCTGGTCCGAGACCTATGACCGCGAAATCGACGACATCTTCGCGATCCAGGACGAGATTTCTTCGGCAATCGGTGAAGCGATGCGGGTGGAGTTGGCCCTGGGCGGTGATGAACAGTCGGTGCCGAAGGTTGCCGAATCGGCAAATACGGCAGCATACGAAGCATTTCTGCAAGGCAGGCACCTGGTCAATCAACGCGGACGGCGGAATATCTTTGCTGCCCGGGACCATCTCGAGCGATCGGTCCGGCTGGATCCGGATTATGCGCCAGCCCAGGCGTGGCTCAGTATCGCGCACAGCCTGTTGCTGGCCAGTCCTTCGACCTATGGGGATTATACGACTGAGGAAATGATCAGCCGGTCGAAACCACATGCAGACCGGGCGATCGAGCTTAATCCAAAGCTTGCCGAAGCACATGGCGCACAGGGTCTGCTGGCAATGAACGAGCCCGATCTCGATCTCGCCATGGAGGAGCTGGCTATTGCCCTGGAACTCAACCCGGTGTATGTCGACGCGATGACCTGGTACATGCTAACAGCGCAATCCCTGGGAGAATGGGAGAATGCATTCAGCATGTCTCGCCGGACAGTGGAAGTAGACCCGCTTTCCGTGGTGGGGCGAATGAACCATGCCGGTCTTCTGTCCTCATCGGACCTGCCTGCAGCGCGCCAAATGTCGATGAGCATCATCGATCAGAACCCCTGGGCCGGTTACACCTCGCGCGGGGTTATTGAAACCTTAATATCAGCCGATATTTCACAGGGAATAAACTGGTTGTTACAGGCATATTCTGAAGATCCCGCGGACGAGTTTTCCAACCAGTCACTGATGTTTGCGTTCTCTATAATCGGTGAATTCGACGAGGCCAGGCGAATTTCTGATCGCGGGCACTTTTTCATTGATATCGAACAGGGAGATATGGAATCAGCGCTGTATGCAGCCCAATCTGATCTTGATAATGACCCGCAAAGCATGCCGATGGTTCTGAGTTTTGCAGACGTCTTGTACATGAACGCCCGATTCGAACAGGCGGTGGAATATTACGATCAAGTGATGCAGCAAGTGCCCGAGGGCCGGATTATGCTCAGTTCGAGTGATCTGACAACCAGGTCCATGTTGCGGTACGCCTATACCTTGCAGCAGGCCGGAGATGAACAAGGCGCAGAAAAGCTGGTGAAGTTGCACCAGCAAGATTATGTGAAAAAAGTCGCTGCGAACTACGCCTCAAGTTACGATCATGCCGCCGAAGCAATGGCAAGGGCGATGCTCGGAGATACCGATGGCGTGGTTGAATCTTTTAGCTTGGCCATCAAACACGGATTTCGTCAGAACTCCAGTTTCAAGGAACCGGTTTTCGAATCAGTCCGCTCCCACCCGGAATTCCAGGCGCTGCAATTTCAAGTGGCCCGGTTGCTGGAGGCTGAGCACGCAGAGGTATTACAGTTAATCTGCCATGAAAACCCGGTACCGCACATCTGGCAACCGATGCGCAAGACCTGCATGGGCGTGCCGGAGAAAGTCGGGCAGTCCGCCGGATAAACTCCAAAATACGCTGGCTCCACCAGAGCGACTCATCACGCCGCCCGGATTGTAAAGCGAACCGCAATCGTTCAGCATGACGATAATATGATTGCTTACTTTGGCATACCTTTAGGCATTCTTCTTTTGATTGGCGGCGGCATGGCGCTGGTCACGGGCGCATCAAAAATTGCCGAGCGATTTGGCGTGCCATCGCTGATCATAGGCCTGACAGTCGTTGGATTTGGCACCAGTGCACCGGAGCTGATCATCAATGTGATTGGGGCACTGCGCGATGAAACAGCGCTCGCTTTCGGCAACGTTGTCGGCTCCAATATCGCGAACCTGGCGCTGGTGCTGGGCGTGGCCGCAAGCATTCGAGCCATTGAGATTCATAGTGTCGTGGTTCGGCGCGAGATACCTTTATTGCTGCTGGTAACCGCCGTGATCATCGTGATGGCGCTTGATGGCTTGCTGGAAGGCACGCAGCCACGCATCGGGCGATCAGATTCCATCATCCTTTTTCTGCTGTTTGGAATCTTTATTTACATCGCAGTGCAGGACGTGATCCGTGGCTGGAACAGGGATCCGCTGTTGACTGATATAGACCAGTACACCCCGGTGGTTCCGGCAGGGCGGTTTAGCCTGGGTCCCTGGTTTCTGGTGTTGCTCGGGTTTGGCTTGTTGTTCATCGGCGGCGAGACGACGGTTCGTTCCAGTGTGCTTTTTTCCGAACGTATCGGCGTGCCCACATCAGTGGTGGGTTTGTTTGTCGTCGCGGTCGGCACCAGCATGCCGGAACTGGTGACTTCGATCATCGCGGCATTTCGCAAGGAGTCCGATCTCGCCCTCGGCAACATCATCGGTTCCAATATTTTCAACTGCCTGATTGTCCTGCCCGCTGCCGGGCTGGTTAGAACCATTCCGATACCGCAGGGTGGCATGCTTGACCTGGTGGTCGCCGGCCTGCTGGCGACTGCCCTGATTCCGATTTTTTACTATGGCAGGGCCCGGCTGGGGAGACCGCTGGGGATAATGCTGGTGGTCTTTTATTTCGCCTATGCCGTGTTCCGGTTTTCTGCCGGTTGAAAGCAAGCGCGGCGGTCAAAGCGGGGTGAAAACGACCGAAGTCCCCAGGTTTTTGTTTTTGGATAATCGCGTGTTTTCACCCGTGCGGACGTTATGAATCCAAACCGCTGATTTTTCCTGGTCACCGATCACACTTTTCCAGCTTTCTTTCAGGACCAGGGCGTGCTGACCGGGAATGTATGCAAGTGCTGTGAATCGTTTTCCCTCAGGAAGGTTCAGCTGGCTGTCAGATTCACCATCGAGGTTGACCAAAAGATACGCGGTTTCTTCCGCAGAGCCATCCCGCGGACGGCATGCCAACTGCTGCAAAGATTCCAGCCACACGGCTCCGACCAGTTCACAGGCGGCCGTCAACGCCGGGTAAACTTGCTGGCTGCCGGACACCGCATTCCAGCCACGGATGACCCGCTCGCCGGACTCACCGGTTTCGAACAACAGTGTATCGTTCGAGACTTCAAGGACCGTGGTGATGCGGTTGAGCCCGTGCGAGTAAATCACCTCGTCAGGAGCGCTACCGGAACCTTGCGGCATTGCATACAACTTGATGCCATCGTCGTATACGACGACGTTTGCGTTAACCATGTACCGCGCGAGGATGCCCGAGTACTGGGATACCTTTTCCCCGGTTTCGAGATCAATCCAGGAAATTTGTGGCGCGGTTTTGCGGCTGATGGTCGCAGTACCGGTCAGAAACAGTCGGTTTTTTCCAAACGGGCTGATCTCACGGATAGTCATGTTGCCAAAATTGGCTACCACTGACAGGCTGCCGTCACGCAAGCTGAAACGGTTCAGGTAGTTGCCCTGGGCAAAGTAAAGATAACCGGTGTAGCCGTGTGGTTGCTGCGGGCCGCAGGCATTCAGTGCTGCGAATAAAAACAGCGTTAGCAACAGTAAGAAAGGTTTTGACATCAACGCTCATAGTGTAATCGTTTCAGCGGCCGGGCGTCATGATAGATCAACGAGTACGACTGACGTGCAGTCCAGGCATGATTAAATGTTCGACCAATCTATCTTTTCGATTCTAATATTCGTAAATATCCAGCAAAAATCATTCCGCTGATTGTTCTGCCCCGGCCAACCGGGCAAGCCGGTCGCGAGCCGCACGGCTGATCTGCAAAATGGCGGGCTGCGTAAGCACCCGTTCGGGCGAGATGGCGTAATAGTTTTCCTTGATCGAAGCGGCTGAGCCCAGCCTGACAACGTGGTAGGTATGCCGAAGTTGCTGTTCAATGGCGCTGGGCGCGGGGAATATACCTGCACCGGATTCTCCGAATGCCTTGAGCAAGGCGCTGTCGTCAAACTCGGCGACGATATTGGGCCTGACGCCGATCTGGTCGAACCAACTGTCCAGGCAGCGGCGCAAGGCGCTGCCGGTCATCGGCAACAAAACCGGTGCGCCATCCAGTGACTGCGGAAACCCGCCGGCAAACTGCGCTGCCAGCCGGTCAGAGCCGTAGAAGGAAATGGCGCTTTCGCCGAGAGCGTGGTTGAAAGCCTTGACGTTGAATCCAATCGGGATCTGCCGGTCGGACAGGATCAGGTCCAGCTGATGCACGGCAAGGTCTCCCAGCAGCACCTGGAGAGAATCTTCCTTGCACACCATTCTCACCGGAGGTTCGACCTCCAGCGCAGTATGCAGGACTTCGTGTGCGATCAACTTGGGAATGGAATTGACGATGCCTACATTCAGTGTGCCATGAGGTGCAGCCTCCTGGCTGTTCACCCACTGTGATAGTTCCGCGCCCAGTGAGAAGATCGCGTCGGCATACTTGCTGACGGCCTGTCCCGTTTCGGTCAGCATCAGTCCGCGACCGACCCGGTCGAACAGCGGTTTGCCAACCGACTCTTCCAGCAATTTCAACTGGCCGCTGATGGTTTGCGGGGTGAGGTGAAGCCGTTCCGAAGCCCTGGCGATGCTACCCTCGCGGGCAACCGTGTG
>JAOUCS010000172.1 GCA_029859645.1 Lysobacterales bacterium | reverse complement strand
AGAGTCGGAGCCCGCAGTGAAGTTGAGGTCGACCTGGAGGTTGCGCCCGAAACGGCATGAAAAAAAGGGGTCAGGTTAACTTTTCCAGAGCGACGCTCTGGAAAAGTTAACCTGACCCCTTTTTTTGGTGGGCACGACTGGGATCGAACCAGTGACCCCTGCGATGTCAACACAGTGCTCTACCGCTGAGCTACGCGCCCATCTTACTGAATCGGCATTATATCCCGATCAGCGGCGCGCAAGATACCATAAGGCATAGTCAAACCACAACCTCTCCAGAGCGCCTTGCCAGCATGCCCTGGATCTTTTGGTGAATCATCTTCATCCGCTGACTTTCATGCCGGTTCCGAAGCTCCAGGACATCCGGATCGGGCCCGGCGTGAAATACGATCATCGTACCGTCAGGCCTGACATTGCAGCCGATCGTATAGAACTCCAGGTTTAGCCTGCGGGTGATCTCGGCAACACGGTCAGCAAGCGCCGGCAGGACATCGGTCTCGAACCATGCGGCCCGGGCCTCAATTTCAGCCCCGGTCTCGCGCGTCAGCATGAATTCCCGGCTGGACCTGTCGACGCACCAGGTGTCCCGGAACAGAAATTCGCGCAGCACCGGCTCACCGTCAATGACCAGCAGCTTCTGCTTGTTGTAGAGACCTGAAGATTCCTGGTAATCAACAAACTCGGTGACGTAGAAATCACGTCCGTCCATCGGAAATACGTCCAGCCTGTCCTGCTGGTTCGGGTTTCGAACCAGGACCCTGCCGGCATCGTCGCCGGCATGAGCACTGGCGGCACGCACGATGAAGGGAAAACCGATGCCTGCAGCTTCAGCCTGGGCGAACACATCAGCAGGGGAATGGGGTTGGCAACGGATCGTCCGTGGGACTACCAAACCAGGCACACCCTGCAATTTCTCAAACACCCGGTCAGGAGTCGACTGCAGCACCTCGTCCGGCCGGTTCAGAACGGGAGCATCTGCTTGCCGGATCAGCTCCTCGCATCGCTCCAGGGCG
Source organism: Lysobacterales bacterium (assembly GCA_029859645.1). Lineage (GTDB taxonomy): Bacteria > Pseudomonadota > Gammaproteobacteria > Xanthomonadales > SZUA-36 > JAHEFT01. The sequence continues at coordinate 4,933 of JAOUCS010000172.1, read as the reverse complement.
CCGCTATGCGTATCGGCATTGGTAATCTGGTTAATCACCAGGGAGGGTTTTTTTGCAAAATTGACTTGCGCCTGCTTCACACTTTTGCCGAACAATGTCAGGTAAGCAGCGCCTTCCTGCCTGAGTGGCACCCGGCCGAGGATTGGACAATTACCGTCCAGTACCGGAAAGAGATTACCGTCCGGATCGGCCAGCACCGGGACCGTGGAAAGGTCATTGACGCCGCTGATGAATAGTATGGTCATGAGAAACCTTGGCTTCTGGATGAATAAGGGGTGATGATAACCGATCGATTTGTCCGCCGGGTATTTACACGACCCGTTGATCATCCTAATCTTGCCGGATGACCGCGCCTTTCGTTCACCTCCATCTGCACACTGAATACTCGTTGGTGGATGGCACGGTGCGAATCAATCGGTTGATGGAAAAAGTCGCCGAACTGGGCATGCCGGCGGTTGCAGTCACCGACCAGCACAACCTGTTCGCCATGGTCAAATTTTACCGGGCAGCCGAGGCGGCCGGTATCAAGCCCATCATCGGTGCCGATGTACTGATCCGTTCCCCCGAGGACCCCGATCACATCTCGCGACTGGTGCTTTTGTGCCAGGACCGGGACGGTTACCTGAACCTTTGCCAGCTTCTCAGCCAGGCCTACCAGGAAGGTCAGCACCACGGCCAGCCATACGTGCGGCTCGACTGGATCAGTGAACATGCTGACGGTCTGATTGCCCTGTCAGCCTGCCGCGAGGGTGATATCGGCCAGGCGATCCTGGCAGGCCATCCCAACCGGGCGCGACAACTGGCCAGCGACTGGGCGCGAATCTTTCCGGACCGGTTCTATATCGAGTTGCAGCGCACCGGCAGAGACCAGGAGCCGCTGTACGAGCAGGTAGCCCTCGATATTGCCGCTTCGCTGGGCCTACCTGTCATAGCCAGTAACGATGTCCGTTTCCTCGACAAGGCGGATTTTCGTGCCCATGAAGCGCGGGTCTGCATTCATGATGGCCGCCTGCTTTCGGACAAGCGCAGGGAACAGCGTTACTGTGAAGAGCAGTACCTGAAGAGCCCGCAGGAAATGCAGGAGCTTTTTGCTGACCTGCCCGAGGCGCTGGAAAACGCCTGCAACCTCGCCATGCGTTGCAACCTGGAAATGGAGTTCGGCACTTATTACCTGCCCGATTTCCCAACCGAGGACGGCATGAGTGTTGAGGATTTCCTGCGCCGCGTCTCCGAAGAAGGCCTTGAAGAACGGTTCAAGGTATTGCCGCCCAGCCAGGAATTCCCTGACCAGGTTTACCGCCAGAGACTGGATCACGAACTCGGCGTGATCAACTCGATGGGCTTCCCTGGCTACTTCCTGATCGTCGCCGACTTCATCCGCTGGGCCAAGAAAAACGACATCCCGGTCGGGCCCGGCCGCGGATCAGGTGCCGGTTCGCTGGTGGCTTACGCCCTGGGTATCACCGACCTGGACCCGCTGGTGCACGAACTGCTGTTCGAGCGTTTCCTCAATCCCGAACGTGTTTCGATGCCGGATTTCGACGTCGACTTCTGCATGGAAAAACGCGACCTGGTGATTGACTACGTGGCGCGCACCTACGGCCGCGACCAGGTCAGCCAGATCATCACTTACGGCTCGATGGCGGCCAAGGCCGTGGTTCGCGATTGTGGCCGGGTGCTGGGCCACGGTTACGGGTTTGTCGACAGTATCGCCAAGCTGGTGCCGATGTCGCTGGGCATTACGCTGAAGGACGCGCTGGTAGAAGAACCCCAGCTTAAACAGCGCTACGACGAAGAGGAAGACACCCGCGCCCTGCTGGATCTCGCCATGTCGCTGGAAGGGATCAAGCGGAACGCCGGCAAGCATGCCGGCGGCGTGGTGATTGCCCCGTCCCCCCTGACTGACTTCACCCCACTGTTCTGCGAAGCGGGCGGCGGCAGTATCGTGACCCAGTTCGACAAGGATGATGTGGAAACCATCGGGCTGGTCAAGTTCGATTTCCTGGGCCTGCGCACGCTGACCATCATCGACTGGGCGCTGAAAACCATCAATGCCCAGCGGGCCGAAGCCGGTGAAGAGCCGATCGTCCTGGCGAAGCTGCCGATGGATGACCCGCTCGCATTCAAACTGCTGCAGGCCTGCCAGACTACGGCGGTTTTCCAGCTGGAATCGCGTGGCATGAAGGACCTGATCCGTAAACTGGTGCCCGACAGCTTCGACGAGATCGTGGCCCTGGTGGCGCTGTTCCGGCCGGGCCCGCTCGAATCCGGCATGGTGCAGACCTATATCGATTGCAAACACGGCCGCGAGCCGGTGCGTTACCCCCACCCTGCCCTCCAGCACATCCTGCAGCCCACTTACGGCGTGATCCTGTACCAGGAGCAGGTCATGCAGATTGCCCAGGAGCTGGCCGGTTATACGCTCGGCTCGGCCGATATCCTGCGCCGCGCCATGGGCAAAAAGAAACCAGCCGAGATGGCCAAGCAGAGAATCATCTTCGTGGAAGGCTCGATGGAACGCGGTGTGGATGAAGACGTAGCCAACCTCATCTTCGACCAGATGGAAACCTTCGCAGGCTACGGTTTCAACAAGTCGCATTCGGCCGCCTATGCATTGATCGCTTACCAGACAGCGTGGCTGAAGGCCCACTACCAGGCCGAGTTCATGGCTGCGGTGCTGTCCTCGGACATGGACAACACCGACAAGGTCGACGAGTTCATCCACGAATGCCGCGACCTGGGGCTGACCGTCTTGTCGCCGGACATCAACCATTCCCGGCATGCCTTCATATCGATCGACGACCGGACCGTTTTATACGGTCTCGGCGCGTTGAAGGGTGTGGGTCATGCGGCCATCGACGTGATCGAGATTGAACGCGAGGCCAACGGTCCATTCAAAGACCTCTCCGACTTTTGCAACCGGATAGACCACCACAAGGTCAACAAACGCGCCATGGACGTGCTGGTGCGCTCCGGCGCACTGGATAAACTGGACCCCGACAACAACCGTGCGCGCATGCTCAATGAACTCCCCGAGGCCGTGCACGCCGCGGAACAGTACCAGCGCGACAAGGAATCCGGGCAGACAGACATGTTCGGCAGTTTCAGCCAGTCTGATGCACCACACATCACCGAACACCAGAATGTCCGGCCCTGGACGCGCCTGCAGGCATTGCAGGCGGAGCGTGACACGCTCGGGCTGTACCTGACCGGGCATCCGGTTGAACTGCAGGCAGACGATATTGCACGTTTTACGACCTGCCTGCTGGGCTCCGTCGAACAACGAATACCGGCTGAAAGCCGCGGCAAGCGGTCCGGCACGCCGATGTTGCTGGCTGGGCTGGTCCAGGCAGTGCGGCGCAGGGGCAACCGTGGGGGTTTCGTCGCGCTGGAGGATCACACCGGCCGAATCGAGGCATCGCTGTTCGACGATACCTGGACACTCTATTCCGAATTACTCAACAAGGACGAGATCATTGTCATCGAAGGCCGCGTATCAACGGATGATTTCTCCGGTGGTTTTCGCATGAACGCACAGAAGGTCATGACGCTGGCCGAAGCTAAATCGCGTTTCGCAAAAGGTGTCCAGATTTCTGTTCGCGGACCGGGCGACGACATCTGCTCTGCGCTGCAATCCACCTTTGTGCCTTACCAGGATGGCTCCGCCGAGGTTTGGCTTAATTACAGCAACGCCCGCGCCCGCGCCCGCCTGAAGCTGGGCGATGAATGGCACGTCAATGCCTGCGAGGAACTGGTCGCAGCGCTGAATGAGCTGGAAGTGGTCAGTGAGGCACGGCTGGTTTATTAGAGCGCCTGTCCATAGCGCCGGTACAGGATTTTAATCCGTCGGACATATTCCTGGGTTTCGTCATAGGGCGGGACGCCACCGTACTTGTTCACCGCGTTCGGACCGGCGTTGTAAGCCGCCGCAGCCAACTCGAAATCGCCATTGAACTGCGCCAGGAGTTGCGACAGGTAGAGCGCGCCACCCTGGATGTTTTCCTGCGGATTGAACGGATCGGAGACATTCAACTCGGCCTGGGTAGCCGGCATCAATTGCATCAGACCCTGCGCCCCCTTGGGCGATTGCGCGTCCGCCTGGTAGGCCGACTCCGCGTGAATAATCGCCCGAATCAATGATTCTTCCACCGAGTTATAACGTGAGGCGGACTGGATCTCGTTTCTGAATGAACGGGTGTTGAGAGGCACCTTTTCCCAGCTTACCGACCGGCACTTGGGATCTGCTGCATAACAGGGAAACCTGAGGGTTTGAAAGTCCTGGTCACTGGGTGGCGCGATATTGGAGTAGGTGACGATGCCGTCTTCATCCACCCATTTGTAGACCTGGGCCTGCACAGACAACGGCAGGAGCAGGAGTAGCGCAATGCACACTCTTGCCCTTTTGCTGACCCTTTTTTTAGCTATCCCTGGCACCCACAAACCTCCCTGTTACTGGTTTGTTCCAAATTACGCGTATCTCTTTTAAACTGAATCAAGTGCTTATTTCACTCTGGAGAGACTCATGGGCGGTTTGATTGCTTCACTTATCGTCGGCGGAATCGCCGGCTGGCTGGCCGGCACCATCATGAAAGGCCAGGGCCAGGGCGTGCTGATGAACATTATTATCGGCATCATAGGCGGCGTTCTGGGCGGTTGGCTGTTCGGACTGTTCGGCGCTAACCTTGGCGCTGGACTGATCGGCTCGATCATCACCGCCACCATTGGCGCCATTATCCTGCTGTGGCTCGTCGGCAAAATAAAAAGCAACTAGCCCGCCTCGCAGGCGGGAGCCCGGGGGATCAGTGCCCCAAGCCACAGAAGCCGGCGCCGTTCTTTTCAAAATAGCGCTGATGATACTCTTCGGCCCGCCAGAATTCGGGTGCCGGGCAAAGCTCGGTGACCACCGGGTTCGGCCATTTACCAGATGCGTTCA
>JAOUCS010000013.1 GCA_029859645.1 Lysobacterales bacterium | reverse complement strand
ATGAAATTGCCCTGGTCTTCCGTCAGGGCCAAACCTCCTGACCAACTGGCCGTCATAGGAGGAGACATAGAGATTACCGAAGCGGTCCCAGGCCATGCCCAGGGGACGGCTGATGCCCGGGTTGGTGAAATCATCGACAAAGGTGCCGTCCAGCCGGAACCGCCTGACGCGGCTGTTGCCGCCGTCCTGTGCCACGTACAGCAGGCCATCGGGTCCAATCTGCATGCGGGTGGGTGCGATGACGTTTGAGGTTAACGTATCCACATACTGTCCGGTTGTCGCGTTATAGCGATCAATGGTCCCGCTATTGTAATTGGAGACAAGTACCCGGTTGCTCTCTTCCAGGAACACAATATCGTGCGGCCAGGCCAGGTTTTCAGTAATGAATACGACCGGATTCTCGCCATTTTCATCGTATTTCAGGATCTGCCAGGGCGGCTGGCCGAAATTGGGCGTGTCGCTGACATAAACCTCGTAGGGCTGGCACAGGGCGGTGGTGGCCCAAAGCAGGGCGCAGGCAAATGCAATCAGGTTTCTCATGATGGCAAGTTTATGCGTAGTTAGGCCGGAAGGAAAGCTACTCATGATCAAGGCGAAGAGCCGGACTTAGAGGCGGCCTGGGCTGGAAACGACACATTGCGGAAATTGGCTCGACGGCCTGTAGATGAGTTACTCATCTGATCCACGTTGACAACCAGTCAGCGTCGCCTATATTTAAAGAGGTAGTCGCCACCTGCAAAAAAGAATTAAGGGGCAGGGGCCGCTCTTTTTCTGGGCGGCCCTTTTCTACGGGGGAGAGTTCTTCTTCAGGCCAAGCTGCGAACAAAATTTCCCCGAGCTTCATGTCCAGGGAAGTTCTGCTATCGGCGGTGGACTCAACCGGTCGACGCAACACATTGGTTAAATCGCTCAGCTGGTGTTTCATAGTTTAGAGTTTTTCTGGGTCGTTCGTTCAGTTGTCGGGCCACTGCATTCAGCTTCTTTGCCGGCGAAGTTTCTGACGGATCAGAAGAGGTCAGAGTCTGAATATTGGCAGTTGACGGAAGTTATTACTTTTTGGGCTGCGGTTTTGGGCGGCACTTCTGAGCGATATTTTTGTCCAGCCGTTTGGGATCGTCGATTGTTTTATAAAAGCCGTCCAGATACCGATGCATCTTTTTCGCCGTACGATCATTTACTTTTCCATCATCGATGATTGCGTACAACATGCTTTTGTTAGTACGTATCAGCGCGAGATTATCCGGCAGATGATTATTACCTCCGCAGAATCCTCGATACAATCGCTGGGTTACTTTCTTTATTCCGAGATTGGCTGCCGGTGCCGCATAACCTGGATTGATCAAACCGGCAAAATCAAAATCATAAGGGACGGGGATGTAACCTTCGCCCTTATCAAGCAATCTCAGATTGTGACAACAGGCTTCTTCGCCTTCACCCTTGAGCATCGAATAGTCGGTGTTGCCAATCATATATTGAAAAACTGACACCAGGTTGGTTTCTTTGGGTGCAAGTTGGCTGCGCTTTACCCTGGGTTTTTCAACCACGGTAGCGCCGAGGCGAGTTGCCATGCGTTTTTTGTCCTCGATGAAAAATGCAAAATTGCTCCATTGCCGTGATTTTTTTCTGCTGTCCTGAAAATCGACACGAGCGAGTCGAGACTTGAAGCTGTACTCGGTCAGCTGGGCATACATTCTGTAAATCAGATATTCCTGTAAAAGGTATTGCTCATACTGGCTTGATTTTTGTCGACACTGGGTAACCAGCTTGAGTTTGCGCTGGTCGCTGAACAGGCCTTCGACGCCGGATTTTGGAAAAATAACCCGGAGTCCAGGCACACTGCAGTGTTCAAGTCTGGCGTTACCTCTTACCTGCAGCTGTACTGGAACCTCAACGGGACCTGTTTCCGTCGAGTAAATAAGTTTCGCGGGATACGACTTCTCTTTATCTTTCTCATTGAGGAGATTTGAGAAATCGCCGATCAGTTGCATGGATATGAGGCTGTCATCGTCAAACAAGGGACCCGCCGCGCTCGCCGCGGTAGAAAATGCCAGGCAGACAAAAAAAATCAAGAAAACCGATTTCACCATGGGGTAAACAATAAGTTGCTTGCGTCCCAATTGAAAGGGGCGCGAGGCGCAAAATAGGTTCCGCTGATTGCCTGCTATTTCCGTTAGCGACCACAAATTGCCGTTTAACTGAACGTATCCGGCCCCTTTGTCAGTAACTCTGCAAACTGACCTATTTGCAAATCACACTGTCGCCAGTCGGTTGACAGACATCCGGCCAGCCATATTCGCGCCAGTAATCCACCATTCCCAGCTCAGTAACAAGCGCTGCAAATTGCGGGTCCTGACGAAATGGCGCCATGTCGGAATCCCAGAAATACCACTCAAAATTATTTCTATTGAACCCATCCAGGTCAAGAGCCATAGCGGCCACTTCATGGGCTTCATCGATCCGTTCAAAACCGACATATCCCGTGAGCAGAATCTGAATAAGATCGATCGTTTCCTGCGCTGCGAGCATCTCGAGAAACGGTGGTCTTTTCGCCGCATCATTTTTTGCCTCGATTAATAGCTGCAGACTTGGGGGATTTTGAAGGTTGGAGAATCTTTGTGCCATTAGTGCATCCCACTGCCCGGCGAAGCCAATGGCTCTGTCGATTTCCCCGCTATGCAGGTTAATCCACGCTTGAAAGTACAGCCCCGAGGCATGACCTAAATCCCATGCGGCCGCGCCATACTTCAAGGCGTTGCTGGTATCGTTTAGATAAAGATAGATCCAGCCGAGAAAAGCATTGGTAGCAGGGTGCAATGGGTCCAGTTGATAAGCGATCAGGCCTGCTTCAAGCGCATCATCAAGGCGACCAAGCTTGAACAGGTGTTCGCCATACCATAGGTGTGCAGTCGAATCCATTGGTTCATTGGCAATGGCAAGCAAGAAAAGCGTTTCCGCCTCAGCCCATTTTCCATCCATGTCAGCCAATCCGCCCAGAACCGCATAGGCTTCCGCCAGAGACTCATCCTGCGCCAGGGCCTTGTGAGCAGCGGACGCCGCCAGGGAATTATGTTCCCTCCTCGGTGAGTCAGAATATACCGGCAAAGTGAAGTGTGTCGCCGCCAGGCTCGACCAGGCCCGGGCAAATTGCGGATCAAGCTCCGTTGCCTGCTCGAACAGTGCAATGGCGTTCCGGATATTCTCATCGCCACGGCGCTGCCACAAATAACGACCTCGCAAATAAAGCTCGTAAGCCTGCAGGTTGTCGGTTGGTTTTGCGTCAATGCGTCGTTGCTCATCTGTGGAAAGCTCGGTCTGTAAGGCATCGGCGATCTTTTTTGTAATTTCACTTTGTACGGCAAACAGGTTTGCCGCCGTCAACTCGCGATCATAGATTTCTGCCCACACGTGTTCATCGGTTGCCGCATCAATCAACTGCACGTTGATCCGTACCTGGTTACCCGAACGTTGAATACCACCTTCGAGAATGTGTTCAACATCCAACTCCTGTGCAATTTGCGGAATCTTCTTGGTGGTGTCCCTGTATTCCATAACCGAGGTGCGGGAAATGACCTTCATCGAGCCGATCTTGGCGATGGTGGCCAACAACTCGTCATGCATACCGTCAGTGAAAAACTGGTCTCCCTCGGTGCTGCTGCGGTTATCGAAGGGCAGTACAGCAAGGGACTTGTCCTCGTGTGATTCGGCTCGAGCGGCAGCGTGGCCTTCCTGACGAGCCGATTCGGCAAGTTGCGCATCTTCGACAGGTTCGAGCACAAACTTGTCGAAAGCGATGTACCCCAGAGCCAACGCCAACACAGCCAGGCTCAAAAGAAAACGTGAAGACAGGCCTCGCCAGGATGAACGGCTGGATGTCTGTGCCGACTGAATTTTGACTTCGGGAACCAGGCGATAGCCTTCCCCCCGCACGCCCTCGATGTAGATGGGCTGATTGGTATCATCACCCAGGCTCTGCCTCAGCGTCTTCATTCTCTGGGAAAGGTTGTCGGGCGTAATCACCCGTCTGGGTCCCCAGACCTCGTCGATCAGGTCATCGTGTGAGATCAACGCTGGTGCTGCCCGGACCAATGCCTGAAGCACCTTGAAACTGAGTTTCGTCAGCTTGATCGGCTGCCCACCCCGAGTTAGCAGGTGCCGGTCCAGGTCCAGTGTTAAGTCAGAAAATTCGTAAATCATTCGAATCTGTCTGCCCCCAGTATTACTTCAGGCCAATCCGATCAAGATCACAGCCAATGACACAAAATTTACCTTCATTACGGGTTTTCAGAGGTTTTATCAGCAAATTGTCAGCAAATTATTGCCTTTTGATCACGCAGTATTCGTACTGGCTGCCTAACATGTACCTTAGCACGGATCTTTTTACAGGGTTTCCGTGGGGCCGGCCACGAATGAGAATCTATCGAAAAGCATGGCTTCCAGAGAGGTTGGGGTTAATCGTAAATTTAATCTATAGATAATCTATAGAGAGGAGACTTGATTATGAAAGCAGTTAAATTATTGCTGGTTTCGTTTTTCCTGTTAATTGTCTCGACTACAAACGTGGTCGCAGATAAGAAATTTGACAGTTGTGCAATTAACGCAACTTATCCACAAGCACAAGCAGAGGTCGGAGAAACTTTTATGGCCATTGCAGGAAGTATAGTAGCCGGAGCCGGACAAGGAGCAGAATCCAAATATATGGACCAGCTTATCTCTTTTCATGCTTATGGACCCAAGTTCGTTGAATTCAATGGAGGATGGTCTTTCGATAGTGCGGGTAATGAACATGGTGAACGCCAGTTATTTGGTGAAGATTTAGAAATAGGTGGAGTTACAAAATTTGCCTATATAGAGGGAACTTTGAACATTGCTGTATATTGTGGGAATGTTGCTAATTTAACCTTTATCTCAGATTTTGACTTGATATTTAAGGGAGATGGACCAGAAGAAGAACGTACGTTTACAATCAATAATCTAATTACTTTATTATTTGTTAAAACAAAGGGTGAATGGAAAATGGTTCACGAACATCATTCTCCAGTGAGCGTTGACTGGACAAGACCCCAATGAACTTACTCCACTAGCAGATAGAGATAGATGAGTCTATACACGACACAATAGGAATTGGGCGGGAGATATCTTCACAGATGATTTATCTGATGGATATCTCCCTCTCTTATTGTGCTCAACCACTTCAGCAATGACTTCCTGATAAACCCATCGCTTCAGCTTTCTTCCGGAGTATTTGGGATGGCTTGACCGACTGCCTGGTCACCGGACTCCAGTTTCAAAATCCCGTCCAGGTGCACGTCTTGCTGCGGAAACGCAATCGTGATGCCGTTTTCGCGGAAAAGTTCGTCGATGCGGAACCGGATTTCACTGCGCAATCGGCGCAAGTCCCCGCCGGGCTTCAACTGCGTCCAGAAATAGGCTTCGAATATCAAGGCGCTGTTACCGAAGTCCTGGAACAGAATGCGCGGCTCCGGGTCTTCCAGCACGCCTTCCTGCTCGGTCACCGCCTGTTCGATCAGTTCGGCGACCCGGCGCACGGGTGAACCGTAGGCGACGCCCACAGTGACGAAAATCCGGATGTCCTCGTCGCCGAGATTCCAGTTCACGACCATGTTTTCCAGAAGATGGCTGTTGGGAATGACGATACGCACACCATCCACCCGCTTGATCCGAGTGGAGCGCGTGTTGATGGCCTCGACCCGCCCCAGGGTGCCGTTGACCTCTAACAGGTCGCCGATCCGGATTGGCCGTTCGCCCATCAGAATCCAGCCACTGATAAAGTTGTTGATAATGTTCTGTGCGCCGAAGCCGATGCCGATGGCGATGGCGCCGGTAATGAAGGCAAACGCGCCGAGCGGGACGTTGAGCATGCTCAGGGCGGTGAAGAACAGGATCACAATAACAGCGAACCAGAGTACCTTTTGGGTCAACTGCACCTGGTTGGCGTCACTGCCCCGTTCCAGCAGGCGCTGGGAAAGCCTTCGAATCAGCCAACCGGCCAGCACCAGTACCACCGCGATGGTCAATGACGCGGCGGCCACCTGGCCAATGGTGATCGAAACTCCACCCACGCTGAATAATTCCAATGCTATAAATTTCGATATTGATTCCATGACCTGTTACTCGCTCGTCCTGTGATGTCTTATTTCATTTCTCTCTTATAGCATGTCAAAGTTCAGGTATTTGGAGAATTACTGAACCTGTTTTACCACCTTGGGCTGGTCTGGATCCCCGAGGCAGTCAGTACCGCACAGCAAAAAGACCTTGCCCTTCGCAGCGTACATGGACTTCAGCGTCAGACAGCGACCCCTTTTAATTTCGCTTGAGGCGCAATCTGAAGAAGGGTTGGTTGAATTAACTACAGGGCCTGTAGTGGGTTATCAATCATCTGGGCACGCCAATACGTTGTTCAGTGCATACCGGACGCGAGCAATACCTTCGGCAATGTCGTCACAACCGTAAAACTTGAGGCGCTACCAGAGCCCGACACTGGCAACTGCACTAACTGTAGTTGCTGATAGATTGCATTTCTGCGAACAACCCTGTCCAGCGTGGCAGGCTATCAGAAACGGCTCCCTTTACATTTCAGCCCCGGTTCCGCGCCGGGGTTTTTTATGAATGACCGCCACCCGAGTCGGAACTACCAGGTGTTGCCGACAACCCGTATCTACCTCTGATTCGCGTCATTGCGACCTGAATCTCGAGGGCGTAGGCTGACAAATACACGCGACATAGGGGAATCGTTCATGACGGCCGATGCGATTCAAACAGCGTCCCCTCGCCAATGGATCAGTTTAGTTTTGGTGTATCTCTCCATACCACTGGTTCTATTGGCATGCGGAGGGGATTTTGGTTGGTGGCAGGCATGGGTCTATTCCCTGCTCATCGTTACCGCTGGTATAGGAGGGCGTATTTGGGCGGAGCGGCGGCATCCCGGTTTATTGGCCGAACGACAAGATATTGAAAAGATCCAAAGTTCGAAAGCTTGGGACAAAGTACTCGCTCCGCTGATGGCGCTGAGTTTAAGTTTCCCACTGGTCATTGTTGCAGGGCTGGATCACCGCCATGGCTGGTCACCCGTATTTCCGCTTTGGCTCAACGTGCTCGGCTTTATCTTGATCTCGCTCGGATACGCTTTTGCTGCGTGGGCATTTATAGAAAACCGTTTTTTCTTCAGCACGGTACGTATCCAGACGGATGAAGGGCATGTGGTCTGTGACAGTGGCCCATACCGGATTGTGCGCCATCCGGGCTATGCCGGGAATATTCCGCCATTGCTGGGCATTGTGCTGGCCTTCGGCTCGGTGTGGACACTTATCCCGGCGGCGGTGGCGTTGATCATCGCGGTGATCAGAACCGTACTGGAAGACCAGACGCTACAGGAAGAGTTGACTGGCTATCGAGACTATGCACGGCGCGTGCACTATCGGTTGATTCCGGGGATTTACTGAGGAGCCCTTTCTTTTCTAACCACAGCTAATTCGTGCGAAACAACGTACCGCTACTGGCCGATCTCAGAGATTGTTGCCATCAGAAGATCGGTACCACTATCAAGCGATCAGCGGAACCTATTCGGCACCCATTTTCAGCCGCGATTAGTTCTCAGTTCGGCGAGGAGCGGCCATTCAAAGATTCAACATCGATGGAATTACTCCCGATGTAGCGCATAATGTATGGATGGTTTTTGAGTATTTGACTGTACTTATATCCGTTGTTGTCGGGTTATCCGTGACATCCTTTCTCACTAACGTCGCACGTATCATCCACGTTCGGGATGCTGTGACCATTTCCTGGGTACAACTGTTGTGGTCCATGGTCATCCTGATCTGGACCATTGCATTCTGGTGGTTTACGTTTGTGCTCGCGGAACAGCCGGAGTGGACGTTTCCACTGTTCGTTTTTCTGCTTGTCTATTCAACGCTTCTTTTCTTCATGATGGCGCTTCTATTTCCTGAGGGTATGCCAGCGGATCATAACTATCGAGCGCAATTCATGCGAAACCGGGTTTGGTTTTTTGGTGTGTTGTTGCTGTTTCTTTGTGTTGATTTAATCGATTATATCGTCAAGCTGGAAAAAGACGTCTCGATAGTCGGCCATTTGCCATATGCAGCGTTTGTAGGGCCATTAATCGTGCTGTCTTTGTTGGCCTTACGCTCCGAAAATCTGTTATTTCATCGCATTTTTGCGGTCTACTCACTACTGGCAGTACTGGTAATGAGTGTAACAACACTTTTACCACTCGCGACCTGAGTTCTGAACGTCCCCTTCGGGTCGTTAGCAGCCCAAACGCCTTTTAACAAGTTTAGTTCCGCTTCCAGTCGGATAGCGGTCATTCATAAAAAACCCCGGCGGGGGACCGGGGCTGCGGCAAGGGAAATACCTAATTATTTGCAAGTCGCTTCGATTACGTATTGTTTTGGTAAGGTCAAACTTGCCAATTCTTTTGTAGATCCGTATGGGCCGCCGCAATGGTCTTGAATTAATTGTTCAGCATCCGGACAAGAATCTGTGTCGCAATATATTTGAATGTAACCAGGCTCGGATTTCAAAACACGAGCAGGGTTAGCAGTCCAATCAAAAGGCGCGCATCCTGCCAAGAAAACGGGCATCCAGTAAATGACCACAACCGTTCGCAACATGTTTTACCTTGCCAGTAGCCGACTTCCTTTCAGAATACGCCGAAAAAAGATGCACTTCAGGGAATCATCAAAAAGCCCCGACCAAGGGAGGCCGAAGCCTGGGCGATGCAATGCGGCTTAATCTCTTTTGAGTTTTGACCGGCTTGCGGGCCGGTCTTTTTTTGCGTCCATGATTACTTTCTACGCGATCCTATGCGCCCCTGTTGCGCCCTTGATGAAAAACGGCCCCATGCCATGATGACTTGGAGCCGCTAATTGATTCGGGATATCAATCACTTACATGGTCGGGGTGAGAGGATTTGAACCTCCGGCCCCTGCCTCCCGAAGACAGTGCTCTACCAGGCTGAGCTACACCCCGACGAAGTCGCATATTCTATAGAACGGCCGAGTTGTTGGGAAGTCATAGCATGGAGAATCGGTCCCAACATGAGCGAGGTCAATTATTTTGCGGGATGTTAAAAAAAGATTAGTGACCAATAACAGATAGTTGCCGAATATTCCGGAAAAAGTCATTCAAAAACGTGCCAGAAATGGCCGGCTTGTTAAATTTTTGTAACAAAAAACCTGCTAGAATTATCGCGCCATAAAAATGGTTGGTGGGAGGCAGTAAGACGAGGAGATTTCAGGGTGAAAATCGAGGGCCCCGGGTACACTTGCGTCCCTGATTTTCACCTTTTCAACGTCCGACTGGCCTGTTTCATAGATACGAACAACATCACAGGCGATTAACCATGTATAACAGAATCCGACTTTGTTTCTCTGCGTTGGCGGTTTTGCTCGTGCTGATGATTCCTCTGGCTGCGATGGCCCAGGAGACAACATCAGCTATCCGCGTTTCGGTTTTTGGTCCCGACGCATCTCCGCTCGAAGGCGTTGACGTCAGCATCACCGATACCCGAACAGGTAGCACCCGCACGGCCCAATCCAATGCTTCAGGCCTGGTCTTTGTCCGCGGTCTTCCGGTGGGCGGCCCATACACGGTGGAGGCTTCAACCGGCAGCTACGCGAACCAGACCGTAACCGATGTGGACCTGCGATTGGGTGACACTTACTCCCTGATTCTGCAGCTCGGCGCTGACGTGATGGAAGAGGTGGTCGTGACCGCGCAGGAAGTGACAACCGAACAACTGGCTCTTGGCCCAGCCTCGGTATTCGGCTTGAAGGACCTGCAGGAAATGCCGCATATCAATCGCGACCTGCGCGATGTTATCCGCAACGATCCCCGCATTTACATTGACCCGGCATATGCCGGCGGCGCCGTGCAATGCGCAGGCGCCAATCCACGTTTCAATAGCCTGACGGTTGACGGCGTACGGATGAATGACCTGTTCGGCCTGAACAGCAATGGTTACCCGACAGAACGCCAGCCTTTTTCATATGATTCCATTGAACAGGTGGCTGTCGAACTGGCGCCGTTCGATGTTTTCTACGGCCAGTTCACTGCCTGTAACATCAACGCGGTGACCAAGTCCGGTTCCAACGAGTGGCATGGTTCTGCGTTCTACGATTACACCAACGACAACATGAAAGGCGACAAGCTTGAAGGTGATGACATCGACACCGGTGATTTCTCCGTCAAACGTTGGGGCGTTACGCTGGGCGGCCCGATCATCAAGGACAAACTATTCTTCTTCGTTGCCTACGAGCATCTGAAAGACGCCAACCTGTTTGACCGTGTGCCGACCGGCGGCGCATCCTCAGGCCGCGTTATCAAGGGCGTCAGTGCAGAGCAACTGGACGAGATTGCAAGGATCGCCAGGGACGTTTACGGCTATGAAGTGGGTGAGCCGGTCAAGGCCGTACCGGTCAAGGACAAGAAATGGACCATCAAGCTGGACTGGGATATCAATGAAGATCATCGTGCTTCCTATTCCTACAACTACAACGACGGCTTTAACTATTCCGAGTCTGACAGTGATGACGACGAGTATGAATTCTCCGATCACTACTATGAGCGTGGTGCGGAACTCAAAACCCACACCGGTGCTCTGTTTTCCAATTGGACGGATAAATTCTCAACCGAATTACGCGTTTCCCACCTCAAACTGGATAACCGCCAGGTTTCACGCTCCGGTGTAAGAGACCAGGGAATTTTCGGTGAAGTCCAGGTCGAAACCTGGAACGACGATGATAACGACGGCGTCTTCTCCAGAGCGGTTGTCTACCTCGGTACCGACGACTCGCGCCAGGCCAACAAGCTTGACTACAAGTCCTGGAACTACAAGATTGCCGGTAACTACGAGCTGGGCGATCACCTGCTGACCGGTGGTTTCGAGCGTGATTCACTGGATGTTTTCAACCTGTTTATCCAGCACACAGAAACCGAAAACCGTTTTGACGAGGAATGCAACTCGGGCAACCCCAACGGTTGTATCCTGGCCTTCCTGGAAGGCCGTCCGGATGATATTTACTACGGCAATGCAGCGCCATCCAACATTCCGGCCAACGGTGCAGCGGAATGGAGCTATGACATCAACACGGCCTACCTGCAGGACGAATGGGTAACTGCCGGTGGTGCACTGACCATGATTTTCGGCCTGCGGTACGATTGGTACAGCAGCAGTGATGAACCGGCCTATAACGAAAATTTCGTTGACCGCCAGGGTTATGCCAATACTTACACGATCGACGGGCTGGACCTGCTGCAACCGCGTGTCGGTTTCAACTGGACCATTACGCCTGACGTCAGCCTGCGTGGCGGCATAGGCCTGTATTCCGGCGGCAACCCGAATGTCTGGATGTCCAACAACTTCAGCAATGACGGTTTCCGTATCGCACAGTTGCGCGAACGCACGATTGAGCGCGATCCACCACCGCCGGAAAACTGTGGTGAGGGTGTGGATTTCTCGCTGTTTGACATTCCTCTGACCGGCGGTGGTAACCCGGTTTACGATATTCCCCAGTGCCTGTATGACGCCATCGCCTTCGCCGAGCCCAATTCGGGCGTGAACGCGCTGGATCCGGACTTCAAATTGCCCAAGGCGTGGAAGTTCAACCTGGGGACCACCTACAACTTTGGTAACGACTACGTGCTGAATGCCGACCTGTTGTACACCAAAAACGATAATTCCGCGATCATTGTCAACGGTACGATGGAACAGACGGGAGTCGCACCGGACGGACGGCCGATCTACACAGATCCTCGCAGGTTCAATTCTGACTATATCCTGACCAACGTATCCGGCAAGGACGGTCGTTCCTGGCAGGCCAGCATCAACCTGTCGAAGTATTATGACAACGGCTTCGACTGGTCGGTGGGTTACGCCTACACCAACGCCAAGGATGTCAGCCCAATGACCAGCTCGGTAGCATTCTCGAACTTTGCCAACATCTCGGTGGCCGATCCGAACAACCCGTCGCTGGCCAAGTCGAACTACAACATCCCGCACCGCTTCACCTGGCGCGTCGGCTACTCGGCATACTGGTGGAAAGACAACCGGACCAACTTCGTGCTGGTCGGTGCTGTCAACCAGGGCCGTCCGTTCTCGTACACGTTCAGCGACGATGACGGCGACACCTTTGGTGATTACATCAGCGGTCGTCACCTGTTGTATGTTCCCGACGGACAAAATGATCCGCTCGTGTCCTACCTGCCAAGCTTCGACCAGGAAGCCTTCTTCAGGGCGATACGGGAAACCGGGCTCGACAAGTACTCCGGCCAGATCGCTCCACGTAACGCGTTCAAGAGTGACTGGTGGAGCTATTACGATCTGCGCATCGAGCAGGAATTCCCAGCGTTTGCCGAGGGGCACAAGTTCGCCGGCTGGATCACCATCAGGAACCTGTGTAACCTGCTGAACGATGACTGGTGCGTGCTCAAGGAAGCCAGCTTTCCGCGGGCCCAGGGCCTGGTTGACATGGAAATTTCCGAAGATGGCCAGCAGTACATCTACGAAGAGTTCATCGAACCGTCCGGCCAGGGCCGGGTCAGCGATCCTTCCCTCTGGGAAATTCGCATCGGTATCACCTATCGGTTCTGATCAGAACGTCAGTTAAGAGGGATCGGGGCGGATTTCCGCCCCGATTTATATCTGGAGGAGAGAGTCATTGTCTGCTGAATCCGTAACAACGCGCCTGTATCCGGCAGGAATTCTCAATACGCTCAGCCGCAAGGAGGTTGAGCGCCTGACCGGCGCCAGCCAGGGCGACCTGGCAGAACTGGTGCGCCGTTGTTCACTGGCCGTGCTCAACAGCGGCAATGAAAGCGATGACGCAGAGGCGCTGTTACAGCAGTACGAAGATTTCCGGATCGAAGTGCAACAGGTCAACCGGGGTTTGCGGCTGGAGTTGAACAATGCGCCGGGTTCCGCTTTTGTTGACGGACAGATCATCGAAGGGATCAGGGAGTTGATTTCGGCGGTCATTCGCGACCTGGTCTATTACGACAGCGAAATCAGCGGTAATAGCCACCACGACCTGGCCAGCAGCTCCGGCATCACCAATGCGGTGTTCGAGATGCTGCGCAATGCCCAGGCCCTGATCCCGCAGGTGGAACCGAACCTGGTGGTCTGCTGGGGCGGTCATTCCATTGCGCGTTTCGAGTATGAATACACCAAGCAGTGTGGCTACGAGCTGGGTCTGCGCAATCTCAGCATCATTACCGGCTGCGGCCCGGGCGCGATGAAAGGGCCGATGAAGGGCGCCACCATCGGCCACTCCAAGCAGCGTTCGAAACTGCGTCGCTACATTGGAATTTCCGAGCCGGGCATCATCGCGGCCGAGTCTCCTAACCCGATCGTAAGCAACCTGATCATTATGCCGGACATCGAGAAACGCCTGGAGGCATTCGTGCGGCTGGGGCATGGCATTGTCGTGTTCCCGGGCGGGGCGGGCACCGCCGAAGAAATTCTGTACTTGCTGGGTGTTTTGCTGCACCCCGATAACGAAGGCCTGCCGTTCCCGCTGGTCCTGACGGGCCCTACCGAGTCGGCTGCCTATTTCAAGCAGATCGACAAATTCATTCGCCTGACCCTGGGTAAGGAAGCCAGTTCACGGTACCGAATCATTACCGGCGATCCCGAGGCGGTTGGCCAGTACATGGCGAAAGGCATGGACCGGGTTCGCAAGCATCGCATCGCCAAAAACGATGCCTTTTACTACAACTGGCTGCTGACCATCGATGAGTCTTTCCAGATACCTTTTGTTCCGACCCATGAAAATATGGCGGCGCTGGAAATCAGTAAAGATCTGCCGTTGCATGTGATGGCTTCAAACCTGCGGAAAATGTTTTCGGGCATCGTTGCTGGAAATGTGAAGCCCGACGGTGTTCGCGCCATTCGCGAGCATGGCCCATTCGAAATCAGCGGTGAGCCGGAAATCATGGAATCACTGGATTCGCTGCTGACGTCCTTCGTGGTCAACGACCGGATGAAAATACCGGGCGGCAAGGCTTACCAGCCCTGTTACCGATTAGTTCGATAGCTTGTCCATCCTCATCAGCTCGCGGACCCGGCTGAGCGGCACACCACGGGCATATTTCCACCGCCCCTGGGAATGCGGAAAAATGTCTCCTGCTGCGATCATGGCGTCACGATCAGCCGGCACCAGGTCGCCCTCATCGACGAGGGCGTAGCCATCGTTGAATGACATGTCCAGGGCCACTTCATGGAGCGGGTCGGACAGGATAATGCCGTTGACCGGGTAGCGCAGCGCGTAGCGGTTTTGATCATTCACCAGCACGTCCAGCGCGCAACCCTGGGCCAGTCCACGGTAGCGGGTAGCATCTTCGGGATCGGTTTTCAGGAACACCAGGTAACGCCGGCCTTCCTCCATTACCGTTGGGTTGGGAAAGTAGCATTCGTTCGGGTGCAGGCCTTTTTCATACACTTCGATGAGATCCACCGGGCCATCGGATTTGTAGCGAATCAGTACTTGCAGATAGGCGCTGCCGCTGACCGGGATTGCACGCTGCAACCGGTAGTCCGTGTCCCTGACCTGCGCCAGCACGACCAGGTCAGCACTGGCAGCCAGCGACGCCAGGCTGGTGGGGGAGGGGTGGCTGACCGCCTCCTGGCAATGGGCCGTCGACAGGCAAAGCAGCAGCGCTATTTTGATGATCCGGAGCACCAGTGCATTATAAGCGCGTCATTGGCGCGTAGAGCGCCCGCCCCAGTTCTGGTAGCCTGTGAAACTCAAAACTATCTGGATGATGGAAATATCAATGAGCCAATTGCCCCGACTCCTTGCCCTGGTCGTACTGTTTTTGACACTGACTGCCTGCGAGCAACCGTCCGACGCCAAGTTCATACCGGCCGCGGAGACCACCGCCGAAACGCCCAGCGAAGCGCCCCAGAAGACCGGACCAACCGTCGAGGAGGCACGGGCATTCGTCGCTGCATCGGAATCCACGCTGGAACAACTGGGTCAGCATAACGAGCGCATGGGGTGGGTGCTGGCGAACTTCATCACCGAAGATACCGAATTGCTGGCAGCGAAATCTGCCGAGCAGTTCACGGCGGCACAGGTAGCGGTTGCATCTGAAGCCGCCCGTTTCAACAGCCTGGTCGGCCTCGACTACGATACCGCCCGGAAGCTGAACATGCTCAAAAGCGGCATTGTCATTCCTGCCCCGATGGATGCTGCGAAGACCGCAGAGCAATCGGAGATAGGCGCAAAGCTCAGCGGCATGTACGGCCGTGGAACTTACTGCCGTGATGACGGTAGCTGCCTGGCGCTGGGTGAGTTGGAAGATATCATCGGCGCTTCACGTGATCCTGCCCAGTTGCTGGAAGCCTGGGAGGGCTGGCGAACCGTGTCACCACCAATGAAGCCGCTGTACGCCCGCCAGGTTGAACTGGCCAACGAAGGGGCACAGGAACTCGGTTTCGATGACCTGGGCACCATGTGGCGCTCCGCTTATGACATGGATCCCGCTGATTTCCCCGGTGAACTGGACAAACTCTGGGAGCAGGTCAGCCCCCTGTACGAAGCACTGCATTGTCATGTCAGGGCTCGGCTGGGCGAGACCTACGGTACGGAGATCGTGCCGGCTGATGGGCCGATACCGGCTCACCTGCTGGGCAATATGTGGGCGCAGAGCTGGGAAAACATCTTCGACCTGGTAGCGCCACCGCAGACGGAAGCAGGCTATGACCTGACCGCCATTCTCAACGATGAAGGTTACGACGCAATCAGCATGGTGAAAACCGGCGAAGCGTTCTTCAGCTCACTGGGTTTCGAGGAATTGCCGGAGACATTCTGGCAGCGCTCGCTGTTCGTCAAGCCGGCGGACCGCGATGTGGTCTGCCACGCCTCGGCCTGGGATATCGATGAACAGGATGATCTGCGTATCAAGATGTGCATCGATGTGAATGCGGAAGACTTTAAAACGATTCACCACGAACTGGGCCATAACTACTATCAGCGCGCCTACAAGGGCGAATCTTACCTGTATCGCAGCAGCGCCAACGACGGATTTCACGAGGCGGTGGGCGACACCCTGTCTCTTTCCATCACGCCGGAGTACCTGGCCAAGCTGGGCTTACTGGACGAGGTGCCGGACGCTTCAGGGGACCTCGGGCTGCTGATGAAACAGGCGCTGGAAAAAATCGCCTTCCTGCCCTTCGGCCTGATGGTTGACCAGTGGCGCTGGAAAGTATTTGCCGGCGAAGTGGGGCCGGAAGGTTACAACGAACTGTGGTGGCAGTTGCGTGAGCGTTACCAGGGCGTTGGCGCGCCTTCAGACCGTCCCGCGGATGCCTTCGACCCTGGCGCCAAGTACCATGTGCCCGGAAATACGCCGTATACCCGCTACTTCCTGGCTCATATCCTGCAATTCCAGTTTCACCAGGCGCTCTGTGAAATTGCGGGGAATGAAGACCCCATCCATCGTTGCTCGATCTACGGCAGCAAGCAGGCCGGCGAGCGTCTGAACGCCATGCTGGAAATGGGCCGGAGCAAGCCCTGGCCGGACGCACTGGCTGCGCTGACCGGCTCACAGGAAATGGATGCCACGGCGATTCTGGACTATTTCGCTCCGTTGCAGGCATGGCTGGATGAACAGAACGCGGGCCGGCAGTGCGGTTGGCAATAAAGGGAGCAGCCTAGCGGAGGCGGGCGAGATTCTGGCCCATTACTACGTCGTCACCTGGCTCGTAATGCTCCATCGACGAGATGGCGCCCGGCGGCATCAGGAGGATCACGGTGGAGCCCATGTTAAACCGGCCCATCTCCTCGCCACGGGCCAACTGGATGTTCCGCCGGCTCCAGTCGCCGCGCGTGATTTTCTTGCCCCGCGGCGGAGTGACGACCCCTGACCAGACGGTTTCCATGCTCGAAACCAGCATCGCTCCAACCATTACAACCGCCATGGTGCCGTGGCTGGTTTCAAACAGGTTGACCACGCGCTCATTCCGGGCGAACAGGTTGGGCAGCTGCCGAACGTTATAAGGGGCCACACTGAACAGCCGGCCAGGCACATGGATCATGCGCAGGAGTTTGCCGTCAAACGGCATGTGAACCCGGTGATAGTCCCGTGGTGACAGGTATACCGTGGCAAAAAAGCCGTTGATGAATTCGGCGCAATCCGGATCGTTGGCCAGTAATGAGCGAACCGAGTAGTGCCGACCCTTGGCCTGCAATATACGGTCGTTGGTGATGCGCCCGCTCTGGCTGATTTTCCCGTCGCTGGGGCTGACCAGGACCCGCGGATCCGGGTCAATTTCGCGCGTGCCGGGTTTGAGTTCGCGCGTGAAGAACGCATTGAAGGTTTCAAATTCAGAAATGTTCTCGATCTTCGCTTCGTCCCAGGCAACGCGAAAAATGCTGCCGAGGACTGCTATTTGCGCGTTCTTGACAGGCGCCAGGCGAATGCGCATGAGGGCGTGGACGAGGCGCGACAGCAGGTGGTGGGGCAGCAGGTACTGGATGCCCGACAGCAGTTTTTCGATCACGCCCATCAGTTGATCACCGCTGCAATCTCGGCTGCCATGCTGTCGGATTGATGGGGCGCCGGGAACACGCCGTGCAATTGCCCATTGGGATTCATCAGTAAAATGCTGGCCGAGTGGTCGACGTTGTATTGCTGACTGCCCGGCTCGTGGTCTTCAATCCGGTATGCAATTCCCAATTGCAGGGTCAATGGCGCCAACTGGGCTTCGGGGCCCGTCACGCCGATGAACTCTGGATCAAAATAGTTGACGTATTGATTCAATTGCCGGGGTGTGTCGCGCTCGGGGTCGACGGATACGAACAGCACCTGCAGATTATTCGTTTTTTCCGGATCATTCCGGGCCAGCGTTTTGCGGACCTGAGCCAGGTCATAAAGGGCGCTGGGGCAAACATCCGGACAGTGGGTAAAGCCGAAAAAGAGCAGGGACCATTGGCCTTTGAGCCGCTCAAGTGAAAAAGGCTGACCGTCATCGTCCACCAGGGAAAAATCGGCAATGACACGGGGTTCGGGCAGCAACAACAGGGTCGCGTCTGAGGCTTGCGGGGGGCCTTGCATGACTTTCCAGAAGGAGATACCTGCAAGCGCGCTGATCGACCCCACCAGGATAGCGAGCAGAATCAGCCTGGTTTGCGGATTTTTTGAATTCTTTTTCATCGCCAGCCCATTATACTTCGGCCCATGACAATTGCGGAGTTAATCGAACAGATCGCCAGGCAACTGGATGATGCCGGATTGTGTTTTGGCCATGGTACGGACAATGCGCGGGACGAAGCGGCGTGGCTGGTGCTGCATGTCGCCGGGGCGCCGCTGGACGGCAGTTTTACCGATTGGGGAATGGAAGTATCCCCGCAGCAGCTGGATCGGGTTCAGGAACTGGCAAAAGAGCGTTGCGAGGGCAGGGCGCCGTTGGCCTACTTGCTGGGCTCTGCCTGGTTTGCAGGGCTGGAATTCGAAGTCAATGAACAGGTGCTGGTGCCGCGGTCGCCGTTGGCGGAGTTGGTACGGGACCAGTTTCAACCCTGGGTGCGGCCGGACCGCGTTCGCCGCGTGCTGGATATGTGCACCGGCAGCGCCTGTATTGCCATCGCCACGGCATTGAACCTGCCCGCAGCGCGAGTTGACGCGGCGGATATCAGTCCCGGTGCGTTACAGACAGCGCAGCGCAACGTGCACCGTTACCGGCTGGAAGACCGCGTGAACCTGCTCCTCTCGGACCTGTTTACCGCGATACCACCGGTCGCATACGATCTGATTGTATCCAATCCGCCCTATGTGCCGGCGCACAGCCTCGCCGGACTGCCCCCGGAGTACCGGTCAGAACCCGGTTTGGGCCTCGCTTCGGGCGAAGACGGGCTGGATGCGGTCCTATCGATCCTGCTGGACGCGCCTGACTTTCTGGGAGAGGATGGCGTGCTGGTATGTGAAGTCGGTGAAAGCGAAGATCGGCTGGCAGCGGTCCTGCCGTTTGTGCCGTTCGTATGGCTGGAATTTGCGCATGGGGGTTCTGGTGTTTTCGTATTGAACAGGGAACAATTGCAGGAGGCCGGGGAAGGCCTGGCTCGCTTGATCAGGAACAGGAAAAATGTCGTATAACAGTTTTGGACACGTACTGAGAATCAGTACCTTTGGTGAAAGTCATGGACCGGCGGTAGGCTGCCTGATCGACGGCTGTCCGCCCGGCCTTGAAATCACCGCAACCGAAATTCGCGAGGAAGTGCTCCGGCGCGCGACCGGTAAAAGCCGGCACACATCACAACGACGTGAAAAGGAGGATGTGCAGATCCTCTCGGGTGTTTTCGAGGATCGCACCACCGGCACGCCGATCGCTCTGTTGATTGAGAATACGGATGCCCGGTCCAAAGACTATGAAAACATCAAGCGGCAATTCCGCCCGGGACATGCTGACTACACGTATTGGAAAAAATACGGCTTTCGCGATTATCGCGGAGGGGGCCGATCGTCTGCGCGTGAGACCACTATGCGGGTTGCCGCCGGTGCGATTGCCCGTAAATGGCTGAGAGAAATGCATGCGGTCGAAATCCAGGGTTGGCTGGCTCAATTGGGCCCGATTCGGACCGATCAGGTCAAAGACTGGAGTGCGGTGGATGCCAATCCGTTCTTCTGCCCGGACCCGGCAAAGGTGCCTGAGTTGGAATCGTACATGGACGCACTGCGCAAGTCCGGCGACTCGGTCGGAGCCCGGGTCAACGTGGTCGCGCGGAACGTACCGGCGGGGCTCGGCGCTCCTATATATGGCAAGCTGGACGCGGAACTGGCCAGCGCCATGATGAGCATTAACGCGGCCAAGGGCGTCGAGGTTGGCGCCGGCTTCGATTGCGTTGCCCAGATGGGCACGGAACATCGCGATGAGATGACCTCGGAGGGGTTTCTCAGCAACCATGCAGGTGGAATTCTCGGCGGCATTTCCAGCGGCCAGGATATCGTGGTGAGCACAGC
Organism: Lysobacterales bacterium; assembly: GCA_029859645.1. Classification (GTDB taxonomy): domain Bacteria; phylum Pseudomonadota; class Gammaproteobacteria; order Xanthomonadales; family SZUA-36; genus JAHEFT01. The sequence continues at coordinate 26,024 of JAOUCS010000013.1, read as the reverse complement.
CTTCAAACCCACTTCCAGCCTCAGAATTCCCTGCCGTGGCCTCGATATCGATGGCAACGAAGTTGAGATTGTGACCAAAGGGCGGCATGATCCCTGCGTGGGCATCAGGGCTACCCCTATCGTCGAAGCGATGATGGCGCTTGTATTAATGGATCACGTGCTCCTGCACCGGGCACAGACAGGAAATGACTAGATGAGTAACAGACCAGCAATTGCTGTTGTGGGAGCCAGCGGCGCCGTCGGCGAAGTGATGTTGTCGATCCTCGCGGATCGGGGCTATCGCGAAGGTGAAGTGATTGCTCTCGCGAGTGAGCGTTCGGCGGGTCAGGACGTTGATTTTGGCAATGTTCAGCTGACCGTGGAAGACCTGGCCACCTTCGATTTTTCCAAGACCGATTACGCCCTGTTTTCAGCCGGTGGTTCAGTCAGCGAGGAATATGCGCCGCGTGCCGCGGAAGCAGGCGCCATCGTGATCGACAACACGTCTGCATTCCGCTACGACGACGACGTTCCGCTGGTGGTTCCCGAAGTGAATCCGGAGGCGCTGGCCGGCATCAATGGCCCTGCGATTATCGCCAACCCGAACTGCTCCACCATCCAGATGGTGGTTGCCCTTGCTCCGATTCACCGGGCTGTGGGCATTTCCCGAATCAATGTGGCCACTTACCAGTCGGTCTCCGGGGCCGGCCGGCAGGGCCTGCATGAACTGGCCATGCAGACGGCGGCCCGATTGAATTTCAAGGAACCCGAGGTCAGCAAGTTCGCCCAGCCGATTGCCTTCAACGTGTTGCCGCAGATTGACGAAATGCAGGACAACGGTTACTCACGTGAAGAGATGAAAATGGTCTGGGAGACCCAGAAGATTTTTTCCGACCCTGACATCCTGGTGAATGCGACCGCAGTGCGGGTGCCGGTTTTTTTCGGCCATTCTGAAGCGGTTCATCTCGAAACCCGTGAAGACATTGAAATCGAAGAGGTGCGTGCTCTGCTGGCCATGGCGCCGGGAGTCGAGCTGGTAGAGGGCACGGACATGATCCACGCTACTGCGGTGACCCATGCTGCCGGCAAAGACCCGGTGTACGTGGGTCGACTGCGGCGTGATATCAGCCATCCCAGGGGCATAGACCTCTGGGTTGTTGCTGACAACATCAGGAAAGGAGCCGCGCTTAACGCCGTTCAGATCATGGAATTTCTTGAACAAAACAGGATTTCCAGTGGAAACGACGACTCAGCGAACGTAAACTCTGTCTGAAGGCACAACCATAAACCTGTTCTTCTGAACGTCAGGGAATGACGGAGGGACTCATGAAGACCAAAAATCGTATCAGTACCGCAGCATTTCTGGCTGCGGCTTCGCTCGCATTCAGCCCCCCCGCCTGGTCTCTGGGCCTGGGGGATGTCAATGTGGAGTCTTACCTGAATCAGCCCTTGCAGCTGAGAATCGACCTGATCACTCGCGAAACCGATGACCTGGCAGCCGTAACGGCCCAGTTGGGTTCCGTCGACGATTATGAACTGATCGGGGCGAGCAGGGACGATATCCCGGTGCCGATCCGCTTCACGGTCGAAGATATCGAAGGCACCCCCTACCTGCTGGGAACCAGTAATCTGCCGATCGGTAACCCGGTGGTGCGTCTGATCGTCCAACTGAACTATGCCAGCGGCCGGTTGCTGCGGGAATACACGGTATTCCTCGATCCACCGACCCAGGCCGCCCAGGCGCCGATTCCTCGTGTTGACCTGCGCAAGGACCCGCCCCCGGCGGCCGCTCCGGCACCGGTTGCCGCACCTTCAGAAATTGCACCGGCAGCAGAGCCGGCAGCAGCAACGGAAGCCTCAGCTGGCCAGGCCGCACCTGCGGCGTCATCGCAAAGGGTTCCCAGCGCGGATGAATACGGCCCGGTCAGTAGTGGCGAGACCCTGTGGGCCATTGCGAAAAACTGGTCACAAGGTACTGGCCTGGAACTCAACCAGGTCATGATTGCCATTCAGCGCCAGAATCCGGAAGCCTTTCTGCGCGGAAATATCAATTTGCTCAAGCGCGGCGCTATCCTGCGTATGCCTCGTGCCGAAGACGTTCGCAACATCTCCACCGCAGCAGCCATCAATGAAGTGGCGGAACAGACTGAACAGTTCCGGGAACCGACGGTGAGTGAAACCGTCGCGAGTCCTTCAACGCCCCTGCTGGCGGAAGAGGCGGCAGCCTACGAACCAGCCGAAGATGAGGCTCCTGAAAGCCCGTCACCTGATCTTGCCGACGAGGAAGCCGCGCAAGCAGAGGAAGTCCTTGAGGCCGAAGCCGAGGTTGAGCCCGAGGTTGGGGTTGAGCCCGAGGTCGAGCAGGAATCAGAGCAGGCCGCCGCAGAATTGACAGAAGCGACGGAAGAAGTGTTGGTGGATCAGCTCGAACTGGTCCCGCCGTCTGCAGAAAGTGATCTGGACAGCGCTTACGGTTTCGAAGAGTCCGGGGAAGAACTCGCGGACGCATCCGTTGCTACGGCTTCCTTGCGTGAAAACCTGGCGCGTACTGAAGAAGAATTGATTACCCAGCAGCAGCAAAATGAGTACCTGGAAGAACGGATCAGGGAACTCGAGGCTCAGCTGGAAGAAAGTGAGCAGAACACGGTTGCCGATGCCGACCTTGCCAGCATGGAACAACGGTTGCGTGAGCAACGTGAAGCCCAGGCGTCAAGCCCGCCGGCTGAACAGCCCTGGTATAGCCAGTTTTCTACCTGGCTGATCGGCTTGCTGGTGCTGGCGGTTGCATTCATCGGTTGGCTGCTGAGCCGCCGTGGCGGCACAGCGGAGGCCGTTTCGGGCACGGCTGAAGAGGAAGCCCAGCTCCGGGAGATCAAGGACGAGGCAGAGGAAGTCCTGCGCGTGCTGGAGGATTCGGAAGTCAGTGAAGCCGTCCAGGACGAGGCTGCCGCAGCAGCGGATGAAGAAGTGGATGAGGAAGCATCAGCGAAAGAGTCAAAGGCCAAGGCTTCCCGGGCCGATGTTGATGATGCCGAGGTGCTGGATGAAGAAAGCTCCGATCCCGAAATTCAACTGGACCTGGCCCGTGCCTACATTTCAATGGGCGACAAGGAAGCGGCCCGCGTGATACTCGAAGAAGTCAAAATCAATGGCAACGAGTTTCAACGCGAAGAAGCGATCAAGATGCTGGACCTGCTGGTCTCCTGACCGGCAGGTTTAAACCCATGTAATGCGTTACGCCATCGGGCTTGAATATGATGGCAGCGGGTTCCTGGGCTGGCAGATCCAGCGCCAGGAACCGACCGTGCAGGGCTGCCTGGAGCAGGCGCTTGCCCGGGTGGCCGATCACGAGGTTCGGGTCACCTGCAGCGGCCGCACGGATACCGGGGTCCACGCCCTTTGCCAGGTCGCTCACTTCGACACCCTGTCGCAGCGCCCCGACCGCTCCTGGATCCTGGGCATCAACAGTCATTTACCGGCCGGCATCAGCGTGCTGTGGATCCGGCAGGTCGACGATTCCTTTCACGCGCGGTTCAGTGCTTTCGCCAGGAGTTACCGGTATGTAATTCTGAACCGGTGGATCCGTCCTGCGCTGGAAGCGCGCCGCATGAGTTGGTGTCGCAAGCCGCTGGACGCTGCTAAAATGGATCGGGCAGCCCGGTGCTTGCTGGGTGAGCATGATTTCACTTCATTCAGGGCAGGGGCCTGCCAGGCCCGGCATGCAGTGCGGGAAATCCACGACATCGCAGTGGAGCGCAGGGGTAACATCGTTTCCCTGCAGGTGACCGCGAATGGGTTTTTGTATCACATGGTCAGGAATATTGCCGGCAGCCTGTTGTTGGTCGGAAACGGTGAAAAAGAAGTAAGTTGGATGAAGGCAACGCTGGAAAGGAAGGATCGCACCCGGGCTGCGCCAACTGCGCCGCCGGAAGGACTCTATTTCGTTGCTGCCCGCTATCCGGAGCACTATGGTTTGCCGGGGGAAGTTCCTGACTTTTACGAGTGCGGGGAGCAGCCCTGATGCCGGTTCGTGTGAAAATTTGCGGCATCACCCGTGTTGCGGACGTGGTTGCGGCAGTGGCGGCAGGAGCAGATGCGGTGGGTTTCGTGTTCACTCCGCGCAGCAAGCGTTTTATTACCGCTGCAGAGGCGAAAATATTGGCCCATGAGGTGCCAGCTTTTGTGTCCCGGGTCGGTCTATTCATGGACCAGGATGCAGCCGAAGTGACCGGCGTGCTGGAGCAGGTGCCATTGAGCCTGTTGCAGTTCCATGGCAACGAGGACGCAGCTTTCTGTCGCCAGTTTGGTTTGCCGTACCTGAAGGCCGTCAGCATGGTTTCAGGACAGGACGCTGCGGTGGCCGGCGAGACCTTCCATGATGCAGCCGGCTTGCTGTTCGACAGCCATGAACCAGGCGGTGCGGGCGGTACGGGTCATGTTTTTGACTGGTCAGGGATTCCGCACACCGGTCGGCCGCTGGTGCTTGCCGGAGGCCTGACGCCGGCTAACGTGGCGAGCGCGGTGCAACAGGTGAAGCCCTGGGCCGTGGATGTGTCCAGCGGCGTTGAAGACGCACCTGGCAGGAAAAATGCAGCAAAAATGCAGACATTTATCAAAGAGGCAAAGCGTGAGTACTGAAACTGAATTTGCAACAGCACCGTCGTTCGAACCGGATCAACAGGGACATTTTGGTCCTTACGGTGGCACTTATGTGTCGGAAACCCTGATCCATGCCCACGAGGAATTGAAAGAAGCATATTTCCGTTGGCGGCAGGATGACGAATTCATGGCGCGGCTGGATGCGGACCTCGCACACTACGTGGGCCGTCCGTCGCCGATCTACTGGGCGCGCAGGCTGACCGAAGTGGCTGGCGGCGCCCGGATCCTGCTCAAGCGGGAAGACCTGAACCATACCGGTGCGCACAAGATCAACAATACAGTAGGGCAGGCTCTGCTGGCTGATTACATGGGCAAGTCGCGGATCATCGCTGAAACAGGAGCTGGTCAGCACGGCGTTGCCTCCGCCACGGTAGCCGCGCGACTGGGCAAGTCCTGCGTGGTGTACATGGGTGAAGTCGATATCCACCGCCAGGCCATCAACGTGTTCCGGATGAAGCTGCTGGGCGCCGAGGTGCGTTCGGTGACTTCAGGGTCCAGGACACTGAAAGATGCGCTGAACGAGGCAATGCGCGACTGGGTGACCAACGTGGACGATACTTTCTACATCATCGGCACCGTGGCGGGGGCACATCCGTACCCCGTGATGGTGCGTGATTTTAACGCCGTAGTCGGCCGTGAGGCACGCCGGCAAATGCTGGCCGAACACGACACTCTGCCCGATGCGCTGGTGGCCTGTGTCGGCGGGGGGTCGAACGCGCTGGGCCTGTTTCACCCGTTCCTGGGTGACCAGGATGTGGCCATGTTCGGTGTCGAAGCGGCCGGTCACGGGCTGCACACCAAAGAGCACGCCGCTTCGCTGTGCGCCGGGCGACCCGGGGTACTGCACGGCTGCCGCACCTACCTCATGGATGACGATGCCGGGCAGATCCAGCACACGCATTCGGTCTCAGCCGGTCTTGATTACCCCGGTGTCGGGCCCGAGCATGCGTGGCTCAAAGACACAGGGCGGGCGCAGTATGTCGGCATTACCGATGACGAGGCGATGCAGGCGTTCCACCAGTTGACCCGGCTGGAAGGTATTTTGCCGGCCCTCGAGAGCAGCCACGCCGTGGCCTACGCGATGAAGCTGGCAGCAGAGATGAGGCCGGATCAGACCGTGCTGGTGAACCTGTCGGGGCGCGGAGATAAGGACGTCCAGACGGTGGCCGAGCTGGAGGGGATATCACTGTGAATAATCGAATTGACCGTCGCTTCCAGGCGCTGGCCGGGAAACGGCGTTCAGCGCTGATTCCATTCCTGACTGCCGGTGACCCTGATCCGGGCTGGACCGTGGACATCATGCATTCGCTGGTGGCGGCAGGGGCGGATGTGCTTGAGCTGGGCGTTCCGTTTTCGGATCCGGCGGCTGACGGACCGGTCATCCAGGCGGCTAGTGAGCGGGCGATTTCAAAAGGCGTGAGCCTGTCGCTTGTGCTGAAGATGGTCAGCGAGTTCCGCGAGCAGGACCAGGACACCCCGGTAGTGCTGATGGGCTATCTCAACCCCATTGAGCGTTATGGGCATGCTGAGTTTGCACGCGCTGCGCAAGCCGCTGGCGTGGACGGTATCCTGTTGGTGGACTGCCCGCCGGAAGAAATGGCCCATCTGGGTGGTGAATTGGATGAATACGGGTTGTATCCGATCTGCCTGGTCGCGCCAACCACGACGGCGGAAAGAATGAAAAAAATTGCTTCCCAGGCCAGGGGATATATTTACTACGTTTCTTTCAAGGGCATTACCGGCGCGAACCGGCTGGAGTCAACGAGCCTGGACAAACCGATGGCGGAACTCAGGGCAGTGTGTGATCTGCCGCTGGCGGTCGGCTTTGGCATCAAGGGGCCGGAAAGTGCCGCGGCCGTTGCCGATGTTGCAGACGGTGTGGTGATTGGCAGCGCGCTGATCGAGCAACTGGCCGGGGCCGGTTCACAGGCTGAAGCCTGTTCGCTTGCATCGGACTTTCTTGCACCCATTCGCGAGGCAATGGACAATAGCAGGTTATGAGCTGGTTCCAGAAATTGATGCCTTCGCGGATTCGCACGGAAGGCGGCAGCAAGCGAAACGTGCCCGAGGGGTTATGGACCAAGTGTGACGCTTGCGCAGCGGTGCTCTATCGGCCCGAGCTCGAACGAAATTTATCCGTCTGCCCCAAGTGCAACAACCACATGTCTTTGCGCGCTCGAACCCGGCTGGAACTGTTTCTCGACCCGGGCGGCAACCGGGAGATCGCAGCGAATATCGAGGCGACCGACCCGTTGAAGTTTCGTGACAGCAAAAAATACCGTGACCGCATCAATGCTGCACAAAAGAAGACTGGCGAAAAAGATGCGCTGATTGCGCTGGCGGGCAAACTGAAAGGCGAGGATACCGTGGCGGTGGCATTCGACTTCGCCTTCATGGGTGGCTCGATGGGTTCCGTGGTAGGTGAAAAGTTCGCTCGCGCCGGGCAGGAATGCCTGCGCATGCGAGCCCCTCTCGTGTGTTTTGCGGCAACCGGTGGTGCTCGTATGCAGGAGGGTTTGCTGTCACTGATGCAGATGGCGAAAACCAGTGCCGTGTTGGCGCGCATGGCTGAAGAAGGTATTCCCTATATCTCGGTGCTGACACACCCGACTACAGGTGGCGTCTCCGCCAGCCTGGGCATGCTGGGTGATGTCAACATAGCCGAGCCCGCGGCGTTGATTGGCTTCGCCGGGCCACGCGTGATTGAGCAGACTGTTCGCGAAAAGCTGCCCGAGGGATTCCAGCGCAGCGAGTTCCTGCTGGAAAAAGGCGCCATCGACATGATCGTTGACCGCCGTCAGTTGCGCGATGAGATCTCTGCACTGTTGCGGATTTTGACCGGTGGTAAGCGCCCAAAAATCGTCAGCGGTGAGCTCCTCACTACCTAGGAAGTGCAAGATCACCGTGGCTTCCCCTTTGCTACCGGCTACGCTTCCTGACTGGCTGGAGTTGCTGGAAAAACGTCATCCCAAAACCATCGACCTGGGCCTGGAGCGCTGCAACGAGGTGTGGTTGCGGATGGGCTCGCCGCTACCGGCAGAAAAGATTTTCGTGGTTGCCGGAACTAACGGCAAGGGTTCGACCGTGTCTACCCTCTGTGCCTTGCTGGATAGCCTGGGTAAACGATATGGAAGTTATACCAGTCCTCATATAGAAACCTACAATGAACGGGTCCGCGTTGCCGGCTTGGCAGTAAGCGATGACACCCTGATCGAGGCTTTTTTGCGCATCGAGGCGGCCCGCGACGGACGAAGCCTGAGCTACTTCGAATTCAGCACGCTGGCGGCCATCGACATCCTGCATCGCGCGGAGCTGGAATTCGCGGTGATGGAGGTGGGACTCGGCGGGCGCCTGGACGCGGTCAACATTCTTGATGCCGATTGCGCCGTCATCACGCCTATCGGCCTGGACCACCAGGCCTACCTGGGCAACGACCGCTACAGCATCGGGCGCGAAAAGGCGGGCATCATCAGGGCCGGTCGGCCCGTTATTTGCGGCGATCCCGAGCCACCCGCCAGCATCGCGGAAACCGCCGCTGCAAAGGGCGCAGCCGTCAGGCAACTGGGCAGGGATTTCAGCATCACGGAGCGCGCAGGGCGTGCCCGCTATCGTAGCAATGGCCTCGAGCTGGATGTACCGTTGCCGGTGCTGGCCGGTCATCATCAGCTGGGTAACATGGCAACAGCTTTGGCGGCCCTGCTGGAACTGGTGCCGTCGGCAGCGGATTCGATCGATGCGCTGGAGTGCGGGCTGCGCTCGGTTTCGCTGCATGGCCGGTTTGAACGGATCATGCAAAAACCGACAGTCTGGCTGGATGTGGGACACAACCCGCTGGCCGCCGAAGCCGTCGCTCGAGCGCTCAGGGAGGCAATGGTGGCCGAAGGTATCCAGCGCTGCCGCTGCGTCCTTGGCATGCTGGCGGACAAGGATGCGGCCGCGGTAGTCGGTCCATTGCAGCCGCTCATAGCCCATTGGTACTGCGCCGGCCTCGGCAGCGGCAGGGGCCAATCCGGAGAGCAGCTCGCCAGGCAGGTCAAAGAGACCCTGAATGGCCAACAGCTGGAAGTTTACGACCGGGTAGGGAACGCTTTGGAAGCCGCATTGCGGGCCAGTGCAAGCAACGATGCGGTGCTGGTTTTCGGTTCATTCCTGACCGTGACTGACGCAATTCGGCATTTGCGTACTGATACTGCTAGAATCCCTCCCGAGGGGCAGGGCTAACGGGTGATCTGACGAATGGATACAGCGCTTAAGCAAAGACTGGTCGGCGCCAGTGTGCTGATCGCTCTGGCGGTTGTTGTTTTACCCATGCTGCTGGGCGGCCGACCGGACGGAGACCAGTCCGCGTCGCAAAAAATAGAGTTGCCGCCGCAGCCCGCCGAGCTGGATTTCGAGACTCGCCGCTATCCGCTCGGTGATGAGAATACACCACCGCCACCCGGCACCGACACGGCCCGGAAAAAACCCCTGCCCAGCCCGAAGCGTGCGATTGAGACTTCGCCATCACCAGGTACTGCATCGCCAGGTGCCTCGTCGTCGAGCATCATGGAGCCGGATGAGTCCGTTTTAGAACCGGGGGACCGCACGGCAGAACAGGCAGAATCGTTACCACCGGTCGTACCGTCATCCGGCAACGGGCGCTACGTGGTGCAGGTAGCGAGTTTTGGCGCCTCGGCCAATGCCAGGCGCCTGTCGGAAACACTGGACGGTTATGGCTACGACGTCATGGTGGATACGGTCAAATCGGATGTCGGGACCCTGCACCGGGTGCGGGTAGGCCCGTATGCGAGTGAAAGCGATGCTGCCGGCGTGGTCAACAAACTGCAGGTACAGGTAGAGGGTATCAAGCCCCGTGTCACTGACTTGCAGCCGGAACGGGCTGCGCAAGTCACCAAACCTTCCGATCCACTGGTCCGATGGGTGGTGCAAGTGGGCAGTTTTTCCAGCGCCACGAATGCGGATAATCTGGTTGCGCGCCTGATGCTCGAGTCACTGACGGCGTACAAAGAGCAGGTCAGCAGCTCCGGCAAAATTATCTACCGTGTGCGCGTCGGACCTTTCCTGGAGCGACAGGAGGCAGTGCAGGCCGATACACTGATCGGTGAACGGCTGGCCATCGACGGTGTGGTCATGAGTGCTGACTAGTGGATTGGCCGGGTTACGCGATCATCGCCGTCATTGTGATCTCGGTGGTTGTGGGCGCCCTGCGTGGTTTCATCAAGGAAGTTTTTTCCCTGCTGGTCTGGGCCGCGGCGTTCCTGGTGGCTTATCACTTCGCAGGAGACGTGGCCCGCTTGATGGAAGGGGCGGTCACCCTGCCGTCGGCGCGCACAGCGATGGGGTTTTCGGGGTTGTTTATCGCCGTTTTACTGGTGGGTGGTCTGATCAATTACCTGCTCGGCAGGCTGGTTGTAAGCACCGGGCTGAGTGGCACGGATCGTTTGCTGGGTGGGGTATTCGGCGCTGCGCGTGGCCTGGTGCTGACGGTGGCGGTACTGCTGGTCTGTGGTTTTACACCAATTCCAGGAGACCCCTGGTGGAAAGAGTCACAGACCATCCAGCGAATGCTGCCGCTGGTGACCTGGGCGGCCGCGTACTTGCCCGAGTCGGTGGTTGAACACCTTGATTTTGAACCGGCAGCGGAAGATGATCCGGGCTCCGATGACGAAGCGCCGGTAGAGGAAGCAGAATCGGAAGTGGCCCTGTTGAACAGGCCAGCTCCGGATTTGCTAGAATCCTGCGCGACACCAAGGTCGCTATTGATAGTGGGGCAGGCAAGATGTGTGGAATCATAGGTATTGTCGGGCAGGAAGCGGTGGCGCCGGCGCTGTATGACGCGCTGACCATCCTGCAGCACCGGGGCCAGGATGCCGCGGGCATTGCGACCCTCGATGGATATCAGATCAAGCTTCACAAAAGCAGTGGCCTGGTGCGGGACGTATTTGCGCCAGAGCAGATGGCCAGCCTGACCGGCAACGTCGGTATCGGGCACGTCAGATACCCCACGGCGGGTCGTGACGACTCCTCGGAATCACAGCCTTTTTATGTCAATTCTCCCTATGGCATTGCCCTTGGGCATAACGGCAACCTGATCAATACCCGGGAGTTGACCCAGCAACTGTTCGACAGCGACCGCCGACATCTGAACACCAAGTCGGACTCTGAGCTGCTGCTGAATGTGCTGGCGCATGAGTTGCAAAATCAGAACCCTCCGAGGCTCGAAGCGGAACATATTTTTACTGCCGTTGACCAGGTTTACAAACGCTGCGACGGTGCCTATTCAGCGGTTGCACTGATCTGTGGACACGGAGTGGTCGGTTTCCGTGATCCTTGCGGCATCCGGCCGATGGTGCTGGGTTTTCGGGAGGGCAAGCAGGGTAAGGAGTATGCGCTCGCTTCCGAGAGCGTTGCATTGGATGTACTTGGTTTCACGCTGCTCAGGGACCTGCGCCCGGGTGAAGCCGTTTTCATCAGCCTGACAGGCGAACTTTATTCGCACGTCAGTGACAGTCAAAAAGAATTGACGCCGTGTATTTTCGAATATGTTTACTTCGCCCGCCCGGATTCCCTGGTGGATGATATTTCGGTTTACAAGGCCCGCCTGCGGATGGGCCAGGCGCTGGCGCGTAAAATTCTCCGTGAACGTCCCGACCACGATATCGACGTGGTTATCCCGGTTCCGGACACCAGCCGCACGGCCGCGTTGCCGCTGGCCTACGATCTCGATGTGAAGTATCGCGAGGGATTCATCAAGAACCGCTATATCGGCCGGACGTTTATCATGCCCGGGCAGAAAATGCGCAAGAAATCGGTGCGCCAGAAACTCAACGCCATTGACCTGGAATTCCGGAAAAAAAACGTGTTGATCGTCGACGATTCGATCGTGCGTGGAACGACATCGAAGAAAATCATCCAGATGGCTCGTGAAGCCGGTGCCCGAAAGGTGTATTTCGCGTCGGCATCGCCGCCGGTTCGTTACCCGAATATTTACGGCATCGACATGCCGGCGCCGGAAGAGCTGATCGCCGCCGGCCGCAATGAACAGGAGATCCAGCAGGCACTCGGCGCAGACTGGCTGATCTACCAGGATTTACCGGATCTGATCCAGGCTTGTCGTGAAGGTAACGAACTGATTCGCCAATTCGATACGTCCTGCTTTTCCGGGGAGTATGTCACCGGCGTGCAGGACGGCTACCTGGAGCAACTGCGGGAACAACGTTCAGACAAGGCCAAAAAGAAGCGGAGGCTGAAGGACGCAGCCAGGGTAGCAGTCTGATACCTCATGTCAGCCCGGGATAAAAAAGAACCCATTGCCAAGGTCGATACGGCCTGGCTGAGGATGGAGCAGCCCACCAACCTGATGATGATCACCGGCGTGGTGACGCTGGCCAATCACATCCCTTACGAGCGTCTGCTCGAAACCATCGAGACCCGCTGGCTCGCCTTCAGGCGCTTTCGTCAGAAAGCCGTAGACGGCCCGCGAGGCGCCTACTGGGTCACTGACAAGGATTTTGAAATTCATGCCCATGTGAGGCGCGTGGCCTTGCCTGGCAAGGCTGATCAGCACGAATTGGAGGAGTTTGTCAGCGACCTGGCGAGCACGGCCCTGGATCCGTCCCGGCCGCTGTGGCAATTCCATTACATTGAGAATTACGTGGGCGGACCGGTTATCGTGCAGCGAATTCATCACTGTTATGCGGATGGTATCGCCCTGGTCCAGGTTTTTTTCTCGTTGACAGATGATTCACCTGAACCGCGCCCGGTTGCCCGGGATCCGGCACGGTGGCGGCAGCAACAGCTCGCCCAGTCGTCTGTATTCAGGCGCATGATGGAACCTGCGCGCGAGGGCCTGGGACAGGCTCTGCACTGGTCCCAGAAGTTGCTGAACGAGGGAGTGCGGGTCCTGAATGACCGTGACCGGGCGGCGTGGCTGGTCGATGAGGCCTCGGGGCTGGCGCGGGAATTGGTCCATTCCCTCAGTTTGCCAGACGACCCCAGGACTTTGTTCAAGGGCCGCCTCGGCGCCAGGAAACGAGTCGCGTGGGCCGAACCGCTGCCGCTGGCGGAAGTGAAGGCGCTCAGTAAAGTTCTCGGTTGCACGGTCAACGATCTGCTGATTGCCACCGTCACCGGTTCCCTGAACAGCTACCTGGTGGAGCAGGGGCGTCATCCCGACGGCCGCACCGAAATTCGAGCGACTGTGCCGGTCAACCTGCGACCGCTGGAGCATGCCAAAGAACTGGGTAACCACTTTGGCCTGGTTTTCCTGAGTCTGCCGGTAGGCGAACGTAATCCGCTGCGCCGGGTCCGGCTGGTGCATGAACGCATGAATGAACTGAAATCCGGCCGGCAGGCGACCGTGGCATTTGGGCTGCTGGCTGCGCTGGGTATGGGCCCGTCGGTGTTACAGAAGCCGGCGCTGGAACTGCTCAGCGACAAGGCCACCACGGTGCTGACGAATGTGCCGGGGCCACAACAGCCGCTTTACCTGGCTGGCGAAAAGGTCAAGGACATGATGTTCTGGGTGCCACAAAACGGCAGCATCGGGATGGGTATCAGCATTCTCAGTTACGACGGACAGGTGTTTTTCGGTGTCATCACCGACCGTAAGCTGGTACCTGAGCCGAACGCAATCATCAGGCGATTTCGCACGGAATTCGACAAGTTGCTGTACCTGAGCCTGATGATCCCGGTCGATTTGCCGGAATCACCTGAACTCGCGGAGCAGCTACTCCGGGAATAGCGCTTTGATGCAAGGCTTGGCAGCCGATATCAGCGGCGCGGGCGCCTCCAGCTGTCGACGATTTGTTCGACGTCGGTCTCTTTGGGTCCGCGCGACCACATTCCCGCGTATTCGATGTCCTGGGCGTTGGGCGGAGGATCAGGCATCGTGACCTGGAACCGCACCGGCATGGGAACGCCTTCTCCAGTGGCAATGGCTTCACCCTGGGCAAGCGAGGTGAGAGCTTCGAGAATACCCCTGGCCGCATCGGGTACCAGAGCGCGGACATATTCCTGGTCATCCGGGTTGGTTATGCGCAGGCAGACGAAGGTACTGCACTGCGACAGAACGGTTTCCGACAATTCGTTGGGCCGCTGACTGACCACGCACAGGCCTACCGCGTATTTACGGCCGGCCTTGGCGATCCGTTCAAAGCTGCGGCGCGTGCCCTGGTGTCCGCCGACATGGGCACGGGGGATATAGGCATGGGCTTCTTCCGCCACCAGGAACAGGGGAAACTCCCGGCATCTCGGATTCCAGTAATTGAATTCGAAGGCCAGGCGTCCAATCTGTGCCGTGACGGTTGGGTGAACGTCAAAGGGGATGGAACTCAGGTCCAGAACGGTCACCTTGGCATCGGGTTCGCCCAGGCCGACAAAATCTCTCAACAGGCCTGCCAGCGAGTCCGAGGAAGTTCGTTTCTGCGGCCGTAACAGGAAATCGTATCGGGTATCGTTCAGACGGCTCTGCAATTTGACCAGCAACTGGTCGAACTTGCCGGTCAACGCGGTCTTGGATTTTCCGAAGTCCGCGGTTGTTTCGTTGGCGTATTTGAAGCGGCTGACCAGGTCGTCCAGTGCGAAATAGATCGGTGAGTCCACGGTGATGTGACCGATATTGAGATGCTCGTTGGCTTCGCGTTTCAACTCGAGCAGCACACCTCGCAGAAATGCGATCTGAACGGAAGCGTTCGGATCATCATCGTCGATCAACAGCTCAATCAGTTCCTCGTACGTCAACAGCCAGTATGGAATTTCCAGGTCACTGGCCTTGATGCACCGAACCTTGTCGGCAGGGAAGGGGGGCGTGGTACTTGGATCCCAGTCCTTGGTGCCATATTCACCGTGCAGGTCAAGTATGATGATATGGGCGTTGGGCATCGCTCTTAAGGTCGATTGTATGAAACTGGTGACAGACCAGGACTTGCCTGAACCCGACTGGCCGAGAATCGCGGCATGCCGTCCAAAGAACGCATCCGGATCGATGAACACGTCCACCGATTCAAAGGAACTTAACTTGCCCACCTTGAAATCGGCTGCACTGTACTTCGAAAACAGGACTTCCAGCGTGGCGGCGCCCACCAGGTGGAGTTCCGCGCCGGTGGTGGGGAAGTGCGCGACACCCCGGTTGAAACCACCCTTGGCGGAGATTTCGCCCAGTGGGTTGACGCGAACCAGGCGGGTCAATTCTCCGCCGGGTTCGACTTCCTGCCACATGCTCTCAACGATGACGAGCACGTAAGTACCGGACTGTCGAACCATCAGGTATGACCCAATCTGGCCTATCCTGACCTCAATGCCATCCACGGTAATCTGTGGAACAAACCCTTCATCCTCGGAAATCAACTGCGCTACGAAATCGGAGCCGTTGGCCTCCACCAGGTACCCTAAAAGTGTATTTTTTTCGCTGATCATGATACTTCCCTGTCAAAATCTAGAATAACACTATGATAAATCACGTGTTTTGTAAAGAATTACTTGCTGTTTTTTGGCTTACTCCAATTCGGCCAATGCTGACTCAACATCCAGTTTTTCCATTGCGTCCCGGGGTTCCATTTCTGATGCTTTTATATATAAATCAGATACCTGGTCCAGCTTTTTGTCTCCATAAAGAAGGTAGATGCCGTTGCCGAACTCGATATGCGCGATGGGCGACAGCGGGGTCAGGCTGAGTGCAAGCTCAAAATGTTTCATCGCGTCAGACTCGCTGGCGCCGTAAGTCATGCCACCGATCAGCTTGCCAACCTTATCGATGATCTCGGCATGATACATACCCATGGCGGTGTGCGCTTCAGCATGTTCGGGCTGCAATTCCAGGGCCCGCCTGAGACTTTTTTGTATTTTTCCCCCGATGCCCTGTTTCAGCGCCTTAACCACGGAAATGCTCTGACTGTACCTGCCCAGGTTGAACGCGTGAAAATAGTGACTGTTGGCATCTTCCGGAAAAGCGTTGATGGCGCTCTCGGCCCGCGCGATCGCCGATTTGAAGCACTCGATCTGTCGCTTTGGCCTGTCTTCAAGGTAGGTGGCGTAAATTCCTGTGGCCTTGTTGGCCACCGCGTGCCCCTCCAGGCCTGATGCATCGGCCTTTTCGACAGCTTGCTGAAACTCACCCTGGTGGAAACAGCGCCAGGCATCCTGCAGCTCGTTGCTGCCAGGAAATGCTTCGCGATCACCCAGGTGAAGGATGTCCCAGGCGGCTTCCAGTTTCTTGCCTGGGTAACAGAAGGCCCCGTTGTCGTGAGGGAATTTGTTCCAGTGATGCATTTTAGTGTGATTACTCTAATTCAGGTTTCTAAAATGGTTCCGACAATTGGTAAAACTCTCATACAGGAGCATGTTATGGCTACTAAGAAGCTAAAGAAGAAAGTACAACGTAAGTCGGTTGTCCGCAAGGCGGAAAACCCGGTTACGGAATCAGCCCGTGAAATCTGGCTGGCCGGTCTCGGCGCATTCAGCGTTGCCCAGCAGGAAGGCGAGAAGTTTATAGAAGAAGGCAACAAATTCTTCGACAAGCTCGTGAAAGAAGGCAGCAAGCTGGAAAAAAGGACGCGTAAAGATGTTGAAGGCGCGTTCGACGGTATTCGGGGTGACCTGGAATCACGTGTCAAAGAATTTCGCGGCGAAGTTGAAGACCGCGTAAAGGGCATTCGTGGTGAAATCGAAACCCGCGTAAAAGACATCAGCGGTGATTTCGAAGATCGCTTTGATGGCGTCCGCGACCAGGCGGGTTCCGTGCGCAAGCAGGCTAACGACAACTGGGACAAATTGGAAAACATCTTTGATGACCGGGTTGGCCGTGTGCTTGGACGCCTCGGTATTCCTACCCGTGACGACGTCAACGGCTTGACCCGTCGTGTGCAGGAATTGTCGCGTAAAGTGGCAGCCCTCGACAAAAAGCTGAACAAGGCCAGGCCTGCAGCTAAAAAAGCAGCGCCCAAGAAAGCGGTTGCCAAGAAGCCCGCAGCCAAGAAGCCCGTCGCTAAAAAGGCGGTAGCCAAGAAGCCCGTCGCCAAAAAGGCAGTAGTGAAGAAAGCCGCGGTCAAGAAAGCCGTTGTGAAGAAGCCGGTCGCCAAGAAGGCAGCTCCCGCCAAGGAAGCCCCCAAGGCCGCTTGAGCTTCTGACCCTGTCCCGGTCCGCTCGCACTGGGCGGACCAGGCACTATCAGGACATCCTGATATCCCTCTTTTAGGCCGGCGCCCTGCCGGCCTTTTTTTAGCTTGAATTCGACAGGTACTGAGTGGCGATGGCGTTGAACTGGCTGCGTTCCGGCTCACGGAAATGAGGAGTGACGCTGAACAGCACACGGGCGATGGCCCGGGTCTGGGCATCGCTGTTATCCAATCCGCCCGGTTCAAACAGTTCAGAGAAAGGAATCCAGTAAGTCAGGGCCAGCAGGATGCTGTCAGCCAGCATTTCTTTCTGAACTTCATCTATTTGCAGCACGCCGGCGAGTTCCAGCCCATTGAGCGAATTCCATGCCGATAACCGTTCTCGGGCCAGCAGGCCGCGCATGGCACGATCCAGGTCGGGGATACGCCCGGTCAGGTCCGAAAGGTTTCGGTAGAGGAATCGAAACTCACCCTTTACTTCGAAGCTCAGGTGCAACTGGAACCACAGGTCCTCAGCCTGGGTGAGTGAATCTTCAGCGATTCCGATCAGCGGCTGAAATCGTGACAGGAAGCGCTTGAAGAGCTCGATGACGATGTCGTCTTTGCTGCGAAAATGGTAATACAGGTTGCCCGGGCTGATATCGGCCTCGTCGGCGATATGATTGGTGGTCACATTGGGCTCACCGTAACCATTGAACAGTTGCAGGCTGGTACTGAGGATCAATTCCCGGGTATCGCGGCGCGCCATCGCTCAGGCGTCCCGGCGGTTCAGAACTGGCCGCCCAGCTTCCGGACCAGGTCGATGTACTGCGCCTGTGCATCCTCCTGGCTGCTGCCTTGCAGTTTTTCCCATGCTTCGTATTTGGCGACCCCTACAAAGTCGAAAAATCCGGGTTTATCTCCTTCTACATCACCAGCTGAACCTTGTTTGTACAAGGCGTACAGCTGCAGCATGGTGGTGTCATCCGGTCTTTCCGGCAATGATTTTGCCGCCAGCGCGGCCTGTTCAAACATAGCGTTGTCGGTGCTCATACTCGATTGGTCTCCTTCTTGATCTGGACGGCCTGTTTCATCCAGCGGTTCTGCTATGATCGTAACATTTCAGGGTCAGTACATCATTCTGGAGTGCAATAGCCATGAGTTACTTCATCACAGGCGGTACCGGTTTTATCGGCCAGAACCTAATCCGGCTCTTACTCAAGCGCAGAGGCAAGATCTATGTCCTGGTCCGCAAAGGGTCGGAGGAAAAACTGGACAAGCTCAGGGCGCGATGGGGTAAAGCCTCGAAGCGCGTCATCGCCGTCAGGGGTGACCTGACCCGACCACTGCTGGGTATTCCGCCTGCAAAACGGAAGAAGCTTGAAGGGCAGATTGACCATGTATTCCACCTGGCTGCGATCTATGACCTGAAAGCCGATGCAGCCTCCCAGCAGGCGGTCAATATGGACGGCACGCGCAACACGGTGCGGTTTGCCGAAGCCGTTAAGGCAAAGCGATTCCATCATGTCAGCTCAATCGCAGCCGCGGGACTGTATCCCGGAACCTTCAGCGAAGACATGTTCGAAGAAGCGGTCGGCCTGGACAACCCCTATTTTCGGACCAAGCATGATTCGGAAGGACTGGTGCGTGACAAGTGCCGGATACCCTGGCGCATCTACCGGCCGGCCATTGTGGTCGGCGATTCACAGACCGGGGAAATCGACAAGATCGACGGGCCTTACTATTTCTTCAAGCTGATCCAGAAAATGCGCCGCGCCATGCCGGCGTGGATGCCCACGATTGGTCTCGAAGGGGGCCGGCTGAACATGGTGCCGGTGGATTACGTTGTGCAAGCGATGGATCACATCGCGCATCTGCCGCGACAGGACGGCAAGTGTTTTCACCTGACGGATCCCAAGCCGATGCGGATTGGCGAAGTCCTGAACCTGTTTGCCGAGTCGGCGCATGCGCCGCAGATGAGCATGCGCGTGGACGCGCGCCTGTTCAACTATATTCCCGCGGTCGTCAAGCAGGGCATGATGATGCTGCCGCCGGTGCGCCGGATCTACCGTGAAGTACTGGGAAATCTCGGGATGCCGCCAGACGTTCTGAAATTTATCAATTACCCCACCAAGTTCGATTGCCGCGAAACGCAAAAACTATTGAAAGGCACAGATATCCGCGTACCGCGACTGGATGATTACGCCTGGCGGCTGTGGGACTACTGGGAAAGACACCTGGATCCCGACCTGTTCATCGACCGCAGTTTGCGCGGCCATGTTGGCGGTAAAGTGGTGGTGGTCACCGGCGGTTCTTCGGGTATCGGACACGCAACGGCTGTGATGATGGCCCGGGCCGGCGCGCGGGTGGCCATTGTCGCGCGCGACGAAAGCAAGCTGGCTGATACCGTGCGCGAGATTGAAGAGGAGGGCGGAGAAGTCAGATCATTTTCGGCCGACCTGGCCGAATTGGACGCCTGTGACGACGTACTGGCCCGGATTCTCGATGAAATGGGGGACATCGATATCCTCGTTAACAATGCCGGTCGCTCCATCCGTCGCGCAATCGCGGCCTCGTATGACCGGTTTCACGATTATGAGCGGGTCATGCAGCTGAATTACTTCGGCTGTTTGCGCCTGATCATGGGTGTATTGCCACTGATGGAAAAGAAACGCCAGGGCCAGATCATCAATATTTCGTCCATTGGTGTGTTGTCAAACGCACCCCGCTTTTCAGCCTACGTGGCATCGAAAGCCGCATTGGATGCGTTTTCACGTTGCGCCTCGTCAGAGTTCAGTGACACCGGCATCCGCTTCACCACCATCAATATGCCGCTGGTCAGGACGCCAATGATCGCACCGACCAAAATTTACGAGAACGTTCCGACGATTTCGCCGGAGGAAGCAGCAGCCATGGTGAAGCAGGCCGTGATCTACAAACCACAACGCATAGCCACCCGGCTGGGAACCTTTGCGCAAGTCATGCACGCGGTAGCCCCTAAAGTTTCCGAGATCATCATGAACAGCGCGTTCCGGATGTTCCCGGATTCAGCGGCGGCGAAGGGCGTTAACGACAACCAGGCGGCAGCCTCGTCCGAGCAGGTGGCATTTGCGAGCCTGATGAGGGGCATTCACTGGTAAGCTGCGCTCTGACTGTGGCCAGCCGTTCAGCATTGCAGGAGTTCCGCTTTCCGGTGGCTTTAGCCGACGGCCAGGCGATCCAGTTCCCATTCCAGGTCGTCGAGGATGCGGGACAGGTTGCGGCCCACTTTGCTGTGTCCTGACCATTCGGCGTTGAGGCTGTCCTGCAGGGACCGCGAGTGCTGTTGCAGCAATTCACGGTCCAGGCTCAGCCCGTGCCTGGCCAGCGTTTCGTCCAGTTCGTCAGCCCGTCGCAGCAGGTCCATCCGGGTCAGTCGATAGGCATGGTCGCAGAGTGCATTGCGGCTGGCGAAACTGAAAATATTGGTGAAAAAGATTTCCTCGTCGCCACGATTCGGTTCGACCAGCATCAGGTCGGTTTCCGGATGGGTTTCCCGGTATTTTCTGAAAGCGACGTTCATGCGCGACTGGATCAGGGCACGGAAGGTCTGCGACAGGATCAGCGGCAAGCCGCCCTGGATCAGTTTCTTGATCGGAATATGGGGATTGTCGTCAAGCTGGCTGCTGGAATCATACGGCACCAGCGGATTGATACCGAGCAATAGATCGACACCTTCGTCCAGGGCCACCGAGGCGTGCATGGTCCTGCGCAAGGCGCCATCGACGTAATACTGGTCTCCGATTTTAACCGGCGGATACATGCCGGGCAGGGCAGCGCTGGCCTGCACCGCCCTGGAAATGGAAATGTCCCGGTGATCATCGCCGCCGAACCTGACGGCGGCGCCGGTATCGAGGTCAACAGCGACGATATACAGTTTCTTTTTCAGGTCGGCGAAATCATTCGACCGGCCGCTGGATTCGAAAACCCCCATCAGGAATCTGTTGATCGCCTCGTTGTCAAATATTCCGCTGGGAATGGCCTGTCCCAGCGACCCCATCAGGCGTGCCACGCTGGCGTTCAGCGGGTGCTTGACGATATCAATGAGGCTGTCGGTAACCACACCGGGTACCTGCCGGGCCCGTTGCAGGTACTCGCGATAGGCCGGTTTCAGCAGTTTTTCGGGTTCAAACAGGTATTCGGCATGATTGTGACCGGTGAAAATCCGGCACATGTCGGCGGTGGTGATGTCATTGGCAAGGCTCGCCGCGATAAACGCGCCGGCGCTGACACCCACATAGATGTCCAGGTCGTGCAGTCGCAGGCCCCTGATGGCCTCATCCACGGCTCGCAATGCGCCCAATTCGTAAATCGCGCCAACAGGCCCGCCACCGGCTATCGCCAGGCCGATGCGGGGTGTGTTGACAGTAGTCTGTTTTTTCGCCGGATGTAGGGTTAGCATAGCTTTATAGTGTACGTAATATCGGGCCTGTAAACATGTTTCAGGTCAACCAGATCAGACCGTGTCTGACGGTCCGTATTGCCAGGTTCGGATAGCAAAAAAATGCCCAAGCGCGGCGCAGCGAGGCTGCATGAAATGCTCGCCAGAAATCATCATCTGGCGGGTTTGCTCGACCAGCCGGAGTTCCCGCTGGCGGAGTTCGAATGCCTGCAAAGCTGGCAGCAGGCCCGCTTGGCCCGGACCTTTGATGACTTCATCAGGCAGCAACCCTACCGCCCGGCCGTCACGTTTTTCCTGACCGAGATATACGGTGGGCTCGATTTTCGTGAGCGTGACCAGGACATGGGTAAAGTGATGCCCGTGATGCAGCGCTTCCTGCCGGACAAGGTGCTGTATATCATGTCGGAAGCCTTCGAGCTGCAGGCCATCAGCCTCGAATTCGATATGGAAATGGCTCGGCAGATGAAACGCAGGGGGCTGACCGAACTGGACATGTCCGGCTATTGCGATATCTACCGGGCCGTCGGTGATCAGCCGGCCAGAGAGCGGCAAATCCTGTTGATCAGGAAGTTGGGATACGACCTCGAGCGACTGGTGGATAAGCCGATGGTCAACATGCTGGTACGGCTGCTACGCGGACCGGCCCATGCCGCCGGTTTTGGGAAATTGCAGGAATTCCTGGAGGCGGGCCTGGGCTCATTCCGGGCGTTGGGGGACATTACCTATTTCAATGAAACCATCCATACGCGTGAATGGGGCGCGATGGAAAAACTGTTCGCCGGGACGGAACAGCCTTTTGGCTGGTGACCGGCTAGGTGAAGGTACAGCCAAAGTGGTTTTGCAGATAGTCTGAGATTTCGGTTTCGATCACCGGCTTGAGAAACACCAGCATCAAGCCCAGGCGGGCCTTGATTCTTATTTCATTCTCCCGGACAGTGATCATGCCATTGACTCCGGGACGTTCAAAGTGAATGTGGTCGCCTTCCCAGCCATAATTGATCTCGAATTTGCGGGCCAGGTCGCCGGCCAGTTCATCTGCTGCTTGTTGTGCTTCTTTCGCTGGCATGGAATGCCGTGCGACCATATCGATATGAGACATCGTTTCAATCCAAACACCCCGGGACGCATCAGTTTAGACGCGGTACAGGAATTTAACCAGTTTGTGGTTGCGGTGCTTTTGCCATGACACACCGCTTGCGCAAGCTGCTGTTGGTGGTGCTGGCAGTGTTGCTGCTGCTGCCGTTTGTGGCTTACTGGGCTATCGATGCCTGGCTGGAGTCGTCCGGTGGCAAGCGGATGCTGGAGCGCAACCTGTCCGCGCGGACCGGCATGGAGGTGCGTCTGCAGGGAGATTTCGACCTGATGCTGTTGCCGGACATCGGTGTATCCGGGACGCAACTGATCATCCGCAGCACGGATGAGAACGAGACGCTGGCCCAGAGCGCGGAGTACGAGATTTCCGTTGCGCTCAAACCCCTGATCGACGGCCAGGTTCAAATCGACTGGATTCGGCTGACCGACGGCGAATTCTATCCTGGCCGGTACCGCAGCGGTGCGGCCACAGGGGACCAGTCGCCGCGTGAGGAAAACAGAATCCCTCAAATCGACCAGTTGGCCATTCGGGATTTCAGCCTGGTTTTACCGGGGAGCCCCGGCCAGGCGCTGCAAATCAATCGGCTGGAACTGAACGGTTTCGCCGATCGCCGGCAAGCGCCGTTCAGGCTTGAGATCGAAGACCTGGTGGATGCCGAGGGATGGATGCTGCTGGACGCTGCCGCATCACGCCTGGATCTGGGTTCCCTGCAGATCCGCCGCCAGGAGCAGAGTCTTGCCGGACGGGCCTGCCTGTTTATGGGCGAGCCATTTTCGGCGCAACTGGTTCTGGAGGCTGGCGTGCTGGACCTGGACCGGCTCACGCAGGACCTTCCGGACCTGGGTATGGGCGCCGGGGATGGTGATGAATCGGCCACGCCGGATGTCAGGATCCAGCTGAGTGTCGCCGAATTGAAGTCGGGCACGGTAACGGCGAGCGGCGTGGTATTGAACCTCGGAGACGATCCGGAGTGTGCGCCGGCAGAGGTCTCGGCCGCGCAGGCAAGATAACGCTGGCGAGTCGAAATTTAGACGATACAATGGTGGATTGAGCCTGGTTATCAAGGAAGGACTTGCGGCTGGTGAAAGATAAAAAAGCACAACAGGAACAACTCGATTCGGTGCGGGGGGAGATTGATCGCCTCGACGAAAAGATCCAGCAGCTGATCAGCGAAAGGGCGCGGCTGGCTTTTCGGGTTCGACAGAGCAAGGATTCGTCGAACGAAGCCGTGGACTACTTTCGGCCGGAACGTGAAGCGCAGGTCCTCAGGGCTGTTTTGGAACGTAACGAAGGACCGCTCAGCGACAGCGAAATGCTGCGCCTTTTCCGTGAAATCATGTCGGCCTGCCTGGCGCAGCAGGAGCCGCTTAAAGTCGCCTACCTGGGTCCGGAGGGCACCTTTACCCAGCAGGCGGTGCACCGCCACTTCGGGCACTCGGTTCATGCCCTTAGCCTGCCTGCCATTGACGATGTATTCGAGCAGGTGCAGGCGGGTGATGCCGATTTTGGGGTAGTCCCGGTGGAGAACTCCACCCAGGGGATCGTCAGTCATACACTCGATATGTTCCTGCTGTCGGACCTCAAAATCTGCGGTGAAATCGAACTGCGCGTGCACCAGAACCTGCTGACGCTGGCTTCCTCGGTGGAGCAGATCGAGCGGGTCTATTCGCATGAACAATCCCTTTCCCAGTGCAAATCCTGGTTGCGTGCGCACCTTCCGGGCGTTGAATTGATTGCCGTGGGCAGCAACAGCGAGGCCGCCCGGCGGGTGCGAAATGCGCCCGAGGCTGCCGCCATTGCCGGCCGGCCGGCAGCGGAGGTTTACGGACTGCCGGTGCTGTTCGCCGATATCGAAGACCATCCCGACAACACCACTCGATTCCTGGTCATCGGTCGTAAAATATTTGCGCCTTCAGGAAAAGACAAAACCACGCTGTTGCTTTCCGGGCACGAAGGGCCCGGACTGCTTTACAGCCTGTTGAAGCCGCTGCAGGAACACGGCGTCAACATGACCCGGATCGAGTCCCGGCCTTCGCGTCACGGCAAGTGGGCCTACGTGTTTTTCGTTGACCTGGAAGGCCATAAAGAAGACGCTAATATCAAGGCGGCGCTTGCCGACCTGGAGAACGTCAGCAAGTTGACCCGGGTGCTGGGTTCCTACCCGCGCGCGATACTCGCTCCTTCATGATGCTGGAAACACAGCCTGCGTCTGCGCCACTGCAAGGCGAAGTGACACCGCCGGGTGACAAGTCCATTTCTCACCGTGCGCTGATTTTCTCCTGCCTGGCCGAAGGGGAGTCCCGGGTGACCGGCCTGTTGCAAAGCGAGGACGTGAAGGCCACTGAAAAAGCCTGCGTCCAGCTGGGTATGGGCGTCAGGCGACAGGGTCAAACCCTGTTCCTGCAGGGCGTGGGTAGCCGTGGGCTTTCGGCGCCGGGCGCGCCGCTGGACATGGGCAATTCCGGCACCGCCATGCGCCTGTTGGCGGGTGTTCTCGCTGCCCAGCCGTTCGACTCGGTGCTGTTTGGCGACGAGTCCCTCAATCAGCGGCCGATGACCCGCATCGTCAAGCCGCTGACCCTGATGGGCGCAACCATAGAGACTGGCAAAAACGGAACGCCGCCCCTGCGGATTGCCGGTACATCTGCCTTGCATGGCATTGACTACGAGTCACCCATTGCCAGCGCCCAGGTGAAATCCTGTGTTTTGCTGGCCGGGCTTTATGCCGATGGCCAGACCACGGTCAGCGAGCCTCTGCTGAGCCGGGACCATACGGAACAGATGCTGCCGGCGTTCGGGGCAGAACTGGTTGGCCCATGCGGTGTGGCAGGAGGCACCCGCCTGACCGCAGCAACCGTTCATGTGCCGGCTGATATTTCATCAGCCGCCTTCTTCATGGTGGCTGCCACATTGGTGCCGGGCTCTGAGCTGTTGCTTCGAAATGTCGGCCTCAACAGGACGCGCGACGGTATCGTCCAGGTCCTGCGCGAAATGGGCGCCGACCTCACGGTTCACGACCTGCGCCGGCAGGGAGGTGAGCAGGTCGGGGATATCCGGATTCGCTGCGCCAGACGCCTTCGCGGCATTGACATTCCGGAAGAATGGGTGCCGTCACTGATCGATGAAGTACCGGTGATCATGGCGCTGGCAGCGGTCTCGGAAGGCACCACCCGGATCCGGGGGGCGGCGGAATTGCGGGTCAAGGAAAGCGATCGCCTGGATGTCATGGCTAAAGGTCTGCGGCAGCTGGGTGTTCAATTGAAGGAATACGAAGACGGTGTGGACGTGACAGGCGGCAGCGTCAATGGCGGCCGGGTTGATGGCGCGGGTGATCATCGCTGCGCCATGAGTTTCGCGGTACTGGGGCAGGTCGCCAGCGCCGCGGTGGCGATAGAGGGTGCGGAGCATATCAATACCTCTTTTCCCTCCTTTGTGCGCGACCTGGCTGCAGTGGGAGGCTGTGTTGATGAACGCTGATAATCCAGCGCCTGCCCCGGTCATTACCGTTGACGGACCGGGAGGTTCGGGCAAAGGCACGATCGCCATGCGCCTGGCGGAAAAACTGGGTTGGCATTTCCTCGACAGCGGCGCGCTGTACCGGCTGGTTGCGGTGGCGGCGATGGATCGTGGTATCGAGGCTAACGCGGAACAGGCATTGGGCGAAGTGGCCGGAAACCTGGATGTAACCTTCGGCATTTCCGATGAGGGCATGGTGATCCTGCTGGACGGTAATTACATCACCGGCCGATTACGATCAGAA
>JAOUCS010000062.1 GCA_029859645.1 Lysobacterales bacterium | reverse complement strand
CGTTACCGCTCAGGCGCGGGTGGCCAAAGAGGATACACGCCATTCGGAATCGAGCAGGCGCGTGATCAAACCATCCCGGACCTCAAGGAATTCTGGCATACCGGCAGAGAAATTGGCGCGGACAATCCGTGGCCGGATATCCTGGAGCCAAATCCCTGGCCCACGGAGGTTCCTGAATTTCGGGACAAGGCCTGTGAACTGTATGCTGCGCTGGATCGGCTCGGCCAGAAGATATTGCAGATCATTGCGCTGTCGCTGGGACTGGACCAGCACTGGTTTGCTCGCCGGGTGCAGCTCGGTAACAGTGTCCTGCGCGCCATTCACTACCCTCCGATCCGCGATCAGCAGACGCCGGCAGTCCGCGCTGCGCAGCACGAGGATATCAACCTGATCACGCTGCTGATCGGCTCCAACGAGGCAGGACTGCAGATATTGTCCCGCGAAGGGCGCTGGATAGAGGTGACCAGCATTCCGGGAACCATCGTGGTCAACATCGGGGATATGATGAAACGCCTGACCAACCATGTGTTGCCGTCAACTCCTCACCGGGTGGTCAATCCGCCGGGCGAGAAAGCTGGCCAGGCGCGATATTCCATTCCGTTTTTCATGCACCCCAATCCGGATTTTGAAATTGAAACCCTGCCGACCTGCATTTCTGAAGAGAATCCGAACCGTTACCCGGATCCGATTTCCGCCAATGATTTCCTGAATGAGCGCCTGCGTGAAATCAAGCTGATGTGAATCAAAAGCTTCTGGTCAGTCGAGCACGCCAAGATCTTTGCCGACCCGTGTAAAAGCCTCGATCGCCCGGTCCAGGTGCGCTGTTTCATGGGCCGCCGAGATTTGAACGCGAATGCGCGCCTCGCCCTGCGGCACCACCGGGTAGAAGAACCCTATGACATAGATACCCTGCTTCAGCAGCCGGCCGGCGAATTCCTGCGCCAGCGGTGCATCGTAAAGCATGACCGGCACGATTGGATGCGTTCCCGGTTTGATGTCAAATCCCGTTTCGCTCATGGCCGAACGGAAGTAGCGGGTGTTTTCCTCCAGCCGGTCCCGCAATTGGGTGGTGGACGAAAGCATTTCAAAAACCCTGATGCCGGCCGCAACCAGCGGTGGCGGCAGGGTGTTGGAAAACAGGTAGGGCCTTGAGCGCTGCCGGAGCAGGTCGATGATTTCCTGCCGGCCGGTAGTGAAACCACCTGAGCCCCCGCCCAGGGCCTTGCCCAGTGTGGATGTGAAGATATCGATTTTATCCATGACGCCGTGATGTTCCGCCGAACCGCGCCCTGTGGCACCCAGAAACCCCGTGGCGTGACTGTCGTCCACCATCACCATGGCGTCGTAGCGTTCTGCCAGTTCAGTGATCTCGTCCAGCCGCGCGATGTAACCATCCATACTGAACGCGCCATCCGTGGCGATCAGGCGCGTGTTGCGGTCCTGCGTTGAGGCCAGTATTTCTTCCAGTGCGGCCATGTCGCTGTTCGGGTAGCGGTGACGCTGAGCCTTGCACAGGCGAATTCCGTCAATGATGGACGCATGATTCAGGGCATCGGATATCACCGCATCCTGGGGCCCCAGGATGGTCTCGAACAATCCGCCGTTGGCGTCGAAACAGGAGGTGTAGAGAATCGTGTCATCGGTGCCGAAAAAGGTCGAAATGGACTGTTCCAGTTCCTTGTGCAGGTCCTGCGTGCCGCAAATGAAGCGCACCGACGCCAAACCGAAACCATGGTCGTCCAGCGCCTGGTGCGCTGCCTGGATTACTTCCGGGTTATCGGCCAGGCCGAGGTAGTTGTTGGCGCAGAAATTCAGCACTTCGCTGCCGTCCTGTACCTTGATTTCAACACTTTGCGGTGTCGTGATGACACGCTCAGTCTTGTACAGTCCAGCCGCCCGGATTTCTTCAAGCGTGTCCCGGTAAGTGTTCAGATTGGGCATTTTTCCACCTGCTTTATGTACTTGAATGATCCACCAGATTATAGACGAGGACCCTGACCAGGGTCGCGTTTCCAGTCCGCCAATTGCTGCACTACGGAAGCCAGTACCTGGGAGGCCGGGCCACGCAGGCACTGTTCGGCGTGCATGCTCAATGGGGTTTCCATGGGATTGATCTCGACCAGGGCTGCGCCGTGCTCAAGCGCCATCAACGGCAGGCTGGCCGCTGGCTGGACCAGCGAGGTCGTACCCACCGATATGCAGAAATCACATCGTATGGCAGCCGCCATGGCGCGTTCCAGTGCTTCCTGTGGCAGCACTTCGCCGAACCAGACCACGTCCGGCCGCGCATAGCCTCCGGCGACGTAAGGTGATGGTGGTGGTTCCTGGGTCGAATCAGTCAGCCAGTCGGCGCCAATAAGGCGGCCGGTGATGTGGCATTTGGATCGAAGGATGTTTCCATGTAATTCAATAACCTGGTTCGAGCCAGCCAGTTGGTGCAGGCCGTCCACGTTCTGGGTAAGCAGGCTCAAGGCAGGAACCAGCGACTCCAGCATTACCAGCGCCTGGTGCCCTGCGTGCGGGCGCGCGGAGCGCACGGCGTTTCGGCGCTCCTCGTACCAACGCCAGACGCGGGCGGGATTCGCTGCAAAAGCTTCGGGCGTCGCGAGGTCCTCGGCCCGGTATTTCGCCCAGATACCGGTCTGCGCGTCCCGGAAGGTGGGGATACCGCTTTCCGCGGACATACCCGCACCCGACAGCACCGTGACATGCTGCGCCTCGCCCAGTCTTTGCAACAGGTGTTTATCCAGTAAAGGCGCCGTTTTGTCGATCATCGTTGCTACCCTGATAACGTGGCGGAAAAAAGCACATGGGTGTATTCTACGCGGTTCATTTCGATGACTGACTGAAATAATGAAAGAAAAGCTCTACATCAAGACTCATGGCTGCCAGATGAACGAATACGATTCAGGCAAAATGGCCGACGTGCTGGCGGCCTCCCACGGTCTGCAGCTGACTGATCGCGAAGAGGATGCGGACGTTATCCTGATCAACACCTGTTCGATCAGGGAAAAAGCCCAGGAAAAAGTTTTTTCCCAGTTGGGACGCTGGAAGCAGCTCAAGAAAAACAATCCCAACGTGGTGATAGGGGTGGGCGGCTGTGTCGCCAGCCAGGAAGGCACGGCGATCATCGACCGGGCGCCGATCGTCGACATGGTCTTCGGCCCACAAACCCTGCACCGCCTGCCGTCCATGCTGGAAACGGTTCGTCGAGAAGGGCGGGCCGCAGTAGATGTCTCGTTCCCTGAAGTGGAAAAATTCGATAACCTGCCGGAACCGGGGGCACAGGGGGGTAGCGCCTTCGTGTCCGTGATGGAGGGTTGCAGCAAGTACTGCACCTTTTGCGTGGTCCCCTATACCCGTGGCGAAGAGATCAGCCGGCCTTTTGATGACGTTATTGCCGAATGCGCAGCCCTGGCCGGAAAAGGTGTGAAGGAAATCAACCTGCTCGGGCAGAATGTCAATGCATACCGTGGACCCATGCATGATGGGACCGTCGCCGATCTTGCCTTGCTGATTCATTATGTCGCCGCGATCGAGGGGGTGGAAAGAGTCCGCTTCACCACCTCTCACCCGGTGGAGTTTTCACAGAACCTGGTCGATGCTTTCGGCGAGGTGCCGGAGCTGGCCAATTACCTGCATCTGCCCGTACAAAGTGGCTCGGACCGGGTGCTGGCGCTGATGAAGCGCGGTCACACTGCACTCGAATACAAGCAGAAAATCCGCCGCCTGCGCGAAAAAAGACCGGATATCAGCCTGTCATCTGATTTCATCGTCGGCTTCCCCGGAGAAACCGAGCAGGATTTTCAGCAGACGCTCAAGCTGATTGCGGAGCTGGATTTCGACCAGAGCTTCAGCTTCATTTTCTCGGCGCGCCCGGGTACACCTGCGGCGAGCCTGCCGGACGACGTGCCGCTGGAGGCCAAGAAAGACCGGTTGAAGCGATTACAGGACCTGGTTAATCAGCAAGCTGCCCGCATCAGCCAGGGTATGGTAGGCAGCGTTCAGCGCATCCTGGTGGAAGGGGCGAGTAAAAAGGACCCGAAGCAACTGGCTGGCCGGACTGAAAACAACCGCGTGGTGAATTTCGATGGCAACCCGCGCCTGGTGGGTACGTTTGTTGATGTCGTCATCACTGAAGCCCTCAGCAACTCACTGCGGGGACGGGCCGTGCTGAACGACTCCCAATCGGCGGACGCGGCATGAAACAGCGACTTGCTTTGGAACTGGAACCGGCGGACACGCTCAGGCTGGCCAATTTGTGCGGCCAGTTTGACGAGCATCTGAAGCAGATCGAATCGCGGCTGGGCGTGGATATTTTCTGCCGCGGAAACCTGTTTACGATCCAGGGCGCGGACCGTCCGTGCCGCGCTACCCGACGCCTGCTGCAGGGCCTTTACCGCTTGTCCGAGAGCGAAATCCTGACGCCGGAACTGATCAACCTGCATCTGCAGGAAACCGGGATCCAGGAACTCGCAGGAGCTGAGGACGTTTCCGAATCAGCAGACGACGTCAGCGTCAAAACCAAGCGAGGCATCATTCGGGGCCGCGGGCCCAACCAGAAGAGCTATTTGCGTAACATCACCCGCCATGCGATCAATTTCGGGGTCGGCCCGGCCGGCACCGGTAAAACCTACCTGGCGGTCGCCTGCGCAGTTGCCGCTCTGCAGGACGACCAGGTGCAGCGTATCGTCCTGGTCAGGCCCGCGGTCGAGGCGGGCGAACGGCTTGGTTTTTTGCCTGGGGACATGGCGCAGAAAGTCGACCCCTACCTGAGACCGTTGTACGACGCGCTTTATGAAATGCTGGGTTTTGACCGCGTTGCGACCTTGATCGAGCGCAACGTGATCGAAGTTGCGCCACTTGCGTTCATGCGCGGGCGGACGCTGAACGACGCTTTCGTCATTCTTGACGAAGCGCAGAACACCACCCGTGAGCAGATGAAAATGTTTCTGACCCGTATTGGGTTCGGCTCCACTGCCGTGGTGACCGGAGACATTACGCAAATCGACCTGCCGAGCAAATCGATGTCCGGGTTGAAGCATGCGCTCATGATTCTGGAGCGGGTCAAAGGTGTAAGCTTCAGCTATTTCAAGGCCGGCGACGTCGTTCGGCATCCAATGGTCCAGCACATTGTCGAGGCATACGAGCGCGAATCTGCGACCTCCGATGAGCGTTGAACTGGACCTGCAGAATGCCACGACATTCCAGCCTGTGCCGGATTATGAGCAATTCGAAGCCTGGGTCAGGGTAGCTCTGGCGGGTCGCGAAGATGCGGAACTGACGCTGCGGCTGGTGGATCGGGAAGAGAGCCGGCAACTCAATTCGCAGTATCGGGATAAAGACCGCGCAACCAACGTGCTGTCATTTCCGGCAGACCTGCCGGCCGGCATGGATTTACCCTTGCTCGGCGACGTCGTGATCTGCGCGCCGCTGGTTGCCGAGGAGGCATCGGCCCAGCGCAAGGCGGTGCAGTCACACTGGGCGCACCTGGTGATCCATGGCGTACTGCACCTGTTGGGTTTTGATCATCAGGCGGAAAAAGAAGCCGAAGAGATGGAGTCGCTGGAAGTTGATATGCTCGATTCGCTGGGAATTGCGAATCCCTATGATTGAAGATTTTGGAAAAAAACACTGGATTAGCAATCATGACGGCCCTATATTCGGGGTGACGCGCGTGGCGTTGCCAATTGTACTAACATGAGCGAAGACCAATCGAGCAACGGTTCCGGGAAAAAAACCTGGGTCGAGAAAATCGGCGCAGCATTTTCCAACCACCCCCGGGACCGCGAACAATTGCTGGGATTTCTCAACGAAGCTTGCGAGCAGGGCATCCTGGATGCCGACGCGCTCGCGATGATGGAAGGCGCCCTCGAAGTCTCCGAGACCCAGGTCCGGGACGCCATGATTCCAAGATCTCAAATGGTGGTTGTGCACTTCGATTCCGACCTGGAGGAATTTCTCCCTGGAATTCTTGAGTCCGGCCATTCACGCTTTCCGGTGATCGGCGAAGACAAAGATGAAGTAGTGGGCATATTGATGGCCAAAGACCTGCTGCCCCACCTGGCTTCCGGTGGTGAGGATTTTGACCTGACCGACGCGATTCGCCCTGCAGTGGTAATTCCCGAGAGCAAGCGGTTGAACGTGTTGTTGCGTGATTTTCGAGTCAGCCGTAATCACATGGCCATCGTTGTCGATGAGTATGGCGGGGTCTCTGGCCTGATCACCATCGAGGACGTGCTGGAAGAAATTGTCGGTGAAATCGACGATGAGTACGACGAGGAAGAGGAGGCCCTGATCGTGCGCACCGGTGAAAATCGCTACCTGGTGCAGGCGCTCACCCCGATCGACGATCTGAATGAACAGTTTGGAAGCGAACTCAGCGATGATGATTACGGAACCGTTGGCGGGCTGCTGCTGGCCGAATTCGGTCGCGTTCCGGAATACGACGATGCCGTGGTGCTGGCCGACAAGTTCGAATTTCGGGTGACCAAGGCAGACAGCCGCCGCATTATCACGCTAGAGATGAATGTCCTGGAGGCCTGATCGGCCAAATCGGGTTCTGCCGGGGATGCTGGCTGTTTTGCTGCTCCTGGTGGGCAGCTTCAACGTGCTGGCTGCCGATCAAGCCGTGCCGGTTGAGACTGAAATATGGCTGGTGAGTTATGGGCCGGGAGAAATCTACTGGCAACGATTTGGTCACAATGCGATCTGGGTTCGTGACACGCAGCTGGGCCTGGACCACGTGTTCAATTTCGGTTTTTTCGACTTTGCCCAGGAAGACTTCCTGCTGCGTTTTCTGCAGGGCAGGATGCTGTATTTCTCGGCCGCCCGGCCGGCCAGGGAAGAGTTCGCTGCCTACATCAATGAAAACCGTTCAATCCGGGCCCAGCACCTGGATCTGTCACCGCAACAAAAACTAAGCCTGGTCGAATACCTGTTGGAGGAAGTTCAGCCGGAAAATCGTGACTACCTGTACGATTACTATGAGAATAATTGTTCCACCCGGGTCCGTGACGCGCTGGACCTTGCACTGGATGGCTTGTTGCAGGAGGAGTTTGAGCCGGTCAGGGCTGAGCAGTCCTGGCGCGATCACACGCGGCGGCTGACTGCAGGGGATTTCTGGCTATACCTGGGCCTGGAGGCTGGACTGGGTTCGAAGGTGGACCAGCCCGTCAGCCGCTGGGACGAAATGTTCATTCCCGAGAAACTGGCCGAGTACGTGTCAGCAATCCGTTTTACCGGTGACAGACAGGCGCGCCCGCTGGTGCTGGAAGATGTCATGCTGTATGAATCTTCCCTGCCGTTGCCGCCGGCTGCACCGTTGGCCTGGTGGCCGCGCTACCTGTTGTTTTCATTGGGGCTGGTTGCACTCGTGTGGCTGGGCGATCGCTATGTGCGCCGGGGTGTCGGCCGCAAGTTATCCGTTGCCTGGCTGGCTCTGTCCGGTTTTGCAGGCTTGTGCCTGCTATTTTTAGGGTTTGGCACCGATCATGCCGCGGCGGGGAACAACCTCAATCTGCTCGTGCTGAATCCGTTATGGCTTCTGCTGTTACTGCCAAGATGGCAAGGAAGAATGCTGCTGGCCGGTGTTGTGTTCTTCGCAGTGCTGGCGGCGCTGATGGTTCTGTTGCCGCCGCGCCAGTACACGCTTGATATTCTGGCGGCCTTTCTGCCGCTGAACCTGGCCTCGGCCCTCGTCGTCAGCCGATACCGGTCTCGGCAAGCAGGTCGGCCTGGTGTTCCTGCATAAGCGGATCAACCAGCATGTCCAGTTGACCCCCCATGATTTCATCCAGCTTGTACAACGTCAGATTGATCCGGTGGTCCGTGATCCGGCCCTGCGGGTAGTTGTAAGTTCTGACCCGCTGAGAGCGATCACCACTGCCCACCTGGATGCGGCGTGATTCTGCAATTTCGGATTGCTGGCGGGATTGTTCCCGCTCCAGCATTTTCGCCTGCAGCAACGACATCGCCCGGGCACGGTTTTTATGCTGCGAGCGCTCGTCCTGGCATTCCACTACGATGCCGCTCGGCAGGTGGGTCAGGCGAATGGCGGAGTCGGTCTTGTTGACGTGTTGGCCGCCTGCACCCGAGGCGCGAAAGGTATCCACGCGGACATCCGCCGGATTGATATCAATTTCTTCAATGCCTTCGACCTCGGGAAGAATCGCCACGGTGCAGGCCGAAGTATGAATTCTGCCCTGTGACTCTGTTTCAGGGACCCGCTGCACCCGGTGAGTACCGGATTCGAACTTGAATCGGGAATAAGCACCCTGTCCGGCTATCCGGACAATGACCTCCCGGAAACCTCCATGCTCTCCCAGGTTCTGGCTCAGTATTTCCAGCGGCCAACCGCGTGCTTCTGCGTATTTCTGGTACATACGGAACAGGTCGCCGGCAAAAATGGCGGCTTCATCGCCGCCGGTTCCGGCACGGATTTCAAGAAAAATATTGCTGTCGTCATTGGGGTCTTTAGGCAGCAGCAGCAACTGGATCTGGCTCTCCAGTGATTCCAGCTGAAGGGATGAACGCTGCAATTCATCCTCGGCCATCTCGCGCATTTCGGGGTCAGATTCTGACAGCATCTGCCGGGCTTCCTCGATCGCATCCCGGGTGGATTGCCAGTTTTCCCATGATTTCACCAGTGGTTCCAGCTGCGCATATTCAACGGAAAGGTCGCGGAAGCGATTCTGGTCTGAGAACACTTCCGGGGTTGAAAGCAGCAGGCCGACTTCCTCGTAACGTGAAGCGACCTGGTGCAGCCGCTCGCGAATCGAGGACTTCATTCCCCGCCTTCCCTGTCTTCTTTCCGGAATATCCGATCAGCAGCTTTCAGCACTTCGTAGTCCTGGTTTTCGGCGGCTTCGCGCAGTCTTTTACTGGGCAGGTGGAGGATCTTGTTGGTGAGCGTATTGGCGAGTTGATGCAGGACTTCGTCCGGATTCTGCCCTGCCTGGAGCCTCCTTAGCGCCTTTTGCGTCAGCTCCTGTTCGAACTCATGCGACTGTTCGCGTATTTTTTTCAGGGTCCGCGCAGCGCGTATACCTGAAAGCCAGCGCATGAAACTGGTGACGGCTTCGTCGACGTCAGCACTGGCCGACCGGGCTGCGGCAGTCCGCTGTTCCATGTTTTCATCGACGACTTGCTGCAGGTCATCGATGGTGTACAGGTAGACGTCCTTCAGCTTGGAAATAAGCGGATCGATATCCCGGGGAACAGCGATATCGACAAGGAACATGGGACGATGGCGGCGCTTGCGCAGAGCAGCCCTGACATCGGCCTGCATGATGACCGGCTCCGGGCTGGCGGTTGAACTGATCAGGATGTCGGCCCTCGGCAGCGCTTCCTGCAGCCGGTCAAGAGTCATCGCCGTGGCATCCATTTCCGCAGCCAGTTGTTCGGCCTTGTCGCGGCTGCGGTTGACAATCAGCAAGTTGGCGATACCGTGGTCCCGCAGGTAGCGGCCGCACAACTGCACCATTTCACCGGCGCCCACCAGCACTACCGTCTGCGACTTCAGATCGCCAAAAATCTGGCGTGCAAGCACCACGGCTGTATAAGCGACTGAAACCGTATGATCGCTGATACCGGACTGGGTGCGAATCGCCTTGGCTGCATTGAACGTATGCTGGAACAACCGGTCCAGGACTTTACCCAGGCTGCCGGTATCATGCGCCTGCTGCCAGGCCTCCTTCAGTTGTCCCAGTATCTGGGTTTCACCGATGACCAGTGAGTCCAGTCCGCTGGCTACCCGGATCAGGTGCCTGGCGGCCGCTTCTCCCTCATGGTCATACAGATGCTGGTTCAGCTCGCCTTCCGTAAGGTCATTGACCCGGTGAATCCAGCTGACCAGGCTGCTTTTTCCCTCGGTTGTCGAAAGACAATAGATTTCAGTCCGGTTGCAGGTGCCGAGGATGACGACTTCTTCGATGCCGGGCAACGCACACAGTTCACGGACCCGTTCAGAATAGTCCGAGCGGGCAATCGCTACCTTTTCCCGGATCTCGATCGGGGCGGTATGGTGGCTGATTCCTATCGTGAAAAGAGGCATGTGCTAAAAGTTTTGGGTCGCGGGCTGATTCTGCGGGTGTATACCCCTTTTATCAAGCAGGATAGTACAGAAATATACGATCGGGATTGGTTCGGTGACGGCAAACGCGTATCCTTTGAGCCCATGAAAAGCAGCCTACATCATCTGCTGGGTGCGTGCGTGGTCGCACTGCTGTCTGCATCCTGTACGGGAGGCGCCCAACATAAGCCCGAATCGGTCAGCGGGGCGCCGGATCAATCGCCGGAGCCAGATGCTGTCCTGGCAGCCGAGCGCGCGCCGACAGACCCGGAAGTCATGTACCGGGTTTTTGCCGCGGAGTACCTGGGTTCCGAGGGTGACTTGCCAGCTGCGGTTGGCGAATACCTCGAAGCCGCGATGCAATCAAATGACCCACAGATTGCCCGGCGCGCAACCCAGGTTGCTTTTGCGACCGAGTCCCTGCAGCAGGCGGCGATGGCGGCGGACCGCTGGGCCTTGCTTGATCCCGGGAGTGTCGAAGCCCATGAGTCGGCGGCCCTGGCGATGCTGCTGATCGGCGATTACATGGGCGCCGAATACCAGATCAACAAGATTCTCGATATCCGCGATGACAGCACGGAAACCTGGATGCTGATCGCCAACCTGCTGTCACAGGGCGCCAACCCTGACGATGCAGATGAGATACTGAACCGGATACTCAGCGAAAGAGGGAATGTGGAGAGTGCTGAAGTACTTTATGCCCGCAGTCACCTGGCTATCCGCTCCAAGGATCTCCGCCGCGCTTTTGAACTGGCCAGGCAGGCGGCAGAGCTGAATCCCGATAGCGCGGAGTACCTGACCTGGGCCGGGCGGCTGGCATTGAATCTCAAGTTGACGGAAACCGGGCTGGAATACGTCAAGAGGGCGTGGCAACTGGATCCCGAAAACCACGATCTGTCGCTGGCTTACGCGGACCTGCTCGCGCGCAACGGTTATGAAGATGAAGCGCGATCAGTGATGCAGGAAATGGCCCAGGTTCCGGACGTGATGCTGTCACAAATACTGTTCGAACTGGCCGCGAATGATCGCCCGGCTGCGGAAAAGTTATACCAGAAGTTTGAGCAGATGGATTTTTCTGACCTGCAGGAAAAAAGCTTTTACCTGGCCCAGGCCGCGGAAGCGCTGGGATACATGCCGCAGGCGATCGAGGAATACCGCCGGGTTACGGAAGGTGACCGGGCTCTTGCCGCCGCGATTCGCGTCGCTGAGCTCAAGGCGTTGGGAGGAGACATACCAGCGGCAAGAGAGGACCTTGCAGAGTTGCGTAGGAATGCCAGCCCGGTGGTCCTGGAAGAAAGCTGGCTGGCGGAAGCGCGGATTCTGCGCGGCGCCGGAGACAGGGAACAGGCCATGTTGCTGCTGGGCGAAGCATTGACGAGCCTGCCCGGGTCTATTGCTATCCTCTATACCCAGGCGTTGCTTGCGGCCGAGATTGGGCGAGTGGATACCGCTGAACGTAATCTCAGGATGGTGATTGCATCCCAACCGGAGAATGCAGCAGCCCTGAACGCGCTTGGATATACGCTGGCCGACCAGACCGAGCGCTATGAAGAGGCGGAAGCCCTGATTCGACAGGCGTACATACTGCAGCCAGAAGAACCTTCGATCATTGACAGTATGGGGTGGATCGCTTACCGGCTCGGCAAGTTGACCGAAGCAACAGAGTTCCTCAGGAAGGCCTGGCAGATCGACAAGAACCCGGAAATAGCCGCGCACCTCGGCGAGGTGCTGTGGGTAGCTGGAAATAAAGAAGAAGCCATGACGATCTGGCGCGAGGGCCGGCAAGTGGATGCTGAGAATGCTGTGCTGGTAGAGACCCTTGAGCGATTGGGTGTAACGCTTTGAGGGCAGCTTTCCCGGCAGTCTTGCTGCTGTCGCTGGCCGGGTTGTTGATCCTGCCGGCCTGTTCGACCATGCCCCCCCAGGATGCTGACCAGGCGCAGCGACTGCGGTTGCATGCAGACAAGTCCGGCCGCCTGGAATTACAGACAGCATGGAGTCTGTCGGGCAAATTGGCTATCAGCAATGACCGGGACGGTGGCAGCGGGCGGTTCAATTGGCATAAAAATTCACAATCCAGCCGGATGGATTTTCACGGTGCCCTGGGGCGGGGCGCCTGGCGCCTGGATGCGGACGGTGCAGGCGCCCGGTTGGAGCAGGCAGATGGCACCGTGCACCAGGCGTCTTCCGTGGAGCACCTGATCCAGTCCCAGGTAGGCTGGAAATTGCCGGTTAACCACCTGGCCTGGTGGGTCAGGGGACTGACTGCGCCCGGCGACCTCGAAGAGCAGGAGTTGGATGCGCAGGGTAACCTGGTGCGCCTGGTGCAGGACGGCTGGACCATAGTATTTGCGCGCTACCGGGATTTTGACGGCTTTGATCTGCCCGTGCGAGTCACCGCCAGTCAGGCTGACTGGAAAGTGAAGCTGGTCGTAAGCAGCTGGACACTGGCCGGAGAACCGGGCTCGGATGGCTGACCACGACCAAACCTGGTGGCCGGCTCCGGCGAAGATTAACCTGTTTCTGCATGTGCTCGGGCGGCGGCCGGACGGTTATCATGACATCCAGACGCTTTTTCAATTACTGGACTGGGGCGACGAGATCGGTATTCGCGTGCTGTCAAACCCCGGTATCAGTCGTTTGCCGGTCAGTTATGGAGTTCCGGAACCGGAAGACCTGGTGACCAGGGCGGCGCGGCTGCTCCAGGCAGAGGCAGATGTGCGCCTTGGGGCGGAAATTGCTGTCAGAAAAAAGGTTCCGCCAGGTTCCGGTTTGGGAGGTGGAAGTTCTGATGCCGCGACCGTCCTGCTGGTGCTCAATCGACTCTGGAACTGCGGGCTTGGCCACGATGATTTGTCGCGGCTGGGGCGGTCGCTCGGTGCGGATGTGCCCGTGTTCATCAGGGGGCGCAGCGCGCTGGCCATGGCAACGGGTGACAAGCTGCAGTCGTGCAGCCTCGGATTGAGACACTACGTGCTGGTATTTCCTGACTTCCCGATTGCAACCCGCGAGTTGTTCGAAGACCCGGACCTGAAGCGCGACTCCCGTTTGCTTACCCTGCAAGAGATATTGTCGGGTTCCGGCAGGAATGATTTCGAACCGCTGGTCAGAAAGCGCTTCCCGGTGTTCGATGAAACCATGCGAATCCTGCAGAAATGGGGTAAACCTGTCATGACAGGAACCGGCAGTGGCATATTTATTCCCATGCGTGATAAAAAGAGTGCAAAGAGCGCGGCACGAGCGATTAAAAGTTTATATAATGTGCGCGCTGTCCAGGGGGTTGATCTTTCCCCTTTGCACGAGAAGCTGGACTGAGGATTGAATAAAAACTACTGGGACGTCGCCAAGTCGGTTAAGGCACGGGGTTTTGATCCCCGCATTCGCAGGTTCGAATCCTGCCGTCCCAGCCATTCAAATGCCGATGTAGTGTAAATAAGGCAGGGCAGGAGCTTGACTATTTCATCACTCATGGTTTTCTCAGGAAACGCCAACCTGAGGCTGGCGAGCAGCATCGCTCACGAACTCAATGTCCCGATGGGGCGCGCCGTGGTTGGGCGGTTCAGTGACGGTGAGGTCATGGTCGAGGTCATGGACAATGTTCGCGGGCGGGATGTTTACGTGATCCAGCCCACCTGCGTGCCTACCGCGGATAATTTCATGGAATTGCTGGTGATGATCGATGCCATGAAGCGCGCTTCAGCCATGCGGGTAACCGCTGTCATTCCATACTTTGGTTATGCCCGGCAGGATCGCCGGCCGCGATCCGCGCGGGTGCCGATCACCGCGAAAGTGGCCGCGACCATGATCTCGGCCGTTGGCACGGACCGGGTGGTGACCGTCGATCTGCATGCCGACCAGATCCAGGGCTTCTTCGATATCCCGGTTGATAATGTCTATGCGTCACCATTGACCCTGGCCGACATCTGGCAACAGCAATCGGCACATGAAATCGTAGTGGTCTCGCCGGACGTGGGCGGTGTGGTGCGGGCACGTGCCATTGCCAAACGGCTGGACGCTGACCTTGCTATCATCGATAAACGCCGGCCGCGCGCCA
The DNA here is from genome assembly GCA_029859645.1 of Lysobacterales bacterium. GTDB lineage: Bacteria > Pseudomonadota > Gammaproteobacteria > Xanthomonadales > SZUA-36 > JAHEFT01. The sequence goes on along the minus strand of JAOUCS010000062.1, from coordinate 5,043 downwards.
ATGTAGCCACGGTCATGAATATCATCGGTGATGTCGAAGACAAGTGTTGTGTGCTGGTGGATGACATGGTGGATACGGCCGGAACCCTTTGCTCAGCAGCCGGTGCTCTGAAGGAAAAAGGCGCAAAGCGGGTGGTCGCTTATTGCGTGCATCCGGTATTGTCCGGCCCTGCCGTGGACAATATCATGAACTCCAAGATGGACGAACTGGTGGTAACGGACACCATCCCCCTGAGCGAAGCCGCCCAGGCCTGTGGAAAAATAAGGCAATTGTCCATCGCGCAGATGCTGGCGGAAACGATCCGACGCATGGCTCATGGTGAGTCGGTCAGTTCAATGTACGTGGACTGAGCGTTTTTCTTTCATTCCTTTTCATAAGTCGTATATAATGGGCGGCTGATTTTTGGTGCCTGGTCTGGTCGCGGATCGGGTTTATATACTTTAATGACAAGAGGTTCATCATGTCTGATACAAATACGATCATCGCGGAACTCCGTGAAGATGTGGGGAAAGGTGCGAGCCGCCGCCTGCGTCGTCAGGGTAAAGTACCCGCGGTTATTTACGGGGGTCATCGCGACCCCGTCACGTTGTCGGTAGAGCAGGGCGAACTGCTTCACGCCGTCGAAAACGAAGCATTTTTTGCCAGTATCCTTGAAATCAAGGTTGGCAAGGACCGCACACAACAGGCGGTTGTCAGGGATATGCATCGTCACCCCTTCAAGCCGGTGATCATGCATATAGACTTTATGCGTGTATCTGCCGAAGAGGTTCTGAAGATTTCCGTTCCGGTGCATTTCGCCGGTGAAGAGGAATCCCCGGCCGGCAAGGCCTCGGGTGTGGTTATCCAGCACCAGATGACGGAAGTTGAAATTGCCGCACTGCCGAAAGACATTCCGGAATTCCTGGAAGTCGATCTGTCCGAGATGGAAGCCGGCGATGCCGTGATGCTCTCCAGCATCGTCCTGCCTGAAGGCGTGACCATTCCGGCGCTGGAAATGGAAGGCGAAGATAACGACGCCGCCGTGGCCAACGCAGTACACATCAAGGAAAGCCAGGGTACCGGTGCTGCGGCAGCAGCAGATGCCGAAGCAGCGCTGGCCGAAGGTGAGCTGGGCGAAGGCGCTGAACCTGTCGAAGGCGAAGGCGAAGGCGAAGGCGAAGGCGAAGGCGCGGAAGGTGCGGAAGACACCAAGGCCGAGGGCGAAGAGTAAAACGGTCCCATGCCTTACCTGATCGTCGGGCTTGGAAACCCGGGTCCAAAATATACCGAAACCCGGCACAATGCCGGGTTTTGGTTTTTGGATCAGCTGGCCCGTACCGAAGGCGTTCAATTCAAGGAACAAAGCAGGTTGCGCGCGGAGACTGGTCGCTTGCGGATGAATGGGCATGATTGCATCCTGGCCAAGCCCACCACGTTCATGAACCATAGCGGGCAGGCTGTGCGTGCGGTCATGGATTACTACCAGGTGACCGCGAGCGATCTGCTGGTTGCTTACGACGAACTGGACCTGCCTCCGGGCATTGCCCGGCTAAAGCAGGGAGGCGGGCACGGCGGGCACAATGGCATGCGCGATATTTTTCGCCACACGGTCGACCACGAATTTTTGCGGCTCAGGATCGGTATCGGTCACCCGGGATCAAAAGATGCGGTCACCGCGTATGTACTCGGGCGTGCGACCGCCGCACAGGAAAAACTGATCATCGAAGCCATCTCGGATGCAGTACGTGAACTGCCGCGCGTGCTTGCTGGTGATGTTGCCGGTGCCATGAAGGAATTACATACGGTGAGAGACGATGGGCTTTAAATGTGGAATCGTGGGTCTTCCCAATGTCGGGAAATCAACCTTGTTCAACTCGCTGACCCGCGGTGAGATTTCTGCTGAAAACTATCCTTTCTGCACCATCGATCCCAATGTGGGAGTGGTCGAGGTTCCGGACCTGCGCCTGGGTGTTCTTGCCGCCATCGCAAATCCTCAGAAAGTCATCCCCACGACCATGGAGTTCGTTGACATTGCCGGTCTGGTCGAAGGCGCCTCCAAGGGTGAAGGGCTCGGCAATAAGTTTCTCGCGCACATCCGTGAAACGGACGCGATTGCGCATGTTGTCCGCTGTTTTGACAACGACGATATCGTTCACGTTGCTGGCCGTCTCGATCCGCTCTCCGATATCGAGATCATCAATACCGAACTTTCCCTGGCGGACCTGGAGTCGGTGGAGCGTGCCATTGAGCGCACGGAAAAAAGGCTCAAGGCCAACGAGAAGGAAGCCAGGGCCAGAATGGCAGTTCTGGAAAAGCTAAGAAACTGCCTGGACGACGGTCACCGGGCCCGCAATGTGGATCTGTCTCCTGAAGAGCAGAAATTGATTTCGGATATACACCTGATCACCACCAAACCGGTAATGTACATCGCCAACGTGGCGGAAGACGGTTTCGACAACAATCCATATCTTGAAGTGGTCCGGAAGAAGGCGGAATCGGAAGGGGCTGAGGTCGTTCCAGTCTGCGCCGGGATCGAAGCCGAGATTGCCCAGCTTGACGAATCCGACCGGCAGGAATTCCTGGATGAGCTTGGGCTTGAAGAATCCGGCCTGGCCCAGGTGATCAGGGCAGGTTATTCATTACTCGAGTTGCTGACGTTTTTCACCGTAGGAAAGAAAGAGGTCAGGGCCTGGACCGTGAGAGATGGCTCCACGGCACCACAGGCTGCAGGGCGCATTCATACGGATTTCGAGCGTGGGTTTATCCGGGCTGAAGTCACGGCCTATGACGAGTTCGTTGATCTTGGAGGTGAGCAGGGTGCCAGGGAAGCCGGTAAGCTCCGGCTGGAGGGCAAGGCCTATATCGTCAATGAAGGCGATATTATGCACTTTCGATTTAATGTCTGAACGAAAAAGTGCTTTGAATCACCCTGATTTTGAGATATAAGATTTCTGACGCTATCGTGGTTGGAGCCCAGAGGTTTCAGCAGTGAACAGGAAAACAGAAACAGGCAAGGAAAAAGCCCAATCGGGTGCTTCGTCCGGGAATGAACAATCCCGTAAAGGTGGCTGGCAGGAAATTGAAGCGCGGCGGGAGCGGGCGGCCTTGAAAGAATCGCTTGCAGACGTCTGGGACGAGGATTTCGACCTGGACGATGAAGTGCTTGCTGAGCTTGATCACAATGCCGAGTTTTTCACCTCCCAGAATGATGAAGAAGAATTCGACGAGGATGCGGAAGACGATGAATTCTTCGACGACGAGCCGATCTGAGTCATTTATCAACTAATTTCCAACCAATTACTTAACTCTATTGCCCCGGCACTCGTTAGCGGGTAAAATTCCGCGCCGATTCGATGCTTGTTTATTGACAGGCTCGGGCCGGTGGGTCAAAATAAGCGGCTTGCCTGCGCTATGTCTGTTAAAGGACTGTTTTGCCGGCAGGATTGCCCTTGGCGGCACACAATTCAGTCCACTTAAATGTGGAACGATGTACCGGAGGGGTACTCAAGCGGTCAACGAGGGCAGACTGTAAATCTGCTGGCTATGCCTTCGGAGGTTCGAATCCTCCCCCCTCCACCACTTTGGTAAATGAGTTGTGCCAGAAAAACAGGTTAAAACAGCTCGTGAGGCACTTAGCCACTCAGGGCGGGTGTAGTTCAACGGTAGAACCTCAGCCTTCCAAGCTGATGATGTGGGTTCGATTCCCATCACCCGCTCCAGACGAATGGCTGGGCACAAGGGTTAAGAAACAGGCCCGCATAGCTCAGGCGGTAGAGCACTCCCTTGGTAAGGGAGAGGTCACTGGTTCGAGTCCAGTTGTGGGCACCATTTAGTAAGCGAATAGTTTGGTTTTGGATGTGACTGCATAATTTCGGAGACCGGCATGTCAAAAGAAAAGTTCGAACGTACAAAGCCCCACGTCAACGTGGGAACGATTGGTCACGTGGATCACGGTAAGACGACGTTGACGGCGGCGATGACGAAAGTCTGTGCTGAGGCGCGCGGTGGTGAAATCAAGGCATTTGACCAGATCGATAATGCGCCTGAAGAGCGTGAGCGCGGTATCACGATTGCCACGGCGCACGTGGAATACGAATCGGATGCGCGTCATTACGCGCACGTGGATTGCCCGGGACACGCGGACTACGTGAAGAACATGATCACGGGTGCGGCGCAGATGGACGGAGCGATCCTGGTGGTATCAGCGGCCGACGGTCCGATGCCACAGACGCGTGAGCACATTCTGCTGGCGCGCCAGGTGGGTGTTCCCTACATCCTGGTGTACATGAACAAAGCGGACATGGTGGACGACGAAGAATTACTGGAGCTGGTTGAGATGGAAATCCGTGAGCTGTTGAGCTCGTATGATTTCCCGGGTGACGATACCCCGATTGTGACCGGTTCAGCGCTGAAAGCACTGGAAGGCGACGATTCAGAGATTGGTGTGCCGTCGGTGATGAAGCTGATTGACGAGATGGATGCGTACATTCCGCAGCCTGAGCGTGATACGGACAAGCCTTTCCTGCTGCCGATCGAGGATGTGTTCTCGATTTCAGGCCGCGGCACGGTGGTGACCGGTCGTGTTGAGCGAGGCGTGATCAAGGTGGGTGAGGAAGTCGAGATTGTCGGCATCAAGGAAACCACCAAGACGACCTGTACGGGTGTGGAGATGTTCCGCAAGTTGCTGGACGAAGGCCGTGCGGGCGACAACGTAGGTGTGTTGCTGCGTGGTACGAAGCGTGACGAGGTTGAGCGTGGCCAGGTACTGGCGCATGTGGGTTCGATTACGCCGCACACCAAGTTCGAGGCTGAGGTATACATTCTGTCGAAAGACGAGGGTGGCCGTCACACGCCGTTCTTCAAGGGCTATCGTCCGCAGTTTTACTTCCGTACGACGGATGTAACGGGAGCGGTTGAGTTGCCGGAAGGTGTGGAGATGGTGATGCCGGGTGACAACGTGCAGATGCAGGTGTCGCTGATTGCGCCGATCGCCATGGAAGAAGGCCTGCGTTTCGCGATTCGCGAAGGCGGCCGGACCGTTGGCGCCGGTGTTGTAGCCAAGAT
>JAOUCS010000171.1 GCA_029859645.1 Lysobacterales bacterium | reverse complement strand
AATCGAAGAACTGGCGGAACTCGTTGAATCAACCGGCGCCGACCTGGTGCTCGTCAGCCAGTCGCTCAGCGCCGTCCAGGAACGAAACATCGAGAAAAGCTGTAACTGCCGGGTGCTGGACCGGGCAACGCTGATCCTGGACATCTTTGCGCAACGTGCACAATCCTATGAAGGTAAGCTACAGGTTGAACTGGCGCAGTTGCGGCACCTTTCCACCCGGCTGGTCCGTGGCTGGACCCACCTGGAGCGGCAAAAAGGCGGTATCGGCCTGCGTGGGCCGGGTGAAACCCAGCTGGAAACGGATCGCCGCCTGATCGGTGTTCGAATCCGCCAGCTCAGGGCCAGGCTCGACAAAGTGGCCAGGCAGCGCGACCAGAGCCGGCGCCAGCGCAAGCGCTCCAGGGCTCCGCTGGTTGCACTGGTGGGTTACACCAATGCCGGTAAATCGACACTGTTCAACAAGCTGACAGGCGCCAGCGTGGGTGAGGAAGACATGCTGTTCGCGACGCTGGACCCAACCGTTCGCCGCATGCAGGGGATGCATTGCGGCGAAGTACTGCTGGCAGATACCGTCGGATTCGTCAGTGATCTGCCCCACGAATTGATCGCGGCGTTTCGTGCGACCCTGCAGGAGGCCCGCGAGGCGGACCTGTTGTTGCACGTTTCGGACGTTTCCGACCCTTATCGAATGGAGCGGCAGCAGGATGTTGAGGATGTGCTGGAATCGATCGGCGCGGACCAGATACCGGTGATCCGGGTGTACAACAAGATCGATCGAAACGGGCAGGATGTCTCGGTGCACCGGGACGAGAGCGGCATGCCTGTGAGTGTCAGCATTTCGGCCCGCAGCGGGGAAGGGATTGAATCACTGCGCGAGGCGATCAGTGACTGCCTGGCCAGTGAGCGCATCAATCGCTGGATAGAACTGCAGGGTAAAGACGCCAAATTGCGCGCACACTTATTTGAATTGGGTGTGGTCAGCGAAGAGCGAATAGCGGAAAATGGTTCCTGGATGCTGCATGTCGATATTCCGAAAGAAACGGCCGAACGGCTTGCCCGCCTGCCTGCACCGGAAGGTGCCGTGGTCCGTAAGCAATTGCTGGGCGGCGACGCAGAGCACTTGAAAGCGACCGCTTGACCCCAAACTGACTGAAAGTGAATAGAGATTAACTCAGGAGATAGAGATGCCCTGGAAAGAGCCCGGTAAGGGTGACAAGGACCCCTGGAATTCGGGCGATCAGCAACCCCCGGATCTGGATGAAGTGTTCCGCACTGTCAACAACCGCCTGAAGGCCATTTTTGGCGGCGGCGGTGGTGGCAACCGCAAATCGGAATCCACTGGTGCCGGCGGAATGTTTGGAATTTTGCTGGTCGCCCTGCTGCTGTGGGCTGGCTGGGATGCTGTGCATATTGTCGATGAGGCCGAACAGGGGGTTGTGCTGCGTTTCGGTAAATACAACCGCACGCTGTCGCCGGGCATCAACCTGACCCTGCCGCGTCCGTTTGAAACCATGACGACTGTCAATGTCAGCAGCGTGCGTTCTCTCGAAGACCGGGGCCACATGCTGACGGAAGACGAAAACCTGGTGGAGTTCCTCTACAAGGTTCAATACCGCGTGGCTTCCGCCCAGGATTTCCTGTTTGAAGTCCGTGATCCTGAATTGACGGTCAAGCAGGCCGCCGAGAGTGCGCTGCGTGAATCGGTCGGTACTAACCGCCTGGATGCCATCCTGGAAGGCACCCAGCGTGAAACAATCCGTATCGAGACCCGCCGCGTGTTGCAGGACACCCTGGACCGCTACCAGTCAGGCATCCAGATCAATGAATTCAACCTGGAAGATGTGAATGTACCGGCACAGGTCCGGGAAGCATACTCCGACGTGATTAGAGCCCGCGAAGACCGCGAGCGTTTCATCGAGGAAGCCCGTGTTCATGCTAACAGTGTGATACCGGAGGCCCGGGGTAATGCAGCGCGCGTGATCCAGGAGGCCGAAGGCTACAAGGCATCCACGGTCGCGCTGGCGGAAGGTGAAGCCCAGCGCTTCCTGTTACTGTTGAATGAGTATCGCAAGGCACCGGAAATTACCCGTAAACGCCTGTACCTGCAGACCATGGAGAACGTTTTTGCGCGTTCCCAGAAAGTCCTGATGGACGCGGGCAACAGCGGTAATGTGCTGTACCTTCCACTGGATCAATTGGGTGGCAGCACTTCCGGCACTCGCGCCCTGATGCCGCCTCTCGTGACGCCGGACACGGGTCCGATCGGAGAAAATTCAGCCACCAGTCGAACCTCACGCAGGGAGGGCAGACAATGACCCGTCCAATCTTGTTAATCCTGGTTGTAGTGCTCGGCGTGCTGGGCGTTTCCAGCCTGTTTATCGTCACCGAGACCGAATACGCTATCAAGTTCCAGTTGGGAAGGATCGTCAAAAGCGATTTTGGCCCCGGAATTCATGTGAAGCTGCCGTTCGTCAATAACGTGCAGAAATTCGATAATCGCCTGCTGACGCTGGATACCAATCCCGAGCAGATGCTGACCTCTGAACAGAAATTTGTATCAGTGGATTCCTTCGTCAAGTGGCGGATTACGGATGTCGAGCGTTTTTACACATCGACGCAGGGTATTGAGCGTGTCGCTCTGAACCGTCTCGATAGTATCGTCAAGGATCGTATCCGTAACCAGATAGCCAGCCGTACCCTGGTCGAGGTCATCTCTGAGCAGCGGGTCAGCACCATGCAGGACATCGCCTTTGCCGCCAACGAGTCATCCTCGGAGTTCGGAATCGAGGTGGTTGATGTACGCATCAAGGCGATCGAACTGCCGGACGACGTGCGGGATTCAGTGTTCCGCCGCATGGCGGCAGACCGTCAGAAAGAAGCTAACCTGTACCGCTTCGAGGGTCGTGAATCTGCTGAACGAATCAGGGCGGACGCCGACCGGGAAGCCCAGATCATCCGAGCTGAAGCAGAACGCGACGGTCAGCGGCTGCGGGGTGAGGGTGATGCTGTTTCTACCGAAATTTACGCCAATGCTTTTGGGCAGGACGAAGAGTTTTACACCTTTACTCGCAGCCTGCAGGCCTACGGCAATGCGTTCGGAAACAGCACGGACGTGATGGTCCTGAATCCGTCGTCCAGCTTTTTCGAGTACTTTGGTGGTGATACAAAAGACTGACCGGCAAGGCGCGCCCACGTGCTGATTGCGGACCTGATGACGGCATTTGCCCTTCTCTTGATTATCGAAGGGCTGTTGCCGGTTATTGCACCTCAGTTCTGGCAAAAAACCATGCGCGACCTCGCCAGGGTCCATCCCAAAACCATCCGCATCGGCGGCATCGTCAGCATGCTCGCCGGTGCATTTCTATTACAATTCCTGCATTGAGCATTCATGAATAACAGCATCGTAGTTCTCGGCACCCAGTGGGGTGACGAGGGAAAAGGAAAAATCGTTGACCTGTTGAGCCAGGAGGCGGATGCCGTCGTCCGGTTCCAGGGTGGGCATAACGCGGGCCATACGTTGGTCATCGACGGACAGAAAACCGTCCTGCACCTGATACCATCCGGCATATTGCAGCCGGACGTGGAATGCTTCATCGGCAATGGCGTGGTGCTGTCGCTCAAGGCTTTGCGCAACGAAATTGAAAAGCTGGAAGCCAAAGGCGTCGAGGTCCGGTCCCGCATCCGCATCTCCCCTGCCTGCGCAATCATCATGCCGTGGCACGAAATGCTCGACCGGGCCCGTGAAGAAGCCCGCGGGGATCGTGCGATCGGAACGACCTGTCGTGGAATCGGCCCGGCTTACGAAGACAAGGTGGCGCGCCGTGGCCTGCGAACTTCCGATCTGATTGACCCGGAAAACCTGGGCGAGAAGATCGAGCATATACTCGATTTTCACAATTTTGTTCTGACCGAGCGATTCGGCATGGAGCCTTTGTCGATTGAAGCGATGGTCGCGGAAGCGCTGGAGCTGGGCGCCTATTTCGCCGACCAGGTGGCCGATGTCAGCGGTCGTTTGTATGAACTTCGGGATGCAGGCAAGCGGGTCATGTTCGAAGGCGCCCAGGGCAGCCTGCTCGATATTGACCATGGTACCTACCCTTATGTGACCTCATCCAACACGACCATCGGCGGCGTGTGCACCGGCGCCGGCATCGGCCCGGATGCCATCGACTACGTTCTCGGTATTACCAAGGCATATGTAACCCGCGTCGGCGGCGGCCCGTTCCCGACTGAATTGTTCGACCAGAACGGCGAGCGGCTGGCGCGCCGCGGAGCCGAGTTTGGCGCCACCACTGGCCGCCCGAGGCGCTGTGGCTGGCTGGATGCCGTGGCACTGCGCCGGATGGTCAGACTGAACGGTGTGTCCGGTTTTTGCGTCACCAAGCTGGATGTGCTGGACGGGTTCGAGGAAATCAAAATTTGCACGGCATACCGCCTTAACGGTGAGTTGCTCGATGCCCCGCCGCTGGATTCTCACAGCTGGGGCGATCTTGAGCCGGTATACGAAAGCTTTCCAGGCTGGAGTGAATCCTCCCGCGGTGTGACCTCCCTCGATAAGCTTCCACAAAATGCTCGTAACTATCTGAAAACCATGGAGAAGATGTGTGGTGCGCCGGTGCATATCGTGTCTACGGGGCCGGAGCGGTCGGAGAATATCATCATCCAGTATCCCTACGATCTGTAGGGTTTAATGCTGCTGAACCCGTGCTGTGGGTAGTGTCCGCATGGGCCTTGGCTTCTTCGGCTCAATGGCCCCTGCGGACACTATCCACAGCACTACCTCAGCAGTAGTCGAGGACCGATGGGGCAAACATTTCCTACCCCGCCCAGCGTGCTCGATCCCTCCGACTAATACCCACCCTTCACTTGATCTTTGTCATGTATTTATGCCGGCATTTGTATAGTATAAAAACATAATTTAGAAAGTTCTAAAATAAATAGTGCTAATTTACTTCATCAATTGAGTACTTGTGACTAGGTGTGGACATGAAGGACTCTCAGAGCGGCTGGATTGGCGGCCTCGTATTTATTCTTATCCTGATATCGGTGCCGGTATGGTATTTCACGCGGGCTGACGCAGCCGTCGAAGGACAGGTCATCGATGCGCCGTGGGATCACGTGCCGAAAAGAGCGGCGCCGGTCGATCACTCGGCATTGCTGGAAGGGCCGTTTGAGTCCGGGCCGGAGGTGACTCGCGCCTGCCTTGCATGCCACGAGGAGTCCGGCAAACAGGTCATTCACACGGCGCACTGGCGGTGGCAGGCCGACCCGGTGATGGTGGAGGGCAGGGATGAGCCGATCTCCACCGGCAAAAAAAACACCATCAACAATTTCTGCATTGGCATCCAGGGCAACTGGTCCAGTTGCACGGCGTGCCATGCAGGCTACGGCTGGGAAGACGAGAGTTTCGATTTTGAAGCAGTCGACAATATCGATTGCCTGGTGTGCCACGATCACAGTGGCGGCTACACCAAGAGCAGGAAAGGGTTGCCTGCGGAAGGCGTGGACCTGCTGGCCGCAGCCAGGAGCGTGGGTTTGCCGACCCGCCAGAATTGCGGCGGCTGCCACTTCCGCGGAGGTGGCGGTAACGCGGTCAAGCACGGTGACCTGGACGAAAGCCTGTTTTACCCCGATGAGAACCTCGATGTGCACATGGGACGGTACGATTTCCAGTGCGTCGACTGTCACAGGACCACGGATCACGTGATCGGCGGACGTTCCATCACCGTTTCCGTTGACAATGAACACCAGATCGCGTGCACCGATTGCCACAGTTCCAGGCTACACGCTGATTCCCGGATCAACGCTCACACTGACACGGTTGCCTGCCAGACCTGCCATATTCCCCAGGTTGCCATCAAGCAGGCAACCAAGACCCACTGGGACTGGTCCGAGGCGGGTGATGACGAACGGCAAGAAAGCACCCATGAATACCTGAAGATCAAGGGCAGCTTTATCTACGAGAAAAACCTCAAGCCCGAGTTTCGCTGGTACAACGGCCTGGCCGGACGCTACCTGCTGGGTGATCAGCTGGAGGAAG
>JAOUCS010000061.1 GCA_029859645.1 Lysobacterales bacterium | reverse complement strand
CATCATCAGCTCTGCATCACTGGGGTCACGGCCCATTGTGATAAAAGCAGCTACCAGGTAATCAATTTCATCTTCAGACAGTGCAAGGCCGAGTTCCGCGTCTGCTTTGCGCAGCGCATCCGCGCCCTCTGTCAATGCAGGGATGAAGGCGAGCGGGCGCGGCGGATTATGTTGGAATATCTCCCGCGCGGCTGCCAGTGATTCCAGCACCGACTGCGTCATGCGGTCATGCAGCGCAGTAATGGCTGCCGGTTTTTGTTCCGCGCGCACTCCCTGCAGACGATAGGCCACCCCTCTTTCAATGCGATTGACCGACTTGAGCCGGCAGTGCCAGGCAATGTCGGTCGCCTTGGTTGACCAGGGCGATTGCGTACCCAGCCGCGGCACGACCAGTAACAACCCGTTCTCGTCCAGACCCGAAACAGGGTCGCCATGCAGCAAATCCTGCAGGGCGCGAATATCCGCATCGCCCAGGGATGCTGTGGATTCGATGAGATAAACGAAATGGGCTTCCAGTCCGATATGCGGTCCGGCTGGACCGCTGATCAGCTGAACCAGCTTGCGCTTACGAAAATCGGAAAGGGCGGGTTCTCCCAGGAGGCAGGTGAACTCGGACAAAACAGTACTCCCGAACTGTGGCAATCAGCCGGCAGAGATGCCGGCTTTCTGGGATGACAGTTTAACCTATTTGAGAGACTGGCTGAGTTTTTCGATCATTCCGCAGCAGCGGGGACTGCTGTCAGTTCATCCAGCCTGGCTCGCAGTTTTTCCGGCGGCATGTAACCCGGAATCAGCGTACCGTCCGCTGTCAATAATGCAGGTGTGCCCGTCACACCCAGCGCCATACCGAGTTGGTATTGCTCAGCGATCGGATTCTCGCATTGCAATGGATCGGGATCACTGCCCATTTTGGCCTGGGTCATGGCATCCTGCTGATCCTCTGCACACCAGACAGAAACAGCCTTGTCATAGGATTTTGAACCGATTCCCGCCCGCGGGAAAGCCATGTAGTGAATGGAAATACCATTTTCGTTGTACTCTTCGACCTGGGCGTGCAATTTACGGCAATAGCCACAATCGATGTCGGTAAAAACCGTCAGCTCGTACTCGGGATTTTCCGGCGCGAAAGTGATCTGCTTGGCCGTATCGATACCCCCAAGCAGTTCCTGGCGAACTTCCGCCTTGGCAGTCTCGGTGAGGTCCTCGCGGGTCTCGAGGTTGACCACCCTGCCCTGTATCAGGAATTTTCCATCAGCCGTTGCGTACACAATGTCGCCGCCGATCTGCACCATTAAAACGCCTTCGATGGGTGTTTCAGAAATAGCGATCGAGTTGGCGTTCGGAGCCAGGCCTCGAATCTTTTCTTCGACTATTGAGAAATCTTGCTGAGCGACCGCGTTGAGCGAAATCGCTAGCAGTGAACCGGTAATTATCGTTTTCATGTGCCTCATGGCGAACCTCGTGTTTATCATGCACCCTAACTGACCGCACTTTTCAGCAAACGTTCAACCACGGGGGTGATGTTTGTTATGCAACTGCTTCAAGCCCTCGCGGGCGATATGAGTATATATCTGGGTGGTCGAAAGGTCACTATGTCCCAGCAGTAATTGCACCACCCGCAAGTCTGCACCATGGTTGAGCAGGTGGGTGGCAAAAGAGTGCCGGAGCATATGCGGTGACACGGACTGGGAAATTCCGGCGGCAAGGGCATACTTTCGAACGGCGTACCAGAATGCCTGGCGGGTCATTCCGGATTTCCTGTTGGTCACAAAAACCAGGGCGCAGTTTCCTTCCTTCAGCAACTCCGGGCGCGATTCCTCGAGGTAGCGCTGCAACCAGGAAAGCGCCTCTTCTCCCAGCGGTACCAGGCGCTCTTTTCCACCCTTACCCATGACCCGGACAATACCCTGGTTGATTCCGAGATTCACTGCTTCAAGCGAAATCAGTTCGCTTACCCGCAATCCCGTCGCATACATCAATTCCAGCATGGTCCGGTCTCGCAAACCCAGTGGTCTACCAACATCCGGTGCTTCCAGCAAAGCTTCAACCTGTTGCTCACTGAGCGCCTTGGGCAAACCCCTGCCCAGCTTCGGGCTGTCGATCAGGGCCGACGGGTCCTGACGGATTCGGCCGTCACGCATTAACCACTGGTACAACTGCCGGATTCCGGACAAGTAACGGGACAGGGAACGAGGACTGCGGCCTGCCTGCACCTGGCTGGCCAGGAAGTGCAGCAGGTCTTCACGGCTCGCCAGCAGCAGGGAGCTGTGACGTTTTTCCAGGTGGTTGGCCAGCAGGGTCAGGTCGTAGCGGTAGCTGGACAGCGTGTTCTTGCTGAGTCCGCGTTCCGCCCACAGGGCATCCAGAAAACCCTCAATCAGTTGCTCGTCAGCAGGCATCATTCACGATGTGCGGCGGCGCCGCTCTTCCTGCAGGTGAATCATCCACTGACGGGCGGCTTCACGGGTTTTCTCATAGCGGCTCGCCCTGCCCCAGTCTGCGCTGGCGCTGTCAAAGTTACCCAGATTGAACTGGGCCATGCCCCTGAGCAGGTAGACTTCAGCAGTCTTGCGCTCATCCAGGCCACCTTTTTGCAACGCGAGGTCGAGTGATTCAAGCGCCGCCGGCCAGCGCTCCAGGTCAACCAGGATAAAGGAACGGCGCAAATCAATGACCCCGTCACTGGCCGCTGTTCCGGCTTGTTCATAGGCCAGCAACGACCGCTCTAATTCCTCTGCCGCATACCAGGATTCGGCGACAATGGTCCAGTGATACGTGTTGGATTCAACGATACCGGCTTCGATGCCATTTTGCAGAACCGCGGCAGCCTTAAAAGGTACATCGCTGTTGCTGTACAGACTGGAGAGGTAAAGCAGGTCGGTCTGCTTGTCGAGCAGCCCGTTTCTGTATGCCAGTGCCTGGACCGCCAATGCCTGGTCAACTTTTTGCAGTCGGAAATAAATCTGCGAAAGCTGCGTCCAGTAGGTTTTGTTCCCAGGCCACTTCGAGACCATGATTTCAAGCGTTGCCGTGGCCTGCGGGAACTGCTCCAGCTCATATTGCGCCGCCAGTTTCAACTGGTACCAGGGCTCCTTCGGATCATCGTCCACCGATATGGCCTGGTCGATCGCTCGCACGGCGCCGGCGTAGTCTTCTTTCTGGATATAGATGGACGCTTGCAGCACGTAGGCCGCAGACGTGATCTCTTCGGCCGGGGACTCACAAAACCACAGGTCCAGTTTTTCCAGCGCCTCATCGTAACGGTCCTGCATGAAATACAGCTGGGCGATCTGGTACATCAACGTGAAATGAGCCTGGTCCGGCAAGGTGTTCAACTCAACAGCTTGTTCGAAAAAACCGAGAGACGCCTGGTAATTGCCTCGCGACCACTCCACCTGCGCCAGGGCCTGGTTCAGAATGGCCTGCAAATATGGCTCGCGCCCTGCCTTACCCAGCATTTTCCGCAAATCCTCATAAGCTTCGTCATACTGTTGTGCTGAAACCTTCTCATAAATCACATTGAGTTGTTTCCAGACCCGTTCATCGAGCGCCCTGGTTCCCACATCACGTTGCACGCCACACGAGTCCGGCTGGCCCAAAACCGGCTCTATCGGCGCGAGCACCAAAAACAGTCCCAGCAGCAAGCCCGGGAGCAGTAAGGAAGTGAACCTGTTAAGACTTTCAGCCCGGAGCATCATTTCAGGAATCGTCCAGCGTGAAATCAATGACCTGGGTGGCGCGCCGCTCCACAGCAACACCGTCTATCACCCTTGGCTTGAATTTCCATTTCAGAATGGCCCGTATCGCCTCCCGGTTGAAGAGCCTCGGCGGCTTGGCATCAATCACCCGCGGGTCCTTCACCGTACCTGCCTCGGTGATGGTGAATTCAACCTTCACCCAGCCCTGGGTGCCGGTCATCGCCGCTTCCCTGGGATACATCGGGCGAATCACCACCACCGGAATGATATCTCCTTCCGCGGTTTGATCGACCTGCTGGAAGTTACCGATGAACATCCCGGAACCGCCGACCATCGGCACGTCCAGGTCGGGAATGTCCATGCTTGGCATATTCCGGACCTCCTGGTCCATCTTGGAGATCTGCATCCTGGGTGGCGGCGGCGGTTCTTTTGGCGGCGGCGGTTTTGTGGGCTTGAGCCGACTCTTGGTGATGATTGCATCCGGTATTTCGACCGGCCCGAAACGAATACCGGAAATGGCGGCCAGGTCCACCCGCTGATCTCCCCCTGAAGAGATCAGCTTGTACATGAACAGGAACAGGCTGAAGGTCACGCCAACCGCCAGCAGCGCTGCAACCAGGACACGCAGATGCTTCATGCGCACTATCCGCCCGGATTCTCGGCAGCAATGGCGACTCCTTCAACACCTGCCAGTTTCACCTGGTCCATCACCCTGGTGACGGTGCCGATGCGCGAACCCTTGTCAGCGACGATGACCACGCTGCCCTCGGGGTTCTCGGCCTTGGCTCGCTCCACCATCTGCCGGACTTCCCGTAGTTCGATCGGTCGTTTCGCCATCCAGATTTCGTCGTTGGGGCGAACGCCGATCAGGATGGTTCCATTCTGCAGTGCAGCAGCCTGTTCCGCCTGCGGTTTGATGATGCTGGCGCCGGTCTCCTTGGTGAAGGAGGTCGTGACGATGAAAAAGATCAACATGATGAAAACGACATCCAACATCGGCGTGATGTTGATTTCAGCTTCTTCAGAATGTGCATGCCTTCTGGCCATGCGGGCTCCCGACTCCTTATTGGTGATGCTGCAACAGGTCTTCGAGTTTCTCGGTTTCCACCTGTGCCTTGTGCTCCAGCCAGGTGCCGAAGTAAACACCGGAGAGCGCAGCAACCATTCCTGCCATGGTCGGAACCGTCGCCATCGAAACCCCGGCAGCCATGGCCCGCGCATTGCCACCCCCGCTGTAGGTCATCACGTCGAAGACCGCGATCATTCCGGTAACGGTACCCAGTAAACCCAGCAGCGGACAGATAGCGATCAGCACCCGGATCAGGCCCACGTTTTGCCTGAGGGCCAACGAGGTCTCGGATACCAGGCCTTCCCGGATTCGTTTCGCATACCACGAAACCGTATCGGAGCGAGCTTCCCAGTCTTCCAGAATCGCGGCCTTGCGGGCCGGGTGGACTTTGTAAAAGTACCACAGGCGTTCAAGAATGAAGGTCCACATCAGGAACAATGCGAACATGATGGCCCAGAGGACGTTTCCCCCCAGTTCAATGAAGTCGCGGATCGCGCCGATGGCCTGGTACAACCAGATCATGCACGTTGCTCCGCTATCCGGGCGATGATGCCGGCCGCCTGTTCTTCCAGCACCTGGATCAGGGCCTTGGCCTTACCTTGCAGGAAGCTGTGGAACAACGTCAGCGGAATGGCGACCGTCAGTCCGAGCACGGTAGTGACCAGTGCCGTTGAGATGCCGCCGGCCATCATCCTGGGGTCGCCGGTGCCGAACAGGGTGATCATCTGGAAAGTGGCGATCATGCCCACCACGGTGCCCAGCAAACCCAGCAGTGGCGCCACCACGTAGAGAACCTTGATAAAACTCAGCCCCGTTTCTATCGGCGCAGTTTCACGCAATATGGCCTCATCCAGTTTCAGCTCGAGCGTTTCCAGGTTGACCTCGGGATTATCGGAATAGATCGACAGCACCCGGCCAAGCGGATTATTCCTGTTGGCCTGCTGGTCCTTCATCTGGCGAGCGATCTTGCCGCCTGTCGAATACAGAGAGAACGCTTTCCACAGGCACAGCAGCAAACCGAACAGCCCTAGCCCGAGGATCACATAACCCACCGGACCGCCATCTTCTCTGACCCGTTCGATCGGTGTCTTTGACTGCACCACGGCCCTGAGTATCTGGCCACGTGTGAAATCAACCGACATCGGAATGATCTCCTCTGTCCCTGCGCCCTGCAAGTCTTGCGCCATGCCGACATACCGGCCAGCAGGCTGGCGGGGCAGTTCAATGAAATTTTCCCTGCTTTTACGGGTGTCCCAGTCCAGGAAAATGCCCTCGGAAACGGCATTGAAAACGCCGAGGCGGACGATTTCCAGCTGCTCCTTCTCGCCACTGGTGCGCTCAACCGGGGCCGAGAAGCGAACAACTTTGCCGGACTCTGCAATTTCTGTAACCATCGCTGACCACAACTGCCTGAGTTCCGGTACGGTCGGTAACTCCCTGCGCTGCGCCAGGTCGGAAAGGAACTGTGTCCTTCCGGGCAATTGTGCCGTCACCATTGAATCATCCAGCGCAGCCTGCACGTCTCCGGCAGACTGGCGAACGACGCCGAACAGCTCACCCAGGTTACCCATTCGCTCCGACAGCGTGATTTCCTGGTCAGCCAGGGCTCGCTCATTCTGATCGTATTCCACCCTGAGGCGATCTGCGCGGGCGTTCTCATCGGCGAGTTCCCGCCGGGCATCCACCAGCAACTGCCGCTGGTTATCTCTTTCGCGGACAAAACGGGCTTCACGCTGTTGGTTGACTTTTGCCTCGCTAGTGGCCGCTTCACGAACGATCTGTGACAGCTCTTCCAGCGTTTGCGCAGAAACCGGTGAGACTGCCAGGCAGAGAAGCACCGGTAGCAAACGCGTGATGAGCTGACTCATTTGGCCGCCTTTGGCCCGGGAACGGGCAGCATGACCAGGTTCGGCGCCTTTTCATTACGGGCGATGGCGAGGCCGTCTTTGACTTCGAGCCGGAATCGGTCGTCGTCGAGTTCTTCGAAGACCCGGCTCCTCGGATTAAACCAGCCGGTCACTGAATGATCGCTGGTCTGGTAAACCAGCAGCATGCGGCCTACTCGCAGAAACTCGACAGTCTGTCCGGTGGTCGGCAATGCATCTGAATACGCCTCTGTGGTTCGTCCAAACTCGAGTTCGCTCTGGAAGACCTCCATCACTTGACGGTACTTCTCCGAAGCAGTCACTTCTGCCTGGTCCATCATCTGTCGCAGGCGAACGACCCGCGCCCGTCGCTCCTCAATGCGGAAAGGGATATCCGCTTCAACAATGCGTTCCAGCGAGCTGATCATTTCGAGCATCAGGGGAACCACACCCCGGTTGGTTTCCTCCAGGCCGGCCAACTGTCGATTGATCGAGGCCATTTCATTGTGCTGGTCGTCGACGACATTCTGCAGATTGTCGTTGTAAATTTTCAGGCTCTCGGTTTCACGAACCACCACCCGGAATTCACTCAAAAGATCTTGGGTTTGTCGCGCGAGATTGGAAACCCGGCTTTGCGATGCTGCAGAATTCTGGTTGATCTGTGTTTCCATGTTCACTGTAGAGTCCAGTGACTGGGCGAACGTCATGTTGATCGGCAAAATCAGCACAGAAGCCCCGAGAAGCATCAGCCTGGATCGGAAATTTGGTTTTATTGGCATCAGCTGTTCCCGTTACAGGCCCTTCATTTGATTCTTGTGGCTGAGCGTTTTTATGGTGAGAGTCCGTAAAATTTTTCAGCCAGTGAGGATAACCGAATCGCACGCCCGATTGCCAGACGAATACTTTTGGCGATAATGACTTGTTCAAAACCCTCGAGGCCATTGCAGTGCAGGATTCCCAAACAAACCCGAGCGTGTCCTGTGGACTGATCCGCCGCCTCGTGATTATTTTTTATGACAGCGCGGTCATGCTTGCGCTGTTGATGCTGGCCTCTTTGCTGGGAATGCTGGCGGGCCTGGGCCCTAAAACTGCGTTGAAAGATCCCGGTTACACGCTTTTCCTGTTGCTGATCTGCTATCTGTACCTGGCATGGTGCTGGCACGCTGGTGGCATGACCGTGGGCATGCGTGCCTGGCGGGTTAGAATTGAAGACCGGCATGGAAACAGACCAGGCTGGGGAAAAGTAACGGTTCGTTTCCTGGCAGCCTTGCTCTCCCTTGCGGTTGCAGGCATGGGATTTCTATGGCCATTGATCGACCCACAAAAAAGAACCTGGCATGACATCCTGAGCCATACACGACTGGTCCGATCCTGATCTGCCCGTCAAACTGAGCGGCGTAAAACAAAAATGGCCAGGAAAGCCAGGACCAATATGGGTACCGAAAGGACCAACAAAGGTGAGAGTTCGTAAACTGTCCCAAATTTCTGCGCTGCCCGGCTGATAATCATGAACACGCCGCCCAGTGTCATGCCGAAAAACAGGCGAACTCCCACGTTGTGCGACCTTGCCTGGCCAAAGACGAAGGGCATTCCGGCGAGCACCAGTGCGAGTACTGTCAGCGGAAACAGGACCTTCTCCCAGAAAGCAGCTGCATAAACCGAGTCATCCAGGCCATTTTCGCCCAGGTACTCCAGGTATTCCCAGAGCGAGCGGATGGACAGGAACTTGGGGCGAGTGACCGCCGAGTCCAGCAATTCGGGCTTGATCTCCGTTCGCCAGTCCTGAGTTTCGGTCCGGCTGACAGACGCCCCCTGCGGCACAAAGCGGACATTCGTCACGGCATCCAGGGTCCACGCCCCGTCGACATGCGCTGCACTCTCGGCCCGGGTTATGGACTGCAAATCAGCTTCATCTGAAAAGTTGTAGATGACAATATTCTTGAAATCGACCGTTTGATGACCTCGGTCAGCATTGAGGATGGGGCGCTGGATGTTCACAAAATCAGCACCGTCTCTGATCCACATACCACGTGCTCCGCCAATGATGGCCGTACCAAGCAGTTCGCTCAGCCTGAAAGCACGCGCTTGCTGTTCAGCAGCCGGCGCCACCCATTCACCCATGATCATAACCGGCACTGTCATCAGCACCGTTCCTGCCATTGCCGCAAAAGCCAGCCGCATACGGGAGATGCCGGAAGTCCGGAACGCCACCAGTTCGTTAGATGCGGCCAGACCGCCAATCCCTACCAATGCGCCCAGCAAGGCCGACACCGGAAAAATCTGGTAGGCGGCCCGTGGCGTGGTCAAAGCCACAAACCACAGGGCATCCAGGGTGCCATAATCATTTTGCGTGGAGCGCAACTCGTCCAGCAGGTTGATGAAGAGAAACAGGGTTGTCAGGGCAATCCAGACAGCCAGGATTCCCAGGCAGGCGGCGCGGCCGATGTAGCGGTCAACCAGCTTGACCATCTGCTATCCCTTCCCCACGATACGGCCCTGTCGCCGCAACCAGATGACCGCGATCAGCAGGGCCAGGACATGCACCCACCAGAGTCCGAGGAAGAGGGGCATTTCTTCTTTCAGCAGCCAATTGCGACTCATGTAGAGTGCATTGGCATAGACCGCATAAGCCAGGATTCCCAGCAAGGCGCGCCCGCCGCGTCCCTCCCTTGGTGCCGAGTGGGACAGGGGAATCGCAAGCAGTCCAAGAACAATCACGATAATGGCAGGCGCAATCCGCCATTGAAATTCGACGATGCCCTCAACCGACCCTGAAAACAGTATTTCGGAGCTCTTCCTGACCTCCACCGCATCTTCCTTGACCCGGCTTTCCAGCTCCGGCAATTTCAAATCATTACGACTGAAGCGCATGATCCCGAAATCAAGTGTTTTCGCGCCACCTTCAGTAATCTGACCGTTTTCCAGCGTGAGGTACCGGTTACCCGTTTTCTTGTCCAGCCAGTAGTAGCCTTTTTCTGCGCTCCAGACCTGCTCACGGTCTTTTTCCCTCTGTTGAATGAACACATTTTTCAGTGTCTTGCCATCCTTTTCCACGGCTTCCACGTACAACACGAGGTCGCCACCACGCAACACGTGAAAAGTACCGGTTTGCAAACCCCATTCGGCCGCGTTCCTGAACGCATCGATCAGTTTCTGCTGGGTCGCCGACGCGGCGACGGGATTGAGGAACAATCCGGTCATCAGCAGCAACGCAGCAACAGGCAAAATCAGGTTGAACAGCGGACGGAGCATCATCTGCCAGCGGAAACCGCTGGAGCGCATGACTGACATTTCCTCGTCCCGGTAGATTCTTCCCAGGCCCCAGATAATGGCGATGAACATACTCAGTGGAAGTATCGTGCCCATCACCTCCGGCATTTTAAGCCCGATCAGGGTCCAGAGCAGCCCTGACGGTATCCGCCCGCCCGCGATGTCGTTGAGCAACTCTCCCAGAGCTACACCGATCATGACAACGAGCAACACGATGGTGACGGCCAGGAAAGACCACAACCACTCGCGAAAAATATACTTTTGCAGAATATTCAGAGTGACCTCGTCAACAGGCAAAGGTTGGCACAGTGAGCAGTTTATCAGTATTCCAGGTGATCAAAAATGAAAGCTCTTCAATGGTGGAATTCTTGTAGAATGAGCGGTTTGAAAATAAGTGACTTGTCGCCACCCCTGCGTAGCAAGCCAAAACAAAGGATTGAATGAATGAATTTACACCTCGATGATACCCCGCTGACTCAAATTGAAACCGATTGCCTGGTCGTCGGCTTTTATCAGAGTGACAGCCTGCCCCCGGCTGCCGGCGCAGTTGATGAAGCCTCCGGCGGAATGATTCGTCGCATGGTCGAAAGCGGCGACATCGAAAATGGCCTGGGAAAAACCAGCCTGCTGCACAACGTGCCGGGACTGGGCGCCAAACGGATCTTGACGGTCGGCTTTGGAAAGCCTGAAAAACTCAACCTGGCCCGCTTCGACCGGGCCTGCCTGGCCGCGGGTAAGGCGCTGAGAGATTATTCGTTCACCGAGTGCCATGTCAGTGTGCATGATGTTGCGTTTGACGGCAGCGACGCGGAAAGTCGCCTGCGCCAGGCAGCACTGGCCATTCATCGATCCAATTTCTTATATACGACCACCAAGTCGCCGAAGGACGATGCCCCAGCGCCGTTGACCAGCGCCTCCTTCCAGGGTGACCGGCAATGGGAAAGTGCCATTCAACAGGCCGAAGCATTCGCCGTCGGCTATGAGAAAGCGAGAACCCTCGGAGACCTGCCGCCCAACATCTGCACACCCGCCTTCCTGGTGCAGGATGCCAAGGCCATCGCAGAGAAATATGAAAATGTGAGCCTTGAAGTGCTGGAAGAAGACGACATGGCAGAAAAAGGTATGGATGCCCTGCTGGCCGTCTCACGGGGCAGCGAGCTGGCTGCCAAGCTGATTGTTCTGAAGTATTCCGGTGCCGCGAAAGACCAGTCACCGGTTGTACTGATCGGCAAGGGAATTACTTTTGACTCCGGCGGACTCTCGCTCAAGTCCGGAGAAAACATGATGCAGATGAAGTACGACATGTGCGGCGCTGCCGGTGTTATCGGCGCCTTCGTCGCCTGCGCCAGGCTTCAGATGCGCGTTAATGTTATTTGTATTGTTGCCGCCGTTGAAAACATGCCGGACGGTAACGCCTGCCGCCCCGGTGACGTCATCACCAGCATGTCAGGCAAGACCATCGAGGTGCTCAACACCGATGCAGAGGGTCGCCTGGTGCTATGCGACGCAATCACCTACAGCGAGCAGTTCAAACCGGATGTCATCATCGACGCAGCAACCCTCACCGGGGCTTGCGTGGTGGCCCTGGGGCACCATGCAACCGGCCTGATGAGCAACGACGACGAGTTGGCGGGCGAGTTGGTCGCAGCAGGCGACGCCATTGTCGACCGAGCCTGGAGGCTGCCGATCTGGGAAGAATACCAGTCCCAGCTCGATACGCCCTTCGCTGACATGAAAAATGTCGGAGGCATGTCCGCCGGCGTTTTAACAGCCGGTTGTTTCCTCTCACGGTTTGCCGAAGATCAGCGTTGGGCCCACCTGGACGTGGCGGGCTCGGCCTGGAAATGGGGCAGCAATGACGGTGCTTCCGGCCGGCCGGCCGGTTTGCTGGCCCAGTTTCTGCTGAACCGGTCCAGCTAAAGCTCGTGGGCGGTACCTGCCAGGTCGATTTTTACGTACTGGCCAGCCCCGCCCAGTCGGCGCATCAACTCGCCTGCCGCCTGGCCATGATGGCCTGGGAGCAGGGGCACCGCGTAGCTGTACTGACCTCGGACGAGGGTGAGGCGGAATCGCTGGACGAGCTCATGTGGGATTATCCGGCCGGCCGGTTTCTGCCACACCAGCACGGCACATCGCCCGCCAGTTCCCCGATCTGCATCGATGTCAGCGGCGCTGATATCTCACCGGATCGGGAAGTTGTCATCAACCTGGCTGATGCCGCGGTGAGCGACCCTTCCCGGTTCAGACGCCTGCTGGAAATCGTGCCTGGCGAGGAACCCAAACGACTGGCGTCACGAACCAAGTTTCGCGAGTACCGGGAGCAGGGACTCAATCCCGCCAGTCACCCGATTGGAAAGTAAACAAGGCTATGGAAAAAAGTTACAACCCGACCGAAATCGAGAGACGCTGGTACAGCGACTGGGAAGACAATTCATATTTCAAACCGGCAGGCGGCAGCCACCCGTATTGCATCATGTTACCGCCGCCCAATGTAACCGGCAGGCTGCACATGGGTCACGCGTTCCAGGACACCATCATGGACACACTGACACGCTGGCAACGTATGAAGGGCGCGGACACACTGTGGCAGCCAGGCACGGACCATGCAGGCATTGCAACCCAGATGGTGGTGGAGCGCCAACTGCTGGCCGAGGGTAAATCACGCCATGAGCTGGGCCGGGACAAGTTCGTCGAGGCGGTATGGGACTGGAAGGAACATTCGGGTGACACCATTGGCCGGCAAATGCGCCGGCTGGGAACGTCGGTGGACTGGTCCCGGCACCGCTTCACGATGGATGCCGAATTATCAACCGCCGTCCAGCGCGAATTCATCACGTTATATGAAGAGGGCCTGATTTACCGTGGTAAGCGCCTGGTCAACTGGGATCCGGTGTTGCATACCGCTTTGTCTGACCTGGAAGTCATATCCGAAGAAGAAAAGGGCTTCATGTGGCATATCCGCTATCCGCGCAGCGACGGCGGTGGTCACCTGGTGGTGGCCACCACGCGACCGGAAACCCTGCTCGGTGACACCGCGGTTGCCGTTCACCCGGATGATGAACGTTATGCCGACCTGGTCGGACAGCAACTGGAGCTGCCGCTTACCGGACGCACCATCCCGGTCATTGCTGATGATTACGTGGATTCAGCATTCGGTTCCGGTTGTGTGAAGATCACACCGGCGCACGATTTCAATGATTACGACATCGGCAAACGGCACAGCCTGCCGCTGATCAATGTGCTGGACATCGATGCCCGCCTGAATGAAAACGCACCCCAGGCATACCGTGGATTGGACCGGTTCGAGGCCCGCAAGAAAATCGTGGAAGACCTCGAATCGCTGGGCCTGCTGGAAAAGATCGAAGATCACTCGCTGATGATTCCGAGGGGAGACCGCTCCCACGCAGTCGTAGAGCCTTATTTGACAGACCAGTGGTACGTGAAGATCGAGCCGCTGGCGAGGCCGGCGATCGAAGCCGTCGAAGATGGCCGCATCGAGTTTGTTCCTGCCAACTGGAGCAAAACCTATTTCGACTGGATGTACCGGATTGAAGACTGGTGCATCAGCCGGCAATTGTGGTGGGGGCACCGGATTCCGGCCTGGTACGACCCGGATGGCAATATCCATGTCGGCACCGACGAAGAAGATGCGCGCCAGCGCTCGGGACTTGCAGCCGACGTGCCACTGCAACAGGATGAAGATGTACTGGACACCTGGTTTTCATCGGCTCTGTGGCCGTTCTCGACGCTGGGATGGCCGGCACAAACGGAAGACTTGAAGCGGTTTTATCCAAGCAGCGTGCTGGTGACCGGTTTCGACATCATTTTCTTCTGGGTCGCCCGCATGATCATGATGGGACTGAAGTTCATGGATGACGTGCCGTTCAGAACAGTCTATATCCACGGCCTGATCCGTGACGGACACGGGCAGAAAATGTCCAAGTCCAAGGGCAATGTACTCGACCCAATTGACCTGATCGACGGGATCGAGCTGGAGCAACTGGTCAGGAAAAGGACGACCGGACTGATGCAGCCTCAAATGGCGCCGGCCATTGAAAAAATGACCCGGCAGGAATTTCCGGACGGAATTCCGCCCTTCGGCACAGATGCACTGCGGTTTACATTTGCCGCCCTGGCAACTACCGGACGAGATATCCGTTTTGACCTCGGAAGAATCGAGGGCTACCGCAACTTCTGCAACAAGTTATGGAACGCCGCACGCTTTGTCCTGATGCAAACGGAAGGAAAACCGGCAACTGCCGTGGCGGAACGGAGCCTGATCGATCGCTGGATTGTTTCGCGCATGGACCGGATGATCCGGGAAGTGGAAGAGCATTTTGGCGACTATCGCCTGGACCTGGCCGCCCAGGCTTTATATGAATTTGTCTGGAATGAATACTGCGACTGGTACCTGGAGTTTGCCAAGGCCACTTTGCAGAACGGCACGGACGACGAACAGGCAACCACCCGCCATACCCTGCTTACCGTGCTTGAAACCAGCCTCAGGACACTGCACCCCATCATGCCGTTCATCACCGAAGAAATCTGGCAAAGAGTAAAAAAACCCCTTGGCATTGAAGGCGACACCATCATGTTACGGCCATTTCCCGAGGCCGGCCCGATTGACGAAATCGCAGAGGCTGATGTGGACTGGCTGCGCAGCGTGATCCAGGGGATCAGGCGAATTCGCTCCGAGTTGAACCTGCCCCCGTCAAAAGGACTGGAAGCCTGGTTCCAGGACGGTAATGACAGCGACCGGCTGCGCCAACAGCAGTTCGCCGCCGTGCTGTCGCAACTGGCTCGCATCCAGTCTGCCCAATGGGTGGATACAGACGCCGATACGGCTCAGTGCGCCGTCGCGCTGGTTGGGGATCTGAAGATACTGATCCCTCTTAAGGGCCTGGTCAATGTGGAGGAAGAGCTCGCACGCCTGGGTAAACAGCTCGACAGAGAAAATGCCGACCTGAAAAAATCGGAAGGAAAGCTGTCCAACAGCAGGTTTACCGAGAATGCGCCCGAAGCAGTCGTCGCGCAGGAGCGCGAGCGGTTGGTGGCCCACCGGGCGGCGGTAGAAAACCTGCAGGAACAGATCCAGCAGTTGCAAGCCTTACAGGACTGAACCGCTGCGCGGTCATTCCAGGTCAAGCTTCATGACCAGTGCGCTTTCCCGGCCCTGGTCCGAGCGATAATAGTCAGGACGCTCTGCAACGACTGAAAAGCCATTTCGCCGGTACAGCCTGATTCCGGCCGGATTACTGGGACGCACTTCCAGGAAGATACAAAAGCAGTCCTGCTGGCGAGCCAGCCTGATGGCATGATCCAGCAAGATGCTGCCATATCCCTTGCCCTGTTGTTCCGGAGCGACACAAAGATTCAACAGGTGGTTTTCTCCCGCTGCATGAGTCTGGATGGTGTAGCCGATCAATTCGATCCCCGCCTGCAAACCCCAGCAGTCATAACCTACCCGCAGACAGTCGGCAAAAATCCCGCGGGTCCATGGATAGGGATAGGCAGACAATTCTATCTCGACGATCCGGTCCAGGTCGTCCGGCGCCAGCCGCCGCAACAGGGTATGCAAAGTGGAAGGATCAGCGATCATCCGGCAGGAACCTGCATCAATGGCTACCGGGCACGGACAGTTGCTGCCAGAACGCCAGCTTGGCGTTGCCGCGAACCGCCAGTTGATCCAGCGACAGCGTGAACAGAACACGCGCGGAACCAATGACCGCGGGAGAATCTCCGGAAAACAGCCGCTGCGCCGGCACATCACCGAACAGCACGACCCGGGTGAACAAGTATTGATCGATGGCCTGTCCCAGGCTCAGGTTCTCAGCGCAGCCTGCAGGGTCCGGCCAGGCCCAAACCGCTCCACCCGGTATGGCTCTGACAATATCAGCCGCAATCCGTAACGCCGTTTCTTCCGCTTGCTGACATATCAACAGGGTCTCACCAGCGCCCGGCTGCAGAATCAGGCGGTCCAGTAGCGGCGCAGGCGGCTTGATGGTCCATACGTCCAGCCCCATGGCGTCCAGGTAGGCTCGACGGCGTGACTCAATCATGTGTCGCCGTCATCCGTGGCAGAAGAATCTGAATTCTTGGCCTGGCGCCGGCTTCTGCGGTTTTTCCATTGCTGTCGACCGAGCACGGTCATGACCAGGCCGGATGCGACGTAGACAACGCCGATCAGCATTAACACGGTCGGTGGGTCGGCCGCCAACAGCACAAACATGAGCACGATCAGGAACAGGAAACCGGTGGGTATCCGGTCGC
Source organism: Lysobacterales bacterium (assembly GCA_029859645.1). Classification (GTDB taxonomy): domain Bacteria; phylum Pseudomonadota; class Gammaproteobacteria; order Xanthomonadales; family SZUA-36; genus JAHEFT01. The sequence goes on along the minus strand of JAOUCS010000061.1, from coordinate 3,200 downwards.
CGGTTGGCCATGACTTACCGCTGAAATACCGGACACGGGAAAACATCAGCAGCCCCAGCGTGACCGTTTCAACCACATCAACCAGCGCACGGTTTCACCGGCTATTCCCTGGTCGGCAAAAAACCAGACGGTCGCGACCAGCGTGCCGGCGGCGGCCGGCGAAGCCAGTCCCTGGAAGTAGCTCTTGTCGCTCGAGGAGGCCTGCGTATTGAATCGCGCCAGCCGCAAAGCCGCACAGGCAGCGAACAGGAATGCCGCCAGCCAACCCAGTTTGCCGGCAAACGGACTGATCTCGCTCATGCTGGACAGCGACCAGTTGAAGGCCAGCAACGCTGGTGCAAGACCGAAAGAAATCAGGTCGGAGAGACTGTCATACTGAACACCGAATTCGCTTTGCGTATTGGTCAGGCGGGCTACCCTGCCATCCAGGCCATCCAGCACGCCAGCGACGACCACCGCCACGGCTGCGGCGATGAAGTGCCCGTTGATGCCCGATATGATCGAATAGAATCCGGCAAACATCGCACCGGTGGTTAGAGCATTGGGCAGCAGATACACGCCCTTGTGAACTTTTTTTTCCGCAGGCTCCATGCCGTATCCTTCTATGACCCGGTCTGAAATGATAGCACCTGGATGGCCGTCAAATAAGACAGTGATTGGACGTGTATGGTATAAGAAAAGCTGGTTCATAGCAGGGATTGCCCATGAAACTCAAAACTGGATTCAAACTATGGTGCCTGCCGGCCCTGGTCATCATCTGCGCCAGTGTCACGGAAACCCATGCCACCGAAGTATTTACCTGGAAAGGCCAGGATGGCGTCGTGCACTACAGTGATATGCCTCCGGAAAACGTCGATTCCCGACTCATCCGGGTAGACGGCGTCTATAAAGCCGGCACCACCGTGCCGGAACCCGCAACACAGGCAGACGGAAACGACGCCGGTACCGACACCCGCTCAGTGGCCCAGCAGCGGCGTGAAAAGATTGCCGAGGATCGCGAAGCCCGCAGGGAAGCCCGGGAAGAAGCCGAACGGCTGTGTGCCCGGCACCAGCAGCGCCTGGAGCAAATGGAACCGGCCCGCCGGGTTTTCTATACGGATGATACCGGTGAAAGCGTGCGTATGGATGATGACCAGCGAATGGCACTGATCAGCGAATCAAAAGAGTTTATCGCCAAAAATTGCAGGTAATCCTGTCAACATACGGGTAAAATTGCGGGTTCGACCGAACAGAACCCAGACGGATGAGAACCAGCAACTTCCATATCATCACGACTCGTGAAACCCCTGCGGACGCGGAAATTGTCAGCCACCAGTTGATGCTGCGCAGCGGTATGATCCGAAAATTGACCGCCGGCATTTATAGCTGGTCGCCACTGGGGTGGCGGGTCCTTAAGAAAGTGGAACGTATTGTCCGTGAAGAAATGGATCGTGCGGGCTACCTGGAAATGCTGATGCCCGCGGTGCAACCGGCGGAACTCTGGAAAGAAACAGGGCGCTGGGAAGACTTCGGCGACCAACTGCTGAAAATTCATGACCGGGCCGGCCGTGACTATGTTTTCGGTCCGACCCACGAAGAAGTAATCACCGACCTGGCGCGCAACGAACTGCGCAGCTACAAGCAACTGCCGGTTACTTTTTACCAGATACAGACCAAGTTTCGGGATGAAATAAGACCTCGTTTCGGTGTCATGCGGGCTCGCGAGTTCCTGATGAAAGATGCTTATTCCTTTCACATCGATGAAGTCAGCCTGGACCAGACCTACTGGGAGATGTATGACGTTTACTCCCGTATTTTCGAACGGGCCGGCCTCCGCTTCCGTGCGGTGCGCGCTGATTCAGGCGCGATCGGCGGCAGCCAGTCCCATGAGTTTCACGTGCTGGCTGAATCAGGTGAAGACCAGATTGCATTTTCCAGCGATTCCGACTTTGCCGCCAACGTGGAGCTCGCCGAGGCGGTCGCTCCCGGCGGTGAGCCGGCTGCGCCGACCGAAGACCTGCGCCTGGTGGATACACCGGATGCTCAGACCATCAATGAACTGGTTGAACAGTTCGGTGTGCCGGTGGAAAAAACCGTCAAGACCCTGATCGTCGAAGCGACGGAAGAATCCGGCGCTGGTTTCGTTGCGCTGCTGGTGCGCGGCGATCATTCACTGAATGAATTCAAGGCGGTAAAACTACCCCAGGTAGCCGTGCCGTTACGCTTCGCAACCGATGAAGAAATCCGCTCGGCGGTGGGTGCGGGGCCGGGCTCACTGGGGCCGGTCAAGCTGGAGATGCCCTGTTTCATAGACCGCAGCGTCGCAGTGATGTCAGATTTCGCCGCGGGCGCCAACCAGGACGGCAAACACTATTTCGGCATCAACTGGTCGCGTGATGTGGAAATGCCCCCCCAGGCAGATCTGCGCAACGTGATCGAGGGTGATCCCAGCCCCGATGGCACGGGCAGCATCCAGCTGGCTCGCGGCATTGAAGTCGGGCATATCTTCCAACTGGGCACCAAGTACTCCGAGTCGATGAACGCGGTGGTCCTGGGGGAAGACGGCAAGTCGCATGTCATGCCGATGGGCTGTTATGGCATTGGCGTTTCCCGCATCGTGGCCGCTGCGATTGAACAGAACCATGATGACAATGGCATCTGCTGGCCAGAACCCATCGCTCCATTCCAGGTCGCCATCCTGCCAATGAATGCAAAGAAATCGCACCGGGTGCGGGAAGCTGCTGAACAGCTCTATTCCGAGTTGCAGGAGGCCGGGGTCGAAGTCATCCTGGATGACCGGAACGTCCGTCCGGGCGTGATGTTCAATGATATGGAGCTGATTGGCATCCCTCACCGTGTGGTCATTGGCGAACGTGGCCTGGACCAGGGTGTGCTGGAGTACCGCAAGAGGACCGACAGTGAAAATGGCGAAGTTCCGCTGCAAGGTGCGGCAGAAGCCATCCTGCAACGGCTCGCTTAAAGCTGCTGGCTGCCGCCTATCCCGAAACTCAAAGCACCCACCGCCTCAATCGCGGCGTGCACCTGGTCTCCGGGCTGCAAAGCTCCGACGCCGGACGGGGTGCCGGTAAAAATCAGGTCCCCCGGTTTCAGCTCAAAAAACCGGGAGAGCTCTGCAATGATTTCCGGCACGGACCAGGTCATGTCATCGATATTGGCGGACTGCCGTTGTTCTCCGTTGACGCTCAGCGTGATGGAGGAAC
>JAOUCS010000002.1 GCA_029859645.1 Lysobacterales bacterium | reverse complement strand
ACATCGAGTCGCTGAATGTTGCCCCCACCCAGGACGACGAAATTTCCCGGCTCACGCTGGTGACTTCGGGTTCAGATGAGGCCATTGAACAAATCAACCATCAGCTGTTAAAGCTGGTCGACGTGGTGAATATCGCCGACATGACCCTCGACGATCACATCGAGCGCGAATTGCTGCTGATCAAGGTGAAGGTATCCGAGGACCGAGATGGCAGGATGGCGGAAATCATTAAGTCGTCCGGAGCGCGCGTACTGGATGATTGCCCGGAGACTTTCACGCTGGAACTGACCGGCGCAAATGAGAAAGTGGATGATTTCATCGCCCGGGTTGCCGACTGTTCAGAGATCATATCGGTCGTACGCAGCGGTGCGATGGCCATTGCCCGTGGGCACAATGTTTTCGGAGCTCAACGATAACTTCAGCTGGCACCCTCGTACCAAGGTCGGGTGCGGTTGACAATCCATACCACTGACAGCATCACGGGAACTTCAACCAGCACTCCCACAACCGTCGCCAGCGCGGCACCAGACTGTAAACCGAACAGGCTGATCGCCGCGGCAACCGCCAATTCGAAGAAGTTACTGGCGCCGATTAACGCAGAGGGTGCCGCCACGCAGTGCTCCACACCCAGTTTTCGATTCAGCCAGTAAGCAAGTCCCGAGTTGAAATACACCTGGATCAGGATCGGAATGGCCAACAGTAGAATGATGACGGGCTTGGATATGATCTGTTGACCCTGGAATCCGAACAACAGCACCAGCGTGATCAACAGCGCGGACAGCGATATCGGATGCATCCGGTCCAGCAGGCGCTTCAGGCGGGCTTCTCCGTCCTCGCCGCGCACCAGCCATCTCCTCCACAGCGCAGCCGCAACTACCGGCAACACAATGTACAAAACCACGGACAAAAACAGCGTATCCCAGGGCACGTGGATCGAAGATATCCCCAACAGCAGCGCTACGATCGGCGCAAAAGCGAAGATCATGATCAGGTCGTTCAGAGCGACCTGGGACAGGGTAAATCCGGGATGCCCGTCGCTCAAGTTGCTCCAGACGAATACCATGGCCGTGCAAGGCGCGGCTGCCAGCAAAATCAGTCCGGCGATATAACTGTCCAACTGGTCTGCGGGCAACCATCCTGAAAACAGGTTACGGATGAACAGCCAGGCCAGCAGCGCCATTGAAAAAGGCTTTACGCCCCAGTTGATGAATAGCGTCACGCCGACGCCTTTCCAATGCTGCCTGACTTCTTTCAGTGAGTGAAAATCGATCTTCAGCAACATCGGCAGAATCATCAGCCAAATCAGCACCGCTACCGGAAGATTGACCTTCGATATCTCCATCGCACCGAGGGCTTCGAACGATTTCGGGAAAAAGCGCCCAAGCACGATGCCAAAAACGATACACAAGGCGACCCAGACGCTGAGATACCGCTCAAAAAAAGGCATCTCTGCCCCGGCAGCGCGACGACCGGTAGTCTCGCATTGTGTGCTCATAAATGTGTTTTCCTACGTTTCAACCAGGCGCTGGCGCGTCCACCCGGGGCTGTTCCAGTCAGGCTTTGCGCCAGTTCAGAGGCCCGCAAAAGCGCATCAAGATCGATACCCGTTCGGCAACCCATCAGTTCCAGCATCATCACCACGTCTTCAGTCGCGACATTGCCCGACGCGCCCGGTGCAAAGGGGCAACCACCAAGGCCGGAAACCGAAGCGTCGAACCGTCGAACACCGGACTCCAGTGCGGCATAAACATTCACCAGGCCCAGCGCCCGGGTATCGTGAAAATGACATCCGATTTGTTCCGCACCGTGCTCCTGAATGACCGAACCGGTCAGTGACCTGACCTGCCGGGGATTCGCCGCACCAATGGTATCGGCAAGGCACAATTCATCGGCCCCAAGGTCCAGGAAACGCCGGACTATTTCACCGATCAATCCCGGGTCTACCGCTCCGTCAAAAGGACATTCAAAGGCAACCGCTATGGTTGATGTCACGCGGACGCCGTCTTTTTTCGCCTGGCCGATAATTTTGGCTGCAGCGGACTCCGCCTGTAGCCGGTTCATCCTGACATTCGCCTGCGCCATGGCATCGCTGCCATACAGAACCATGCAGACACTCCTTGCGCCGGCAGCCACAGCCAGTTCATAACCCCGGTAGTTCGGCACCAGCACGGAGAGCACCTGCCCGTCGTGACCCGCGCGCTCCTGAAGGTTCTCGAGGACTACATCGGTCCCTGCCATTGCAGGGACCGCTTTTGCCGAAACGAAGGCGCCGACTTCGACCTGCTGCATGCCAGCCTCGAGTAGTGCATTGATCAGCAGAATACGATCAGCCGGCGTCAATATTTTGGGCTGATTCTGGAGACCGTCACGCGGGCCCACGTCAGTGACGACAACTCCTTGGCCCATCTCCTCTGGCATCTGACAACTCCGGCCCTGCAACAGTGAACCGGTATCTTACCACCGCATTATTGCAGTACGTGGATGTTGCGTTCGCTGCAGATATCCATCAGTTCCCGGGGCCAGATCGTCACGCCAACCTCACCCAGGTGTGCTTTGCGCAACAACAGCATGAACACACGGGACTGCCCTATGCCACCACCAATGCTCAAGGGTATCTGGTCATTCAGGATCGCCTGGTGATAGGGTTGATCCACGAGATCCATCTGGCCACTCAACTCGAGCTGTTTCAACAGCGTTTCCCCGGTGACCCGAACGCCCATCGAAGTCAGTTCATGCCGCCGTTCCGTGACATGGTTGTACACCAGGATGTCACCATTGAGACCATGCATCGGCCGGCCATCCTTCGATTCGGTTTCTGCCACCCAGTCATCGTAATCGGCCGCTCGCAGTTCATGTGGGTAGCCATCCGCCAACGGCCAGCCTATTCCGTAAATGAAAACCGCCGGACACTCCTGGATCAAGCGAGTCTCGCGCTGCTTGCGCGGCAGGTCCGGATACATTTCCAGGATGTCTTCAGCATGAATAAAGGTAAGCTCTTTGGGCAGGTTGGGAAATCTTGGATCCTTCAATTGCGGAAACATGTCCTGGACAAACTCTTCGGCCCCGGTGAGCACTTTCCAGATTCTCTGCACCGTATCGGTCAGGTAATCCATATTGCGCTGATCTGCGCTGATCGCTTTTTCCCAGTCCCACTGATCCACGTATGCGCTGTGGTCGTGATCGAGAAAATAGTCCTTGCGAATGGCCTTCATATCGGTACACAGGCCTTCACCGGTCTCAAGACCGAATGTTTTAAGGGCCATTCTCTTCCACTTGGTGGCCGCCTGCACCACCTGCGCGTCCATGCGCCGTTCGAGGCCCAGGCCGCAGGGAAATTCCACCGGTGTGCGTGAACCATCGCGGTCCAGCATGTCGTTTACGCCACTGTTCCGGTCGACGATTAACGGCACCTGCACCATCATCAGGTTCAGCTCCCTGCAGAGATTTTCTTCGATGTACTGTTTTGCCCCAAACAAGGCTTTCATGGTTTCTTTGGGGGTTAACAGGGCGTCGTAATTCTTTGGCAGAATTTTCGCTACTTCTTCGTAAGTACTGATGCCCGGACCCGCCAGGTCCGCTTTTTTGTTCGTCATTTTGAATCTCCGGTTTTACCGATTACCGAAGCATTTTCACGAGTTTACGCAGGTCTGCGCAATGATGTTTATCAAGAGAAACCTGCGCGAGTCAGACAATGCCATCAATCGATATCCGCTTCCCGTTGACGAGACCGGATCAATGATAAGTCGAGAAGAAATTCGCGGGTTTTGGCGTCATCGCTGACAATCTCGAGGAGTTCCTGCCAGATCGCCGCACGTTTAACCGGGCTGGTTTCACGCCTCCACCGCTCTTCCCTGGCCGACAGTCTCTGCACTTCTTCAATAGCAATCGTGCGTCGTCTTCGGGAATAGCGATCCAGCAAGTCATCATCCGCCCCGTCCAGCACCGGCAGCAGGTGTTCGACCAGGCAATGGGCATCGTGCATGCCCGAGTTCATACCCAGGCCGCCTGCGGGGCTTTCAAGGTGTGCTGCGTCACCGGCGAACAGTACCCGGCCCTGCCTGAATGAAGAGAGGCAGCCCGGCTGTATCGTGTAGTGAAGGCGATGCTGTATCTCATAGGGCTCCAGGCTCGGAAAGAGAGCCTGCAGATAGGATTGCGTGGCGGCCTCGGAGACAGCTTCCCCGATCGGAAGGTCCGGATCAGGCTGATAGGAGAATCGCCATAAGTCCCGAATTTGCCTGAGGCTGTAGAAACCGTTTTGGGTCCAGACAAAATTTACACCCAGAATACCCGGGACATCGTTCTCAAAGGGGTGATTCAAAACCAGGCTAATGGAAGTGACGGGCGGCGATTGGTGTTCGAAGGACAAACCCAGTTGCCCGCGCACCGTGCTGTGACCCCCGTCCGCCGCAATCAACCATGGTGTTTCAATTTCCTGTTCTCCGGTGGAGGTCTGCAGGCGAAGAAGTGCTCGGTCCTGCCGGTTCTCCAGGCTCACGATCTCATGGCCAAACCGGATCTCGAACAGGGGATTTCTGACCAGCTGCTCCACGGCAAGGTTGCTGAAATGATATTGCTCGCAGATCAGGCGAAAGGGATGATCAGTGGCATCACGAATGCATTCCAGGTCAAAAACCGCATGATTCTTGGTTCCATGGATCATGTACTGCCAGCCTTGCATTATGGAGCCACGAAAAATCAGCGGGTCAGCCAAGCCGCAAGCGCCCAGCAGGTCGAGGGTGGAAGGGTGGAAAGTCGATGCCCGCATATCCAGCGGCAAGTCGTGGTTCTTTTCCAGCACGATGACCCTGTGACCTGCATTGACCAGCAGGACCGCGGCGTACAGCCCTACCGGCCCCGCCCCTGCAATCACAATGGGTGGGTGGCGTTGAATTGTACGGTTTTCGCTTTTAACAGATAGTGTCATCGGATTGGGTACGAGTATACTTCTTCCATGACCGCCATTCTTGCCATCGATCAGGGAACCACAGGGTCCACTGCCCTGGTGTTCTCACAGCAAGGTGAAATCCTCGGCCGTGCCTACAGTGAATTCACCCAGTTTTATCCAAACCCGGGTTGGGTTGAACATGATCCTGAAGAAATCTGGCAGGTAAGCCGAAAAGTCATGGCCCAAGCCCTTACCGCTTCCGGAATAGGCAGAAAAGACCTGTCAGCGATCGGTATCACCAATCAGCGCGAAACCGCGGTCGTCTGGGATCGGGACACGGGAGAACCCGTGCACCGGGCCGTCGTCTGGCAAAGCCGCCAGAGTGCCGATATCTGCCAGCGACTGAAAGCCGATGGCGTGGAGCCGCTCATCCGGGAAAAAACCGGATTGCTGGTGGACCCATACTTTTCCGGCACCAAGATTCGGTGGATCCTGGACCAGAACCCCGAATTTCAGGAAAGGGCACAAGACGGCAGGCTCGAGTTCGGCACCATCGACAGTTGGCTGTTATGGAAAATGACGGGAGGCTGTGCCAAAGAAGGCGCACTGCACCGTACTGATCCAACCAACGCTTCACGCACGCTGCTCTACAATATTCACGAACAGGGCTGGGACGAGGAGTTGTGCTCCATCCTGGATATTCCACTCCAAATGCTCCCCGAAGTTCAGTCCAGCGCCAGTATTTTCGGCGAAACCGGACATCTCGAAGGCGTGCCTCCCGGCATCCCGATAGCCGGCATAGCAGGAGACCAACAGGCCGCGCTTTTTGGCCAGGGTTGCTGGGAACCGGGCCAGGCCAAGAACACCTATGGCACCGGCTGTTTCATGCTGATGAACATGGGCCTGCAACACCCGATCAGCCGAAACGGGCTGCTGACCACGATCTGTTGCGATGCCCAGGGTGCACCCGCCTACGCCCTGGAAGGCTCGATCTTCATCGCCGGCGCTGCGGTCCAGTGGCTGAGGGATGAACTGCAGATCATCCAGGACGTGAATGAAACGGAAGCGCTGGCCCGTTCCATTGATGGAAATGATGGTGTTTACCTGGTGCCGGCTTTTGCCGGGTTGGGAGCACCCCACTGGGACATGAATGCCCGTGGCGCGTTGCTGGGGCTGACGCGGGGATCGGGGCGTGCGCACCTGGCCCGTGCCGTGCTGGAATCCATCGCCTACCAGTCGCTGGATATCGCCGAGGTGATGCAACTGGATTCCAGGATCGAACTGAATGAACTCCGGGTTGATGGCGGCGCTTCAAAAAATGATTTCCTGATGCAATTCCAGGCGGATATTCTCGATGTAACTGTTGACCGCCCGAAGTTGGTGGAAACCACCGCGGCCGGCAGCGCGTACCTGGCAGGACTCACCGTAGGTACGTGGAGCAGCCCGTCCGAACTGGACCAGATCCGCCGAACCGACTGTCGATTCGAACCACAAATGGATGTGGCGCAACGCACGGCGCTGTGTGAGGGATGGCACAAGGCCGTGAACCGTATTCGCAGTAAACCGGAAGATTGACCCGTTGACCACCAAGCATTTCAGCGGCCGCGTCATCACCAGCGATAAACTGGACCTGGTCTGGCAGTCGTGGATTCCAGAAGTACCCGAGGGTGTCATGATGGTCATCCATGGGCTTGCCGAACATGGTGGCCGCTACCGGGACACGGCGACATTTTTTGTTGATCATGGCTGGGCTGTGTACACCTGCGATTTGCGGTCTCACGGCCTGAGTCCCGATATGCCGGGCGCCGGGCGAGTTCATGTGAACCGCTTCTCGGATTTTCTGCTGGACGTGGAAGCCCTGCTCGGGCTTGCAAAATCGAGGCATCCCGATTTGCCCCTTTACTGCCTGGGCCATTCCATGGGCGGACTGATCACCATTCTGTACGCGCTGCAGAACCCTCAGTCACTGCAGGGAGCCATCATTTCGTCACCCGCCCTGGGAACACATCCCGAATTCAAACCACCCCTATACCTGAAGCTGATGGTTAGCATTCTTTCCCGTGTCGCACCACGCATGCTGGTGGATAGCGAGCTCGATTCCCAGGCCATTTCACGCGACGCTGCTGTGGTGAAAGCTTATGCTGATGATCCGTTGGTCTCGCAGAAAGTATCCACCCGCTGGTACAGCGAGATCATCAGGTCGATGAAAAAGGCCCACAATGAAGCCTCTGCGCTTCAGATCCCGATGCTGGTGATGCAATCCGGCGCAGATCGCCTGGTTGATCCCGGCGCGGCAGCCCGTTGGGTCCAGCTCACGCCGGACGGGCTGGTCGAATATGTTTTGTGGGAGGATTTATACCACGAGATGTTCAATGAACCCGAGAAAGACCAGGTCAGAAGTAAAACTCTTCAGTGGCTGGCGACCCGACTTTCGCAATGAAAGGCCTGGTGTAACAGGATCATCCGGGACCGCTTACCGCTTATGACGACCTGGTAAAGCCTGTCATAGATATCTTCATCGAACTCTTCCTGTTCGCCACCTGTGAGCAGACCCGCCAGGATACCCGTGGTATTACTGTGACCAACAACCAGCGCATCCTGGTGCTTGCTGGTCAAGAGCCGGGCAAATTCCGAAAGCTTTTGCGGATCATACAACTCAATTCCCAGCGAAAACGTTTCAGCGCTTGGACGAGCCGTGGCGAGCGTCCTGGAATAGTCGGTGCTGTAAACGATTTCAATGTTTGCATCGGCCAGGATGCCAGCGAGTCTCTTCGCCCTCAATTGACCACATTCGGACAGCCCTGGATTTCCCGGATCAATAGGGTCTGATCTTTTCTCGGCATGGCGGACGAGGTAGATGGAGAATATTTCTTCACTGCTGTAATCCTTTGCCATCACGGGCATGGCGAGGATCAGCAGGGACAGCGCTATGAGCCATAGCTTCATCATTTGCTAGATACCAAGAACAGCAATGGCCAGGCCGCAGGCCAGGATCGCAGAGCCCGCCATCGCGTGTCCAAATCGCTCGAAGCGATTCAGCCGGATCGCTCCCAGCCCCGCAACGGCCAAGGCTACTACCAGGGTCATGGTAACCACCGTCACCAGGCCGAAGACCGTGGCGACCATCAAAACACCAGCCAGGCTCTCCCGTGCCGCTGGATACATCAGCAATGGAATCAGCGGTTCGCAGGGGCCCAGCACGAAGATAATGAAAATCAGCCAGGGTGTCACCGACCGCGGTCGCTCCCTTTGGTCATGTGCTTGTTGATCATGTACGTGGGCATGGTCGCGGTGATGGCTGTGTTTATGCTCGTGAGTGACCCCTCCATGGCTGTGCCAGTGCGAGTGTGGCTTGTTTTTATAAGCCTGGCCCAGGCCCCAGGCGAGGTACGCCAGTCCAAATCCGATCAGCAACCATGCAGCCACGTTACCCCGCATGCTTTCCAGCCATTCCAACGATGCGAGCTGCACACCCAGCATGATTCCCACAAAACCCAGCAACACCGAGCCCCCCAGGTGGCCTATGCCGCAGATAAGTGTTACCCGGACGGTTTTCTGCAGACTCCAGCCACGGGCCTTGGCCATTGCCACGAAAGGAAGGTAATGATCAGGACCAAGAATCGTATGCACAAACGCTATTGCGGCGGCGGTAAGAACAAGAACTTGGATCTCTGGCGTCATGCGGCGTTTGCAGTTAAAACGTTGATCAGGGCCCCCATTTCACCTGCAGGCGCGAATTCATGCAACGATCTCGATCAATTTCCGCCGGATTACTCCTTGAGCGGAGCGATTGTTACCTCGAAACCGGCGTTCATCCGGTTTTTCCATTACAGGTCCTGATAAGCAGAATGAAGGAGAACCCAATCAGCAACAAGACGCCACCGGCGATCTTCAGACCGACATGTTCGACAGCAAAAAGAACCGAGTATCCTCCGACCAGGACCATTGTCAGGATACTGATGATTTTCACCCGGCAGCTGATGCAGCGATGCTCTTCCCAGTTCCGGATCATGGGACCAAAGGTTTCATTGGCCAGCAACCAGCGGTGCCAGCGTTCAGAGGAACGGGCAAAACAAGCCGCTGACAAAAGCACGAAGGGTGTTGTCGGCAGTAACGGTAAAACGATGCCGAGAGTGCCCAGCCCGAGGAACACAAACCCGAACCAACGAAAAAGATTCACGAATCAGCGAACTCTACTGAATCGTCTTGAGACCCGCTACTTGCAGTTTTTCGCAATTTGAGACTTGAGCTCGGCTACCCTGTTGGTCCGTTCCACGTCATCCATGCGTTCCGTTTCGCCTTGATCGTTGGTAAAAAATACGCGGCGGTTGGGTTCCAGGCGCTCCACTTCAGCCTGCCAAGCCGCACACTGCACTTCCGTCATGGCGTTGTTTACCTGTGCCTCTTCGTTATTCTTACGAATCTCTTCACGCCTTTGGTCTGCGTATGAAGGCCCGGAATCGACGTCGGCATAGGGATTACTGCTGGGTGCCGGGTCAGCCTGGGGCAGGGATTGTTCTTTTACATCCTGACCCTCTGGCCGGGTCTCGCTGAAATGAACCGTGCCATTTTCGTCGGTCCAACTGTACATCTTCCGCTCCTGCGCGGATGCAGACGCTGCCAGCAGAGCGCCAAAAAGCACGACCACGAGCCCATACGTTAAAGTTCTTTTCATGCGCTTTCCCGTCCTCATCATCAACCGACTGTACAAATCATCATACCACCACACTGCATTTGTCAGAAAATCACCGGCAGGTCGGTCTTTAATGAAGATGTCCAGATTGACCGCCTTATGCTTACTGATTCTTTCGCTTACTGCGCAGGCGGAAGATCGCTACCAGGTGAAGTTTTCACCGGACCTGAATTCAGTCACGGTGAAAGCGTGCTTCGAGGGCGTACCTCCGCGCAGCCTGCACCGTCATGATGATGCATGGCAATACACCGAGTTTGTTCAGACCCCGGAGCGCATGCCCATGCCGGTTTCCCGGTCCGGACAGTTGAAGCTGTCCGGTATGCCGCACGGTTCCTGTCTTAAATGGGGAATCGACCTGGCCGCTGCCGTGGCGGAGGACGACTACCGCCTGGCATTAAAGGTGGGTGGTGCGGTGCTGACAGACGCGGACCTCTGGTTCTGGCGGGATAACCAGCGGCGCAAGATCCGGGTCGAGGTTGAGCTTCCGGAAGGCATGTCGCTGTCAACACCCTGGAAGAAGCACACATCTGATGGAAGTTCGATCTTCTGGCCGGAAAGTACGCCAGCCGCCTGGTCATCGAGAATTGCGATTGGCCGGTTTCCAGTGCAGAAATTGAGCGTATCCGGCACACAAATACGCCTTTCAGTCATCGGCGAGGTAACCGACATACAGCGCGATCTTTTCGCGAACTGGATCCAGGAAACGGCCGAATGTGTCGCGTCGATTGAAGGGCGGTTTCCCCAATCACAACCACAAATCCTGGTGGTTGCGACCGGACCACAAAATGAGCCGGTTCCATGGGCGCATGTCATTCGCGGGGGTGGTGTAGCCGCGGAGTTCTTCGTTGATGAAACCCGTTCACTCGAGGAATTTCGAAGCGACTGGACCGCTACCCATGAATTGAGTCACATGTTGCTGCCGATGGTTTCCTCCCGGGATCGGTGGTTGTCGGAAGGACTGGCCTCCTACTACCAGAATGTTTTGCGCGGTCGCGACGGCCGGCTGGATGAGGTTGCCGCCTGGCAGAAGCTGCATGCGGGTTTCGAACGGGGAAAGCGTGCTACCCGGCAGGAAAGCCTTGCGTGGGCAACCCGTAACGGCAGGGATGCGATCATGCGGGTCTACTGGAGCGGAGCTGCCATGTTTCTCAAGGCGGACACCCAGTTGAGAGCAGTCAGTGGCGGAAGCCAGTCGCTGGATACCGCCCTGGCCTCACTTCAGGGCTGTTGCAAGGACGCCGGCCGCATTTGGAGAGCCCGCGAGCTCTTTAAGAAACTCGACCAGTTGACCGGCCATACGATCTTTATGGATTTATACGACCAGCATGTTCCTGCCAAGGAATTTCCGGACCTTGATGAAACCTATGCGCAGCTCGGCCTGGTACCGCGGGCAAGCGTCATGGAACTCGATCCGGAAGCACCACTCAGCAGAGTCCGGCTTGAGATCATGCAAGGCACTCATCAATAGCCTGTGCTCCTGTCGGCCAAATCGTGATTTTCAGCGTTTGATTTTTGTTTTTTTGCGGAGCCGTTCCATCGCCTGTAATTGCGCAAGGGCCTTGGCCAGCTTGGCCTGTGCTTCGGTAAATTCCATGCTTGCTGTCCTGTCCTGAAGCTCGCGCTCCGCATCTTCTTTTGCGCGTTTTGAAGCTGCCTCGTCCAGGTCTGCCGCCCGAATTGCGGAATCGCTTAACACGGTCACCAGGTGTGGCATTACTTCCATGATGCCCCCCGCAGCAAAGAACACGGTTTCTTCCCCTTCCGTGCCGATCACCCGCACCGGACCGGGTTTCAATGTGGTCATCAGCGGTGCATGCCCCGGCGCAATGCCCAGTTCGCCGGTTGTGCCACTGGCAACGACCATCGTGGCATCACCGGTGAAAATCAATTCCTGTGCGGATACGATATCGCACTGCATGGAACTGCTCATGATTCAAGCACCCTGGCAAAGATGTCCCGATCAACATTACCGCCTGATGCGACAATGGCAACTCTACGGCCGGTATTGCTGGATCGTTCCTGCTTTGCCGCGGCCAGCGCAGCGGCACCCGCACCCTCGCAGGTGTTATGGGTACATTCGAACATCGTCCGCATGGCGGCCGCCACTTCCGTATCACTGACTTCGACGATCCGTTCGACTGACCGGTTGATTATTTCCAGCGCGTCAGCTTGCGGGGTGCGGCAGGCCATGCCGTCGGCCAGGATGGTACTGACCGGGGACTCCACCAGCTGCCCCTTCCTGAAGGATTCGGAGTAAGCCGTTGCATGGGCCGAAACCACCCCGACGACGGAAGTGTTGAGCCCCAGCGCATCCCGCGCCGATATCACGCCACAAATGCCCGAACCCAGCCCGATCGGAACGTAGACTGTATCGATTCCGTCCACCGCCTGGAAAAGTTCAAGCGCATAGGTAGCCACGCCGGCGACCAGCAGCGGGTGGAAGGAAGAAACCATGTGCAGGGAACGCTCCCCGGCCAGTTCCCTTGCATACTCAAGCGATTCCTGGAAATCCTCGCCATGTTCTATCAGCTCAACACCCAGGGCCTGCATGGCTGCATTTTTCTCGGCGCTGTTGCCATGAGGTACGACCACCGTGCAGGGAATACCGTGCAGACGCGCGGCATACCCCACCGATTGCCCATGGTTTCCGCGGGTTGCGCTGATAACGCCCGCCGGCTTGCTATCTGATTTCGCAAGGTGGGAAAAATACACCAATCCACCACGGATTTTAAAAGCCCCCACCGGGGTCTGATTTTCGTGCTTGACGTAGACCTCTGCGCCCAGCCGGTCACTGAGCATGGGCCAGTTGAACTGCGGAGTGGGTGGCATGTGCGCATATACGATTCGCGCAGCCGACTGGATATCTTGAAGACTGATCACGCCGAGGACGGAGGGGTGACCCTGCGCGGCCGCCTGACCAACTCACCCGAGCAATTTGGACATACATGGTTCATTTCGATCGAACACGGTTCGCAAAACGTACATTCATAACTGCAGATAAAGGCGAAACTGTCCGGCCTGGCGGGCGCTTCACATTTTTCGCAATGGTCCCGCATCTCCAGCACAGGCCGGCTCCTCAGGCTCGAATCCGTCTGGCCAGATCCACGATGTCTCTTTCGCAATAAGTACACACATATCCATGTTCGGATTCACTGCTGAGTCTGAACTCGGATTGAATCGGTTCGTTCTGATTTGAAATGCAGTTCGGATTCGAACAGCTCAGTACACCCCGAACCATTTCGGGCGCCTCGGCGTTGAACTTCTTGACCACTGCTCCCTGGACAATGATGTTGACCGTCGCATGCGGTGAAACCAGCGCCAGGCGGCTAGCCTCTTCGTCGGACAGTTCAACATTCTCGATCTTGAGAATATCCTTCGTGCCACCCTTGGCCGAATGTGAATTGATCAGGATGCTCATGCTGCGGTCGGTGGAAATGCCCAGCACACGGAGAACATCGAAGGCTCTTCCCGGCAGGATATGGTCGATGACCGTGCCGTGCTCGATACGTTGCACTTTCATGAATTTTTTAGACATTCTGATACCCCCCTATCACCATCGAGAGCAGCGCCATCCGGACCGGCACCGCGTTGAACGCCTGCTGGAAGTATTTCGCTTGCGGCAATGAGTCTACCTCGGGTGTAATTTCATTCACTCGCGGCAGCGGGTGCAGGATGATCATATGTTCCGGGCCCCTGGAGACCAATTCCGGGTCCACCCGGTACATTCCGGCCACTTTTTCGTATTCCACTACGTCCGGGAACCGTTCTTTCTGAATTCGAGTGACATAGAGCATATCGGTGTCAGCGATGACATCCTCGGGTGAGTGGCATGCCGTACCCAACCGCCCGGTTTCCTCGAGATGGCTGATGACCTCACCCGGCATTTCCAGACCCTCGGGTGATACCAGGTTGATCGTATTGCCGAACTTTGCCAATGCGATGGCCAGCGAATGCACTGTTCTTCCGTAGCGGAGGTCTCCGACCAGGCTGATGTTCAGACCTTCCAGTCGACCCAATTCCGTGCGGATCGTGAACAGATCGAGCATGGTCTGGGTTGGATGCTGCCCTGCTCCATCTCCGGCATTCAGGATAGGCACTTCCGAAAACTGGGTGGCCAGTTTAGCAGCGCCTTCACGCGGGTGTCTCAATACCACAGCATCGGCGTAACCGCTGACCATGCGGATCGTGTCGGCCAGCGTTTCGCCCTTGACGACCGAAGTGGCCTCCGTTCCGGCGAAGCCGATCACCCCACCTCCGAGCCGGTTCATCGCTGTCTCGAAGGAGAGCCGGGTCCGGGTGGATGGCTCAAAAAATATGGCTGCCAGTACTTTGCCTTTGAGGATCTCGGAAACGGCCTCCCCCCTGGCGATATCGACCATGGTCTCAGCCCGGTCCAGAATGTGAATAATCTCCTCTGCCGAGAAGTCCTGAACCGAGATCACATGCCTCATGAATATTCCCCGAGCCGCTGACTGAGAGTGTGTATATTATAGACTGGCATTCCTTGATGAATATACTTTCCACAGACCAAAAACCGGCCCCGTTGCGGATTCAACAGATGAAATCAATGAACCTGAAAACTGCTCTTCTCCTGATTCTTTTTCTGTGCATCAGCACAACCGGCCTGGCCCAGGACGAACCAGTCGAGACATCGACTGCGGTCGTGGTCCAGGAAGTGGTCGACAAGGGTCCGGAGGATGCCCTGAACCGCGGAACACCCCGTGGCAGTATCGTCGGGTACCTTGAAGCCAGCTCGGAGCTGGATTTTGAGAAAGCTTCCCAGTACCTGGATTTGCGCAACCTGCCCGCTGAAGTCGAAGCTCTGGGGGGGAGTGAACTGGCAAGGCAACTGAATCACGTCCTGTCCCGCGCGGTCTGGCTGGACGACTACACCGTCAGTGACAGGCCGGAAGGCCTCAAGGGTGACGGACTGCCACCCTACCGGGACCAGTTGGTTGTGATCAAAACCGCGGATGGTGATGTACCCATCTGGATGCAGCATGTACCGAGGGGCGACGGTGAGAATATCTGGAAGGTCTCCAACCGTTCCATGGCGCTGGTTCCTGAGCTTTATGACGAGTTCAGTTACCCGCCAACGATTGAGAAGATCCGCCGCTGGTTTCCGGAAGACGCCTCATTCATTGGTTTAGAAGCATTCAAGTGGTTCATCCTGCTGACTACGGCTGTTCTTGCCTGGCCAGTTTTTTATCTTCTTGGTCTCATCCTGTCCCGGATTTTTCTCAAGCCCGACAGCCCTACCTATCTGCTCTGGCGCAAGATACTGACCGGTCCGATGGTCGCTGTGGGAATCATCCTGGTCACCGGATTCGTGTTGGACCGGCTGGGTGCGGGTGCGGTCGCCCAGGAATTCATGAGGGCCCGGACGCTCAACATTATCATCTTCATCTGGGTTACCTGGTCCGTCGCAAACCTGATCAAAGCCCACAAGCAGGACAAACTAAACGCCCAGGGCAGGCCGGGGGCTGCCCGTTTGATGCAGCCGATCACCACGTTCCTCAAGCTCATCATCATGCTGTTTGGAGTTATGTTCTGGCTGAATAATATCGGAGTCAACATTTCGACCTTGCTCGCCGGCCTGGGTGTCGGCGGCCTGGCGCTTGCACTGGCCCTGCAGAAACCCATTGAAGACATGATGGGCGCTCTTTCACTGTTTTCTCAGGCGCCCATCCGGGTCGGTGATTTCTGCAAGTACGGAAACATCACCGGCACCGTGGAGGACATTGGCATCAGAAGCACCCGGATTCGCACCCTGACCAATACGCTGGTTCACGTGCCCAACGCCCGCCTTGCCCACGTGGAGATCGAAAACATTACCGCAAGGGAAAAAATTCGGTTCTGGCCTACTTTGCGCCTGCGTTACGACACGACGCCGGACCAGTTGCGTGAAATCAATTCAGGCATTCTTGAAATGCTGGAGCAGCATGAAGAAGTTTACGATGACCCGTTGCGTGTGCGGCTTACCGATTTCGATGATGACGCCATCCTGGTCAAAGTACATTCATTCCTGAAAACGACTGATTTTCCGGACTCCTTGCGGATCGCCGAAGACCTTAATTTCCGGATCATGGATATTATTCATGCTGCGGGTACCCGGTTTGCGCTGCCGTCCAAGGCGATTCAGATCGAAAACGCAGCTCAGGACACCATTCAAGGCTGAACCCCGGGCAATAAAAAACCGCCCAACCGGAAATCCGGTTGGGCGGCTTGATCGAACCTTTGCGGTCTGGCTTATTCGGCTGGAACTTCAGCCAACGACATGGCGATCGCTTCGGTGAACGTCAGTACCACAACGTCACCAACCTGGGCTTTCTTCAGGTTTTCAGGATTCTGGGCTTCGTATTGCTGGATTTCGCCGTTAGGCCACGCCAGCTTGAACGTGTTGCCCTCGATGTTGATTTCCTTGACGATAGCCGTCGTGACCGTGGTCAGCATTTCCATGCCGGCGGGGTTTTCGCCTTCTTTGTTGACAGCTTCCGCGGCTAGCGCACCGGCGCCGGCCTTCATGCCTTCTTCGCCTGCATAAACTTCAATGGACATGTGCTGTATGTACTCGACATTGACTTTGTCGCCGACTTCAACCTTATCGATATTGTTGGAATCTGGCCTGGCCTGGATGGTTTGGCTATTGCCCTGGGGACCAGTCAGCGTCACTGTACGCGCTTCACGGTCTATTGCTTCAATCACTGCGATCAACTGTACGGTCTGGGTAGCTGAAATGGGTTCAATGTCTCTCATCTTGGATCCCTCACCAGCCTGCAGGCTCAGTGAGAAAACCAATGCGGTAATCAATAACATCAATTTCATTTTCATGATGGTAGGTACTCCGTTAAAAGGGGGTTTGAAATAACGATTCAGCTGACCAGTATAAACCGGTCGGCTGAATCGTTGAAAGGGGATTTTTAATTCAACGTTTGAGATTCTTGCGCAACCGTTCTACGGCCTGCAACTGGGCCACGGCCTCGAGCAGCCTGGCCTGGGCCTCAGCCACCTCCATTTCACCGGTCCGGTCAGCCAGCTCACGCTCGGCTTCTTCCTTGGCTTGCTGTGCCGCCGCCTCGTCGAGGTCTTCACCCCGGGTTGCGGTGTCGGTCAACACCGTGATCTCATGCGGTTGCACTTCCAGGATGCCGCCACTGACAAAGAAAAAAGCCTCCTCATCATTGGCCTGCAAGACGCGCACCGGCCCAGGTTTGAGCTGAGTGATCAGAGGCGCATGTCGCGGGCTGATACCGAGCTCACCGGACACGCCGGTGGCAAAGACCATCTTGGCCTCACCTGAAAAAATTTCGGCGTGGGCACTGACGATGTCACAGCGTACGGTCTTTTCCATGATCAGGCGGCCTCTTTCTTGGCCATCTCCGCACCTTTCTCTACAGCTTCCTCGATACCACCCACCATGTAGAACGCCTGCTCTGGCAGGTGGTCGTATTCGCCTTCGACAATGCCTTTGAAGGCGCGAATGGTGTCTTTCATGCCGACATACTTGCCGGGCGAACCGGTAAACGTCTCAGCCACGAAGAACGGTTGCGACAGGAAGCGCTGTACTTTTCGGGCACGTGCAACAACGGCCTTGTCTTCCTCGGAAAGCTCGTCCATACCCAGGATGGCAATGATGTCCTTGAGCTCTTTGTAACGTTGCAATACTCCCTGCACTGCGCGCGCCGTGTCATAGTGTTCCTGGCCAATCAGGTTGGGATCGAGCAAACGTGATGTCGAATCCAGCGGATCCACAGCAGGATAGATACCTTGCTCTGCGATTCCGCGTGACAGCACCAGTGTGGCGTCAAGGTGAGCAAAAGTGGTGGCCGGAGACGGATCAGTCAAATCATCCGCAGGCACGTATACGGCCTGAAACGACGTAATAGAGCCGGTCTTGGTCGTCGTGATGCGCTCTTGCAGGAGACCCATTTCCAGAGCCAGTGTTGGCTGGTAGCCCACAGCGGAGGGCATGCGTCCCAGCAGGGCCGAAACCTCGGTTCCTGCCAGTGTGTAACGATAAATGTTGTCGATAAACATCAAAACGTCACGGCCTTCGTCACGGAATTCTTCAGCCATGGTCAGGCCGGTCAGCGCAACGCGCAGGCGATTTCCAGGCGGCTCATTCATCTGGCCATAAACCAGGGCCACTTTGTTGAGTACATCGGCTTCCTTCATCTCGTGATAGAAGTCGTTACCTTCACGGGTGCGCTCGCCTACTCCGGCAAATACCGAAAAACCGCTGTGCTCGATGGCGATGTTACGAATCAGCTCCATCAACGTCACAGTTTTACCGACACCAGCGCCACCGAACAGGCCTACTTTACCGCCCTTGGCAATCGGCATGATCAGGTCAATCACCTTGATGCCTGTTTCCAGTACATCGTTGCCACCAGCCTGGTCTTCGTATGAAGGCGGCTTACGGTGAATCGGCATGCGTTTTTCTTCACCAATGGGTCCGGCTTCATCAATCGGCCGGCCGAGTACGTCCATGACGCGGCCCAGCGTACACTCACCAACCGGGACAGAAATCGCGGCGCCTGTACTGGTTACCGGGAGATTCCGTTTCAAGCCATCAGTCGACCCCAGAGCAATGCAACGGACCACGCCGTCGCCAAGCTGCTGTTGCACTTCCAGCGTGATTTCGGTGTTATCGACCGTTAACGCTTCAAATACTTTGGGCATTGAATCGCGCGGATACTCCACGTCTACAACGGCTCCGATTACCTGAACAATTGATCCAGCACTCATAAAACTTGCTCCGAATAAAATTCCTGTTAATACTCTGGCGTCAGACCGCTGCTGCGCCGCTGACGATTTCCGAGATTTCCTGTGTAATGGCGGCCTGGCGGGCCTTGTTATAGGCCAGCTTCAGTTCGTCAATCAAATCACCTGCGTTGTCAGTGGCGTTCTTCATCGCCAGCATGCGTGCAGCATGTTCTGAAGCAAGGTTTTCAAGCACCGCCTGGTAAATCATGCCTTCGATATACCGCACCGAAACAGCATCCAGCAATGACTGTGCGTCAGGCTCGTATATGTAGTCCCAGATATCGCTGATTTCCTCGTCATCTGTCGGCGGTAAAGGCAACATCTGCACAATCGTCGGCTTTTGGGTCATCGTGTTGACGAATTCGTTGGCAACGATGTAGAGCCGCTGAATTTCGTTGTCACGATAGGCTTCGAGCATGATACGGACGGCACCGATCAGGTCTTCAATCTGTGGTGTCTCACCCAGACCCGCCACGTGACCCATGATTTCAACGTTCACATTTTTGAAAAACGCAGAGGCTTTCTTGCCGAAGGTCACCAGGTTGACGCCAACATCCTTCTCCTGCCACTCCATCATGTCAGTCATGACCATCCTGAACATATTGTTGTTCAGGCCGCCACACAGGCCGCGGTCAGAAGAGACAATGATGTAACCCACTTTTTCAACCGTGTCGTATTCGACGGTGAACGGGTGGCGGATTTCAGGGTTAGCCTTGCTCAAATGGCCACTGATGCGCCGCATCATCCGGACATAAGGCCGGCTTGCGTTCATCAGGTCCTGTGACTTTCGAATTTTACTGGCAGAAACCATTTCCAGCGCGGAAGTCACCTTCATGGTGTTTCCAATACTCTGGATTTTGCCTGTAATTTCCTTACCGCTTGCCATATCCGGCTTGCTCCTGTGTTTTAACCTGCCCGATTACCAGGAACCGGTGGCCTTGAACTCTTCCAGGGCCGCTGTCAGTTGCGACTGCAGGTCGTCATTCCAGCTTCCTTCATTGAGCGTCGCAAACAACTCTGCCTGGACTGATTTTACGTGGTCCAGCAACGCCGATTCGAACGCGCCGATTTTCAACAACTCTACGTCGTCCAGGAAGCCGGCATCTGCGGCAAAAAGCGATACCGCCATTCCACCAACCGATAACGGGCTGTATTGGGACTGCTTCATCAGCTCGGTTACCCGCTGGCCGCGGTCAAGCTGCGCGCGGGTTGAGTCGTCCAGGTCGGAAGCGAACTGCGCAAAAGCGGCCAGTTCGCGATACTGCGACAGGGCGAGCCGGATACCGCCGCCCAGCTTCTTGATGACCTTGGTCTGAGCTGCACCACCTACACGAGACACGGACAGACCCGCGTGCACTGATGGGCGGATGCCGGCATTGAACATGTCGGCGTCCAGGAAGATCTGGCCGTCAGTAATAGAAATCACGTTGGTCGGCACGAACGCAGAAACGTCACCGGCCTGGGTTTCAATGATCGGCAATGCCGTCAAGGACCCGGTTTTACCGGTTACCGCGCCGTCGGTAAACTTCTCGACGTATTCCTCGTTCACCCGGGCTGCACGTTCCAGCAGACGTGAATGCAAGTAGAAAACATCACCTGGATAGGCTTCACGGCCCGGCGGGCGGCGCAACAGAAGCGATACCTGGCGATAAGCCCAGGCCTGCTTCGTCAAATCATCATAAATAATCAGGGCGTCTTCACCACGATCACGGAAATACTCACCCATGGTGCAACCGGAGTACGGCGCAATGTACTGCATGGCTGCGGATTCAGAAGCAGAGGCATTGACCACGATGGTGTGCTCCATGGCGCCGTGCTCTTCGAGCTTGGCGACCACGTTGGCTACCGTGGACTGTTTCTGGCCTATGGCCACGTAAACGCATTTAATGCCGGTACCGACCTGATTGATGATCGTGTCGATCGCAATGGCTGATTTACCGATCTGGCGATCACCAATGATCAGCTCACGCTGGCCTCGGCCAATCGGAACCATCGAGTCAATTGACTTCAAACCAGTCTGGACCGGCTGATCTACTGATTTACGCCAGATAACTCCGGGCGCAACTTTTTCGATCGGCGCGAAACCGTCGTTATCAATCGCCCCCTGACCGTCAATCGGATTACCCAGTGCGTCAACCACGCGGCCAAGCAGGCCCTTGCCGTGGGGCACTTCGAGAATACGTCCGGTGCACTTGACCGTATCGCCTTCGGTAATGTGCTCGTACTCACCCAGGATTACCGTACCAACAGAATCGCGTTCCAGGTTGAGCGCCAGGCCGAAGGTGTTCCCGGGGAACTCGATCATTTCGCCCTGCATGGCGTCTTCGAGACCATGAACTCGTGCGATACCGTCGGAAACACTAACTACCGTGCCTTCATTACGGGTTTCGGCTGAAACATTCAGCTCTTCAACGCGATTTCTGATCAGTTCGCTGATCTCAGATGGATTCAATGTCGTCTGCATTGTGTTTATTCCTTAAAATTTAATTCGCAAGGCTGTTGGACAGCTTCTGGAGCCTGCCGCGCAATGAGCCGTCGATTACCTGGTCACCGGCATATACCACGGCGCCACCGATGATTTCCGTGTCGACCTCGTTTTCCAGTTCAATCTCACATTCGAAGCGTTGCGCAAGCGCCTGCTTCATTCGGCTGGACTGGTCCTCATCGAGTGGAATAGCCGATACAACCTTTACGCTCAAACGGCTTTCCGCTTCATCACGCAACGCCCTGTACAGTTCGTTGATGTGCGGCAATAAAGGTAAGCGGCCATTAGCTGCGAGAACCGCCAAATAATCACGAAACCGCCCGACAAAAGCTTCGCCCGCAACATCCGTGATGATTTTCACCGCGTCTGAATTGCTGACATCAGGGCTTTCCAGCAGGGCAGCCATGGATTCCTCCACAACGATGTCGCTGGCCAGTCTCAACATGTCATTCCAGCCGGCCAGGGCATTTTCCCCCTGGGCCAGTTCGAACGCTGCTTTCGCGTAGGGACGTGCCAATGTGGTCAGGCTACTCATGATCAGATCTCGGCAATCAGCTTATCGAGCAGTTCACGATGAGTGTCCGCATCAACTTCTTTTTCAAGAATGCGTGACGCTCCGAGAACGGCAAGGCTGGCTACCGATGAACGAAGCTGTTCCCGCGCCTGGTTGGCAGCCTGGGAAATCTCCGCTTCAGCAGCAGTAACCTGCTTTCCACGCTCAGCCGTAGCGTCTTCTTTAGCCTGTTCCAGAATCTGTGAATGACGCTGGTTAGCCTGCTCAACGATTTCACCTGCCTTGTCGCGGGCCTGGTTGATTTGCTGGTCAACTTCGACCTTCGCCTTCGCCAGTTCTTTCTCCGCCATGTCGGAAGCAGCGAGACCTTCCGCGATTTTTTCGCGACGCTCGTCCATTGCCTTCAGCAGCGGTGGCCAGATGAACTTCATGCAGAACCACACGAAGATCATCATCGCGATAGATTGCAAAATTAAAGTGGCATTAATATTCATGCCTTACCTCGTTCAAATGATTCGGATTACCTGCCCGGTTTAACGGGCCGGCCCCAATCAGCACTGCTTAACCGCCCAGGGCAGCCTGCAGTTGGCCGACAAACGGGTTTGCGAAAGTGAAGAACAACGCAATACCCACACCGATCATCGCAACAGCATCCAGCAGGCCAATGGCCAGGAAGAATTTACCTTGCAGCATCGGCGCCAATTCAGGCTGACGTGCTGAACCTTCCAGCAGGCGACCGCCCAGGATACCCACACCGATACCAACGCCGAGCGCACCCAGACCAATCAGCAGGGCTACAGCGATTGCGGTCATACCAATTACAGTTTCCATCGATAACTCCCGTTCTCAGAAATTGCTTATTAAAAAAAACTTACAACCAAAAAATAATCAGCCGATCAATGATGTTCCGAGGCCATGCTCAGGTACACGATGGTCAGCATCATGAAAATAAAAGCCTGCAGCGTAATCACCAGCAGGTGAAACGCCGCCCAACCGAAATGCATCAGCTGCCCGCCCAGGAAGGCCAGGCCACCGACCAGCAACATCTCCGCCAGCAGCAGCCACAACGTCGCCTTGGTGGAGATCTTGTCTTTCAGGTTCAGCCACAACGTGGCCATGATCGCCACCGAAGCGGCTATCCAGAACCAGGCCGGAATGTGGTCACCGAAAACCGAGCTGAGGCCGGCTGCGAACCAGGCGGAGCCTGCAGTGAATATCAGCGCGATCAATATGAAGATCAATTCACCGGCGTAAAGATTTCCAAAAAGGCGCAGGCCCAGCGATACCGGCTTGGCCAGCAGGGAAACCAGTTCCAGGATGAAATTGAAGGCCATAACGAAAGGCCAGAAAAGCTTTGGCATGCCGAGTTCTTTCGGATTCAGCGGGTTCATCACCAACTCGCTGAGGAAGCCGCCGACCCCCTTGAAACGAATCGAATAAATAATGATCAGAAAGAACACGGTAATCGCCATGCCCATCGTGGCATTCACATCAGTAGTCGGTACGACCTTCTGGTGACTGATGCCCGCCTGCGAAGCCACCCACGGCAGCCAGTCAACGGGGATCAGATCCATGAAATTCATGAAGAAAATCCACACGAACAGAGTGAGCGCCAGTGGCGCGATCAGTTTGCTGGTGCCGTGAAAGGAGTCCCTGACGCTGGAGTCTACGAATTCCACGATGGCCTCAATGGCGGACTGAAAACGCGTTGGCACGCCGGAATTGGCGGCCCTGGCCACCTTGCGGAACAGAAAAAAGAAGATCAGGCCAAGCGCTAGCGCCCAGAACAATGTGTCAACGTGGACAGCCCAGAACCCCATAGCCGCAGCCTCGGCCGCCGAGTGGGCAAAGCCCCAGCTGCCATCGGGATGCTGCCCGAACGTCAGATTCTGCAGATGATGACCGATGTATTCGCCGGTAGTGAGATTTTCGCCGCTGCCTGCCATTAAAAATCCTGCTCGTATCTATGTTTCTGTGCCGGCCGAATCAGCCTTGCTGCATCCAACCGCTAAGTGTGTTCAAACTCTGAAAAATCAAGTGCCCCAAACATCAACAAGAGGGCATTCACACTCAATCCTGGAATGTTAACGCCAGACCCACCCAGTTGGCGGCCAGTACGCCGATCATTCCCAGAAAGAAAAATCCTGCAGCCAGCGGCTTCACCCAGATGAACACCACTGCGCAAAGGAGCCCTGTAAGGAATAGTTTGCCAAACTCGGCAACAGCCGCCGTTCGCAAAAAATCCGCACTGTCACTACCGATTTTTCTCATCACCAGGATCGTGAAAAGAAGACTCGGCAGATAGGCTGCCAGGCTGCCGGACAGTGACGAATACGCCGCCACCGGACCTGCCAGGTAAGACAACAAAGCCAATACCACCGCGGCCAGGAACTGGATTCTCAGGCTTTTCAATTTACCTTCCAGCGCTCCACGTTTCTTTGACTTCGATCATCCCGCCAGACCAGCTCGGAACAAGGCACAGCCAAAGACCGACTATTTTACCATCTTCTAATCTAGCGGGGCAATGGATGAACGCTATGCTGCTGAAAGCCGTTGCACGGGGAACTCAATCTATTCGGAAAGGTCGAGACGGTCGAGGATTCCCTCAAATTCGTCTGAATTGTTATAGGCAATGATGAGCTTGCCTTTTCCTGATGCCTGGTGCTGAATTCGCACCCGGGCTCCAAGGGTTTCGCCCAGGCGGTTCTGCAGGCGAAGAATGTCCGGATCGATACGGCGACTGCCCTTTTTCTTTTTTGACTGCTGCAGGCGTCGCACCAGGTTTTCCGTGTCCCTGACGGACAGGCGTTTATGCACGACCTCGCGGGCAGCCTGCACCTGCAGGTCATCATCCAGCGACAGCAAGGCCCTGGCGTGACCCATTTCGATCAGGCGCAGGTCAATCAGATCCTTGACCTCCTGCATCAGCTCGAGCAGGCGAAGCAGGTTTGACACCGCAGCGCGCGACCTGCCCACTGCATCGGCCGCCTCCTGATGGGTCATTTGGAAGTCGTCGATCAGGCGCCGCAAGGCTGTTGCCTCTTCCAGCGGGTTAAGGTCTTCGCGCTGGATATTCTCGATCAGGGCCATGGCCACTGACACCTCATCCGGCACATCGCGGACAACAGCCGGGATGTCATCGATTCCGGCGATCTGGGCCGCGCGCCAGCGCCGCTCGCCGGCAATCAGCTCATATTGGTCGTTGGAGACGGGACGCACAACTACCGGCTGGACCACGCCCTGCGAACGAATCGAATCGGCAAGTTCGTTCAGCTTGTCCTCGTCGAAGACCGAACGTGGCTGATAACGTCCCGGAGTAATCACATCCAGTGGCAGATTGCGCAGTTCGTCGCGGTTGTCAGTGTTGACTTGCTGCAGCGTGGTTTGGCTCAGCATGGAACTCAGGTTGCGGCCCAGGGCAGGTTTTTTTCTCGTCGTCATGGCTTAAGCAGTGTTTCTCTTCTCGTAACGGCGCAGCATTTCACCGGCAAGCGCCAGGTGGGCTAATGCGCCTTTGGACCTCGGGTCATACAGCAATACCGGCAGTCCGTAGCTTGGCGCTTCCGCCACCCGTATGTTGCGCGGCACCAGGGTGCGGTAGACACGATCGCCGAAATTTTCGATCAGCTGATCCGAAACGGCCGCAGCCAGGTTATTACGTCCATCGTACATGGTTCGCAACAATCCTTCGATTTCCAGGCCCGGATTCACGCTGACACGCACCTGCTCAACGGTATTGAGCAGTCCGCTCAGACCCTCCAGTGCATAGTATTCACATTGCATCGGGATCAACACGCTGTCCGCGGCCGCCAGCGCATTGAGTGTCAGCATGTTCAGAGATGGCGGACAATCAATGAAGATCCAGGCGTACTTGGCCAACAGCGGCTGCAGCGCCCTTTTCAGCGCGAACTCCCGACCGTCCTGTTGTAGCAGGCTGACTTCGGCTGCCGTGAGGTCGCCGTTGGCGGGCAACAAATCGAAATCCAGGTCCTCAGGTTGCAGGATGGTTTCCTCGATACCACGCTCGCCGAGCATCACCTCACAAGCCGAGACATGCAGGCGATGCGGGTCGATGCCACAACCGGTGGACGCATTTCCCTGGGGGTCGAGATCCACCAGCAGCACGGGGTATTTCATGCTGGAAAACGCGGCTGCCAGGTTTACACAGGTGGTGGTCTTACCGACGCCGCCTTTCTGGTTTGCTACAGCGATTATTCTGGCAGACATAGGTATGTTTCTTTCCTGGTACTCATAGCGAGGCTCATGCGATGACGGACATAATGACGAGGTGACGCTCCTGTTGCAATCCCGGCACGCTGAGTTCTTCAACCGATTGTACCCGGACGCCGTCAGGAAGTTCTCTCAGCTCGGCGTCGGGATAGCGCCCTTTCATCGCCAGCAAGCGTGTCGTTGGACCCAGCAGATGCACTGCCGCCCGGATGAACGAGGCCAGGTCCGCAAATGCCCGGCTGACCACGACATCAAAACCGAGCTCCGGCATGAAGGATTCCAGCCGCTCTTGCACCGGAGTCATGTTTCCAAGCTGCAGCTCCCTGCGTACATGATTCAAAAACCGTATTTTCTTTCCCGCGCTGTCCAGCAGGGTCACGTCCAGTCGCGGATTGGCTACGGCCAGCGGCACCCCGGGGAGACCGGCACCTGTGCCGGCATCCAGCAATCGTCCTTCGCCAACCCAGGGCAATATCGCCAATGAATCCAGCAGGTGCCCGGTAATCATCCGGCCGGGCTCTTTGATCGCGGTTAGGTTGTATGTTCTGTTCCAGCGTTGCAGCAAAGCCAGGTAACCGAGAAGCGTCGCCTGCTGCTGTTCCGTCAGCCCCGGCCCACCCAATTCCGCCAGGCCAACACTGAGGCTCTCCGCCAGCGTTTCAGCCGACCACATGGCAGAGGATTACTTCAGGCCTGATCGGCGCATCTGGGATATGATCTGCTTGGAAATATCCCGCACGCCATCCGTGTGCTCGACATCCTTGGTAAATGTCACAAAACGCCAGATGGGTTCCTCGGTATCCATATCGTAGTAACTCGATTCAACATAGGCAGTGGTCCGAAAATCCGCATAGCCCGGACCTTGCCGCACCGTGTAGACACTGGTCATGCCGGTGAAATAGGGCCGGCCCCAACTGTAGCCCATGCCAGAACCGAGATACTCCAGCCAGTAGTCTGACCGCACATACCCCTCTGATTGTCCACCACCTGAATAAAACAGGACGACGATGCCGTCCACTTCGGCGTCCCTGAGCATGCCAGTCGCCACTTCCACGTCGATTTCTCCACGGATGCCGCCACTCATGCCCCTGATATTGCTGCTTGGGATGGCTTTAAAGCCTTTATCGACCATGGCATTGGCGACATCGATCTCTACTGCCTTGCGCATCAGGGCTTCCGGCAGAACAGCAACGACGGCAATCTTCTCGGGTTTCGCATCAACCGCTTTGTCAGTCTGCCAGCTATCGACCACCCTGGTCTGGGCGCAGGCCCCGAGAAAAATGGAAGCTGCGATAAGCAGCAGGCCGAGGCGACAGGTTCGATAATGGTTTGGGTGGGTCATCAAAGGCAATCCGCATAAAATGAACGAGCATGTTACCGCATGACCGGGTTAGCCGGAAGCGGCAACCTGAATGGAAAGATCCAGTTCCTCGGCACGGTGACAGGCGACCCAGTCACCATCTTCCATGCGACGAAGCGCCGGTATGTCCGCTTCGCAACGTTTTACCCTGAACGGGCAACGGTTGTGAAAGATACAGCCTTTGGGCCGCCGGTAAGGTGATGGCATGTCACCCGTCAGCCAGCTGTCCTGGCGGGCAGCCGCCGCCAGTTTCGGATCGGGCACCGGCACCGATTTCATCAGCGCATTGGTGTAAGGATGAAGCGGCCGACGGTAAAGCTTGGTTTTGTCGGAGACTTCCATCGCCTGGCCCATGTACATGACCATGACGCGGTCACTGATATGCCGGACCACGGATAAATCATGTGCAATAAAAATCAACGCCAGGCCGAGCTTATTCTGCAGGTCCTTGAGCAGGTTAATGATCTGCGCCTGGATGGATACGTCGAGCGCACTGACCGGCTCATCGCAGATCAACAACTTCGGGTTCAGCACGAGCGAGCGTGCAATGCCGATACGCTGGCACTGCCCTCCAGAGAATTCGTGGGGGTAGCGATTGATCTGGTTAGGCAACAGGCCGACCACCTTCATCATGCCACGGGTTCGTTCCTCGACCTGCAGACGCTCCATGTTGGGATAAAAGGTCCAGAGAGGTTCCGCTATGATGTCGCCCGCCGTCATCCGCGGATCGAGCGACGCCACGGGGTCCTGAAAGACAATCTGTAACTCCTTGCGCTTCTGCCTGAGCGCTTCCTCGTCCAGCCCGGTCAGCTCTTCGCCATTCCACATGACGCGTCCACGTCCGGGTGCAATCAGGCCGAGAATCGCCCTGGCCAGCGTTGATTTTCCGGAACCGGACTCTCCGACGATGCCCAGCGTTTCACCCGGGTTCAGCTCGAAATTGATCCCGTCGACAGCCCTGAGCTGCCGCTGGCGGCGCTGAAACAGATTACCGGTGTAACTCGTGAAGGTCACCGCCAGGTCCTGGACTCTCAGCACGGGTTTATTCATTCACGATCTCTCCACCTTCAATGCCCTGGAAACAGCGGCTGGTCCTGCCACTCGTTGCCCGCCAGACAGGCGGTCTCTCCAGACATTGTTCCGTAGCCTCACTGCAGCGGTCGCGGAAGTTGCAGCCGATGGGAAGCTCCAGCAAATTGGGAGGATTGCCGGGTATCGCCTGGAGCTCATCATCTGAAATCCTGTCCAGCCGCGGAACCGAGGCTATCAACCCCCGGGTATAAGGATGCTGGGGGCTGTAGAAAATCTCGTCAACCGTACCCGTCTCGACGGCTTCACCCGCATACATCACGATGATGCGGTCTGAAATCTCGGCCACTGCGGCCAAATCATGCGTGATCAGCACCAGCGCCATCTTCGTTTTTTTGCGCAACTCGCCGACCAGTTCGGTGATCTGGGCCTGGACCGTGACATCCAGCGCCGTGCTCGGTTCGTCTGCAATCAGCAACTCGGGCGCGCATAGAAGGCCAATGGCGATCATCACGCGCTGACGCATACCCCCCGAATATTCATGGGGATATTGCTTGATCCGTTCCTCCGGGTCCGGGATTCTCACGGCCCGGAGCATTTCCACGGCGTGCGCACGGGCTTCTTCCCGGCTCAAACCCTGGTGATGCCTGACCACTTCGGTCATCTGCTTCTCAATGCTGAGGAACGGATTCAGCGACGTCATGGGATCCTGGAAAATCATGGCTATATGGCGGCCACGGATGCGGTTGAGTTCCCTGGGCTTCATCTGCAGCAGGTCCTCGCCCCGGAATTTCGCCTCGCCGGAGACGGAGCCGTTCTCCGCCAGCAACCCCATGAACGACAGCACCAACTGGCTTTTTCCGGCGCCCGACTCACCGACGATGGCCAGCGTTTCCCCTTCAAAAACATCAAACGTCATGCCGTTAACAGCCTTGACCACGCCTTCCGCGGTTTCAAACTCCACCTCGAGATTGGAAATACTGAGCAACGGCATTACAGGTGGTCCTTGGGATCAAGCGCATCACGCATGCCATCCCCGATATAGTTGAAGCAGTAGAGCGTAACGGTTAGAAAGGCTGCCGGAAAAACCAGCGTCCAGGGTGCAGACTCCATGTCCTGTGCACCGTCATTGACCAGCGCGCCCCAGGAACTCATGGGCTCCTGCACACCGAGTCCCAGGAAACTGAGGAAAGACTCCACCAGGATGACCTGCGGAATGGTCAGTGTTACATAGACCATGACAACACCCAGCAGGTTGGGAATGATGTGGCGCAGGATAATCGCCCGGTGATCCACGCCACAGGCTCGCGCTGCCTCAACGAATTCGGTGTTCTTGAGACTGAGGGTCTGACCACGAACGATTCTCGCCATATCCAGCCAGTTAACGGCACCGATCGCCACAAAAATCAGCACGATGTTGCGCCCGAAAACGACCATCAGCAGGATCACGAAAAACATGAAAGGCAGCGCGTAGATGATATCCACAACGCGCATCATGACGCGATCCGTCATGCCGCCGTAATAGCCGGCCACCGCACCGTAACTGACGCCAATGACCAAGCTGACCAGGGTAGCCACCAGGCCGACCAGCAGGGAGATTCTGCCACCTTCAAGCGTTCGGACCAGGATGTCCCGGCCCACCGCGTCGGTGCCGAACCAATGCCGCGTCTCCATGCTGGGTGGAGATGCCGTATTGTCCCAGTCTGTATAGTCCGGCTCCCAGGGCAACAGCATGGGTCCAAAAATGACCATCAGAACCATGACCAGCATGATCACGCCGCTGACCACCGCAGCCTTGTTTTTCAGCATCCTCTGCCAGGCATCGAGCCACAGGGAGCGGCCCCGCACGTCCTTTTCGACGAACACTTCCGCGAACGGATCTTCGACAGTCAGGTCGAGGCCCTTGGTTTCTGCTTCAGGCTTCATTGCGCCTCGTCATATCTGATCCTGGGATTCAGCCAGGCATATAGCAGGTCAACGATAAAGTTCAGCACGACAATGACGATCCCGTAAAAAATCACCACTCCGAGCACCAGCGTGTAATCCCGATTAAGGGCGCCCTGGACAAAATAACTGCCCAGCCCCGGAATCGAATAGATCCGTTCAATGACCACAGAACCGGTAATCAATGCGGCCGTTGCGGGTCCCATGTAGGAAATGACCGGCAGAATGGCCGGCTTGAACGCATGCCTGCGAATCACCTGCCGCTCGGGCAGGCCCTTGGCGCGGGCTGTACGAATGTAATTACTGTGCAGAACCTCGATCATGCTGCCACGGGTCAGTCGGGCAATATACGCCACCACCGGCAATGCCAGTGTCACGACCGGCAGCACCATTCGCTGCCAGGACCAGTCCCAGCCTCCTGCCGGCAACCACCCCGCATAGACTGCCGTACCGAGAATCAACAAGGGTGCGACAACGAAATTGGGGATCGATATTCCCAACATGGCAACACCCATCACGGAATAATCGATCACTGAATTTTGCTTCAACGCGGCAAAAGTGCCGATCAAGGTACCCAGCACAAATGCCAGCGCCATCGCCAGGCCGCCTATTGTTGCGGAAACCGGAAATCCCCGGGCGATCAGTTCATTGACGGTCCAGTCCTTGTACTGAAAGGACGGACCAAAATCCCCGGTTACAATCTGGCCCAGGTAGCGAAAATATTGCTGCAGTAAGGGTTCATCCAGGTGGTAGTTCGCGTCAAGGTTGGCTCTGATTTCAGGCGGCAGAACTTTTTCGGCATCAAATGGCCCACCCGGCGCAATCCGGATCAGGAAAAAAGCGATGGTAATCAACACCAGCAGGGTGGGTATCAGTCCCAGCAGGCGAACCGCAGCATGTCGAAAAACACCCGCCTGTTTCAAGGGTTTTTCTCCGCTGAGGACATTTCGCTTGACTTCAACTTGAACATGGTTTGGGTCGGATGATGATCCATGACGTTATTCTGCCATCCTTTGAGATGCGGATTGACAAGCCTCTTGGTGACATAAGTGAAAATCGGAATGATGACGTGGTCGGACATCAGCACCCGCTCCGCCTCGAACATAAGGCGTTCCCGGCGGGCCCGAACGCGTTCGGTGCCCACTTCATCGAGCAGGGCATCAAAGGTTTCGTTGCTGTAACCGTAATCATTACGTCCATGCCCCGTACGGAACATTTCGAGGAAACTGTAGGGGTCATTGTAATCACTGATCCAGCCGGCACTGAAAACCTGCGTTACCAGTTTCTGCTCGCGGTTCTGCAGAAACACCCTGAACTCTTCATTGACCAGGGTGGCATTGACCCCCAGCGCCTGCTTCCACATGGAAGCTACAGCGAGTGCAATTTTCTTGTTGTTGTCACTGGTGTTGTAGCGAATTTCCACGCGTAGCGGATTTTCTTCAGAATAACCCGCCTGCTCATACAGGCGGCGCGCTTCGTGATCCCTTTCCTCCTGGGCCCAGTCGGCGTATTCCGGTGAGAACGGCACGTAACCGTCAATCCCCGGAGGCACCAGCGCAAAAGAAGGTTTCTCACCGAATTGCGTCACTTTCTCCGTGATGATCTGACGGTCGACGGACAGGATCAGAGCCATCCGCAGGGATGGATTGTCGATGAAAGGCTCCTGGGTCAGGTTGAAACCCAAAAAGTAAGAACCCATCCAGGGACTGGTGACGAGTTCGTCCGGGTAGTTGGCCTGCAGCCATTTGAACTGGTTGTTGGGTACTTCGTTGGTCCAGTCGAGCGCCCCCGACCGGAACTGCTTGACCTCGGCGGCCCGGTCTTCTGTCGGTGTGTAAACCACTCGCTCGATCAGCGTTGTCTCTGCTTGCCGGTACCTGGGGTTTTTCTCCAGCACGATGCTGACCCTGGGCGTCCATTCAGTGAGCACGAATGCCCCATTGGAGATGAGGTTACCGGGCTTTGAAAACTGGTCACCCAGGGCCTCAACATTGCCTTTATGTACCGGGAAAGCAACGGGGCTGGCGAGCAAGCCCAGAAAATAAGGTGTCGGACCGGTCAGGGTGATTTGCATTGTGAACTCATCGAGCAGCGAAATTCCCAGCTCCTCCACCGGTAATTCACCGGCCAGGACTTCCCGCGCATTGAGGATCGGCAGCAGGGTCCTGGCTGCACTGGAGTTGGTCTCCGGATCAATCGCCCGTTGCAGACCATAAACGAAATCGTC
Organism: Lysobacterales bacterium; assembly: GCA_029859645.1. Lineage (GTDB taxonomy): Bacteria > Pseudomonadota > Gammaproteobacteria > Xanthomonadales > SZUA-36 > JAHEFT01. Next base: position 58,998 of record JAOUCS010000002.1, on the reverse strand, counting down.
CGCCCTCAGCGGGTCGCCATTCGACCAGACCAGGTCACGTCGAAGGTAAAACGTATAGGTTCGGGCATCGCGCGAAATATTCCAGCGCAAAGCAGCGCCAGGCACCAGGTCGCCAGCCGCAGACTCCGCCGTCAGCCCTTCGAAAAGATCGCGCAGAATGCGCGTTGCCGGCACGCCCTGGGCCAAATGTGGGTCCAGTGTCTCCGGCTCTTCACCATTGCCACGGTATACGACCTGTTCTTCTGCCAGCACTTCGGGAGCGGGCCGGCCGTCTTCCAATAGCACGAGCTGAACCGGTTGAGCTCGTTTGCCTTGCGGGCGGCCAAAGTCATTTTGCCCATCACCACAGGCGGAGAGTGCCATCACACAGCACAGAACCGAGCAACTTCTTGCAAACATCGAACTCAAGGACTCTCCGATTTCACACCCAGGTAACGGGAAAGGTGAACATCACGGACATTTTCCGCGAAACCGCTGATTTCCGGCCGCACGAGATGCCGCGATACATAATAATAAAGCGGTATGATCGGCATGTCCTGCATTAACCGGGCCTCAGCCTGCTGTAAAAGTTCCATCCTTGACCGACCGGAAGCAACCGCTGCAGATTTCATCAGCATGTCAAAGTCTGCGCCCCTGTAAAAATTATAGTTCATGCTATTGTCGCCCAGAAACAAGTCCAGGAAGCTGGAAGGGTCGGCATAATCTGCAATCCAACCCCCCCTGAAAACCTGAGTGACGACACCCATGCTACGGTTGTTGATAAAGACCTTCCATTCTTCATTGATAAGTTCGGCGTTCACACCCAGCACTTGCTTCCACATCGCGGCCACCGCGACCGCAACCCGGCGGTGAATACCTGACGTGTTGTATCGCAACTCCAGCAACAGCGGCTCGTCGCGCCCCAGGCCGGAAGCCTCAAACAGACGGACTGCCTCTTGTTCCCGCTGCTGCTGGCTCCACTCAGACTGTTCCATCCGGGCGGGTTCATAACCGGTGATTCCCGGAGGCACGACACTCCAGCCCGGCAGTTCGCCCGCCCCAAGCACCGTTTTCACCAGAATCTCACGGTTGATAGCAAGGGAAAGTGCCTGCCTGAGCTCGGTGGAATAACCCAGCGTGGAATCCCGGAGATTAAATCCAAGCCAGAATGTACCGAGGTAAGGATACACTCGCAGATCTTCTTTCTTGTTGCTTTCCAGCCACTTGAAGCGGCCTGCAGGTATGGTCTCGGTAATGTGCAACTCGCCTGCCCTATAACGAGACAGCTCCGCTGCGGGCTCTTCAATGGGAAAGTACTCGATCGAATCCACCTGCATGGAGTCCGTTGAGTGAAAATGAGGGTTCCTGGTCAGTTTAATGCTGGCTCGCGGTGTCCAGTCAACCAGCAGGAACGGACCATTGACCGGTGCCCGCAGAGGATCATCCATACCGGAAGAGTGCAACGGGTAGCTCACGGGATGAGCCAGGATTTCGAGTATCCAGGGTGCCGGTTCGGCCAGGGTAACATCCAGCACATTGGCTGCGACGGCCTTGATTCCAAGGGAACCAACATCCGCCACACCCTTGAGCACTTCGGAGGCATTGACCACATCCTTGAGCAATCCTGCGGTGGCGGCGGCCGTCTCCGGTGTGAACGCCCGATGCCAGGCCCGGACAAAATCTTCCGCATTCACGGAATCGCCATTGGACCAGCGGGCATTCTCGCGCAAAGTAAACCGATAGCGCTTGCCATCGTCAAGAATTTCCCAGCTGCCAGCCTGGCCGGGAACCAGGTCACCGCGCTCGTCAAACGTGACCAGTCCTTCGCGCAGGTCACGCAACAGGTTCACCGCAGCCAGGCCCTGGGCCTGGTGAATGTGAATCGAATCAGGCTCCGGACCGAGGCCTCTAAGGATTTCTGAGGCGTGCAGAACGGGCGCTGCCACGACCACTGCCAGGCCGGCCAAGATGACGGCGCAAAAGCGCTTTAAAGGGGAGTGCATTTGGTCATTCAGCCTGTTTCGTCCCGGTTCCTGCGTGTATCCTAGGCAATCAGCCGCGGCTTTCCAATTTATATTATTATCCGGCATGTTAATTTCACGCGAACTGATTGGAGCACTTCGTTGACCGATTCGGCTAAGGACAGGAATACCGTATCCTCCCGGGATGAACTGGTGGCTTATCTTGCAAGCGGTTGTAAACCAGAATCAGACTGGATGCTCGGTACGGAACATGAAAAATTCGGCTATACGCTGGATGACCTGCGGCCCCTTCCCTATGAGGGCGAGCGTGGCATAAGGTCCCTTCTCACAGGCCTGGCAGAGCGGTTTGGCTGGCAGCCGGTGTTGGAAGATGGATTACCCATTGCTCTGCTGGATGACACTGGCGCCTCCATAACGCTTGAACCGGGCGGCCAACTGGAGCTCTCGGGAGCCCTGCTGGATAATATCCACCAGACCTGCACCGAGGTGAACATGCATCTGAAGCAGGTGCGGGCCGTTTCGGAACCCCTGGGAATCGCCTTCCTGGGCATGGGCTTCCAGCCCAAATGGACACGCAACGAAATGGAGTGGATGCCCAAGGCCCGTTATCGCATCATGCGTGATTACATGAACCGGGTAGGCACTCTCGGGCAGGACATGATGGCCCGCACCTGCACGGTCCAGGTCAACCTCGATTTCAGCTCTGAAGCCGACATGGTGCAAAAGTTCCGGGCTTCACTGGCGCTGCAACCCATTGCGACAGCGCTGTTCGCCAACTCCCCGTTTACCGATGGCAAACCCAACGGCTACGTGAGCTATCGTTCACATGTCTGGGAAGATACCGATCCGGACCGCACCGGCATGCTGCCGTGGGTCTTCGATGGTGACATGGGTTTTGAAAAATATACCGACTACATGCTCGACGTGCCGATGTACTTTGTCTACAGGGGTGGCCAATACCTGGACGCCTCCGGACTTTCATTCCGTGACTTTCTCGAAGGAAAGCTTCCCATATTGCCCGGCGAACTCCCTAGGTTGAAAGACTGGGAAGATCATTTGACCACGGCGTTTCCCGAAGTCAGGCTCAAAAAGTTTCTTGAAATGCGCGGCGCCGATGGCGGTCCCTGGGGAAGGCTTTGCGCCTTGCCGGCGATCTGGGCAGGTCTGCTTTATCATCAGCCCTCGCTGGACGCTGCCTGGGAGATTGCCCGCGACTGGAGCATGGAGGAACGGCTCAGATTACGCGAGGAAGTTCCGAAACTGGGATTGAAAGCTTCCGTGCAGGGGCGCACGGTGCAGGAAATTGCGCTTGACGTCATTGAACTGGCCAGATCCGGCCTGGCAGCGAGGGCGCGTCTCAACGCTGCGGGTGACAACGAAACAGGCTTTCTGACCCCTTTGCAGGAAGTCGCTGAGCGTGGAATCACCCCGGCAGAGCGCAAGCTCGCGCTTTTTCATGGTGAATGGGGGCAATCCGTCGACCCGGTGTTCACGGAGTGTGCCTACTGACTCAGGCTTCAGGGGCACTCGCCGATGCGTTCGCCCTGCCAGGACATGGTCATGTCCATCGACTGGCCCTGGAAAGAAACCGTCAGCAGGCCTTCACCGGTCACCGTATCGCCCCCGGATGTGGCCTGCCATTCGCCGTGCGATGTGCCACCCTCGACGGGACAGTCAACCGTCCACTTCATGGTATTACCGTCCACTTGTGACATCTCGAAACTGCAATTGGGGTCCATGTCCCCGCCCCCTACCTCGTCCATCGATATCTCGGACTTGGTCATGCATTCGGTCATCGTCGTAACGCGGGGCTGAGGCAGCATGGGCATGGTTACCGTGGAAGTCATTTTCCAGAGACCGGGTTCAACGGGGATACCTTCCGCGTGGACCGGTAAAGAGGCTATCAGAAGACAGGTGATAAAAATGTGGCAATAGCGCTGCAGTTTCATAGGGCAATTACTCGCTCCGGATGACATTCGGTTAAAAATTGAGTTCAAGTGACGGATTGACTTCCAGCATTTTGGACCGGAAGGCGGCCTTGATGCGGACCAGCGCTTCCTCGGTCTCGGCATCGAAACGCACCACCAGGATGGGTGTGGTATTGGAAGCCCGGACCAGCCCCCAGCCATCATCAAAATCGGCCCTGAGCCCGTCGATGGTGCTGATGTTCGCCCCTTCGAACTGGGCAGATTGCTTGAACGCCTCGACAAAGGCATGGTTTTCGCCCTCCTTCATCTGCACCTTCAGTTCCGGCGTGCTGAAACTGGTCGGCAATGCGTTGAGTATCGCTTCCGGCGGGGCCTCGGTGCTGCCCAGGATTTCCAGTAGCCTGGCCGCGGCATAGATTCCATCGTCGACGCCATACCAGCGTTCGCCAAAGAAGAAATGCCCACTCATTTCACCGGCGAACGGCGATCCGATTTCCTTCATCCTGGCCTTGATCAGAGAATGACCGGTCTTGTACATGACCGGATTACCGCCAGCCTCCTTGATGACCCTGGGCAGGTGACTGGTGCATTTCACATCGTAAATGATGGTCGCTCCCGGATTTCTATCCAAAACATCCAATGCCAGCAACATCATCACCCGGTCGGGATAGATGATATTACCGGCCAGTGTAACCACTCCCAGCCGGTCGGCATCGCCATCAAAAGCCAGACCCAGGTCTGCATCCATCAAGCGAACTGATTCAATCAGGTCCACCAGGTTCTCCGGGTCACTTGGGTCAGGGTGGTGATTCGGAAATGTGCCGTCTACTTCATCGAACAAAGGCAAAACTTCCACTCCCAGGGCACGCAACGCGTCGGCAGCGCACACTGCACCGATGCCGTTGCCACAGTCAATAACGACTTTAAGCTCGCGTTCCACCGAGACGTCGTCAGCAATCCGCTTGATGTAATCCGGAACGACGTCCTGCCGCCTGACCTCGCCCTCGCCAATTTTCAGATCACGCACCCGGATTCGTTCGTAAAAAGCACTGATCGCGTCGCCGTATAAGGTATCGCCGGCGATCATGATCTTGAAACCGTTATAATCAGGAGGATTGTGGCTACCGGTGATCATCACGCCGGAGCCGGCGGCCATTTCATGGGCAGCGTAATAGAGAACCCCGGTCGGCACCGCACCGATGTCCAGCACATCGCAGCCGGTGGAAACGATGCCTTCGATCATTCCTTCCATCAAGTACGGCCCCGACAGCCTGCCGTCACGCGCCACTACCACGGGGCCAGCATTTTTTTCAAGTGCGAGCGTGCCGACGACCTGGCCGACATTTTTTGCGATGCCCGAATCCAGTGTCTTGTCAATCACGCCGCGGATATCATAGGCACGAAAGATTTCCGGCGTCAGTTCGACGGGGGTGTGTTTGGCCTCTCTCAATTTTCTTCTCTCGGCAATATCGTATTGAAGCCGCATCGGCGGCGGGACATCAATCTCTGGATCGGATGCCTGCTCGGCAAAGTCCTCGTCCGCCGGTTCAGGTTTCGCTCGCTGCTGAGCTGGATCCGCAATCTTTTCTTCCGGTTCAGGCGTCGGCCTGAGGGGCGCGGGTTCAGGACGGGGCTCAGGCTGCGCCTCAGCCGTTACGACAGGGGGTTCCACCATGGAGCGGGTCTTGGTCCCGTTACCGGCGTCTTCCTGCAGCCACTTTTTGTTACTGCGATAAAGCAGTCCGGATGCCAGCAGGCAAAACAGGCCCGCAACAATGATCAATAACGCCATACCGGTCCCAATCAGCCCGACATGCATCTGTAAGGGGGTCTCGAGCCTGAACAGGGTGCCGGCTATCAGGGTTTTAGTCGGTACTTCCCCAAGTAAATCAGGGTCACCCCATTCCGCAAGCAGGCTCGCAGGTTGCCTCCCATTGTTTTGCGTCAGCCTGATGATGCCGACCGACCCGATCTCGGGGTTGAATCCTTTCAGCAGGTATACAGGTTCCAGGGCCAACACGATCACACCCTTTGCTTCACCCTCCTGATTGATGACGGCTGCGTCAAACAGCCTGGGCGGTTGCAGCACATTGTGTATCTGCATCAATCCCTGGTTATTTTCCAGCGTCGATGAAAGCAGTTCAAACAGGGCATAACCGTTCGGACCCAGTTCCGCCGGCCTGACTGCAGAAAGGTCCGATCCGAAAACCTGAACATCCGCCAGCTCGGTGAGTCGCCCTCCCAGGTATGCTCTCAGATCAGCCAGCTTATGCTCATCTTTCAGAGCGCGCAGCGCCAGGATTTGCACCTGTTCATCATTCATGATCCGCTTGAGTGACTTGACCGGAACAGCCAGGTCTTCGATGGCCTGCCGGCTTTCGGATTCTGCACTGGATCTGAGACCTGAATGACGCCAATCGGTGAACGACAGCCAAATAGCCGTACCTATGATCATCAGTCCAAGCAATCCAAGCGCCAGGATCAACACATTGCTGACTCGCTTTTGGGTCGAAATGCGGGTCAATCCCCCCAGTTTTTCTGTAAGATTCATAGATCGCAGTCCTTTACGATTGTCCTGTGTGGCCGAATCCGCCGCCACCGCGGTCTGAAGTGTCGAAATCGTCCACGATATTCCATTGTGCCTGGACCACCGGCACGAAAACCATCTGTGCGATGCGCGCTCCAGGCTCTATGACAAACGGCGACTCGGACCGGTTCCAGCAGGAGACGAACACCTGCCCCTGGTAATCACTGTCGATCAGGCCAACCAGGTTTCCGAGCACAATGCCATGTTTGTGGCCGAGACCGGACCGGGGCAGAAGCACCGCTGCGAGACCGGAATCTTTCATGTGCATCGCAAAACCGGTTGGAACCAGCCGTGTTTCACGCGGGGCGATCTCGATGGTCTCATCAAGGCAGGCCCTCAGATCCATGCCCGCAGACCCATCAGTCGCATAGTCCGGGAGGGGGAACTCAGTTCCGAGTCGCGGGTCGAGTATTTTGAGCTGTACAGCTTTCAATGTCGTCCTTTCCTTTGAGCCTCCTGGCAGCTTCTTCGACCAGCAGGCGTGCGAGATCTCGCTTGTTTCCTTTTCCCAGGTCTGTCTCACCTTCGGGTGTCAGGATCACTATTTCATTCATTTCACTTTCAAAACCGGAACCATCCAGCCCCACCCGGTTGGCTGCAATCATATCAAGCCTTTTGCGTGAAAGCTTATCCCGGGCATGCTGTCTCAGGTTTTCGGTTTCAGCAGCAAACCCGACCGTCAGCGGGCCCTCTTCCATGGCCGCAACTTCCGCAACGATATCAGGGGTGCTTTCCAGGTCCAATGTTTGCCGCGGCGGGCCTTTTTTAATTTTCTGTCGCTCAGGTTTAGCCGGCGTATAGTCAGCGACCGCGGCAACGCTGATAAAAAGGTCTGCTCCAGCCGCAAGAGCCAGCGCGACGTCGCGCATTTCAACCGCGCCACGAACATCGGCCCGTTCCACCCCGGCAGGCGTTCGGAGATTGACAGGTCCCGCCACCAAATGGACCCTGGCGCCGGCAGCTAACGCAGCTTCAGCCACGGCAAACCCCATTTTGCCCGAGGAGCGGTTGCCAATAAATCGCACAGGATCAATATCTTCAAAAGTGGGGCCGGCGGTCACGACCACGACACGGCCCTGCAAGCAACCTGTCCCGGACACGCCGAGCCGTTGCACTATTTCAATGGGCTCCAGCATTCGGCCGGGCCCCGTGTCGCCGCAGGCCTGGCTGCCGCTCGCTGGTCCCGCCAGCGTGATACCGCGATCACTGAGGACTTGACAGTTGGCCCGGGTGGCCGGATTGTCCCACATCTGTTGATTCATTGCCGGCGCCAACAGTACCGGCGCGGCCGACGCCAGGCAGAGCGTCGAAAGCAGGTCCGGTGCGAGTCCGTGGGCAAGCTGGGCCATGAAGTGAGCCGTGGCCGGTGCAACCACCACCTGGTCAGCCCACCGCGCAAGCTCTATGTGTCCCATGCCAGCCTCGGCAGATTCATCGAGCAGTTCCGTGTGAACCGGTTGACCTGAAACCGCCTGAAAAGTCAGCGGCGTCACAAAGGCCCTTGCCCCCGTGGTCATCACGACCCGTACTTCCGCACCGGTTTCCCGGAGTCGCCGTACAAGCTCTACCGCTTTGTAGGCGGCAATTCCGCCGGTCACACCCAGCACTATTCGTTTGCCGCTCATTGCATCGCACTCCAGGAGATTTTCCAAGGCTATTAGCTTACATCTCCTCGGGTGATTTTTCCGTAACCGCAGCAAGACTACAACCTGATAATTATGTCATGAGCAGCATCCTGCCTCGCGAAAAATTGGCAAAAAGTGGCCTGTCTTCGTTGACTGATGTCGAACTGCTGGCCCTGTTTCTGGGTACCGGCACCGAAAAAATCCCGGTTATTGAGCTGGCCGACCGGCTGTTGCGCGTATTTGGAGGCCTGCGGGGATTGTTGCAGGCCGGTCGCAGGGACCTTGAGCACCAGCAGGGCCTCGGGCCGGCCAAATCGGCAAAATTGCTGGCCGTGCTCGAATTGGCACGGCGCCATCTGCGTGAATCACTGATCAGGAGCGGACCGATGGAAAGCCCGGAAGTCACCGAACAGTACCTGAAAAGCGTTCTTCGAGACCATCCAAACGAAGTGTTTGCCTGCCTCTTTCTCGACACGCGCCATCGCGTCATCGCATTTGAAGAGTTATTTTACGGCACCATTGACGGCGCTACGGTATACCCGCGCGTGGTCGCTGAGAAAGCGCTGCGCCATGGCGCCGCCGCTCTTATCGTGGCGCACAACCACCCCTCGGGCATCAGCGAACCCAGCCTGGCGGACCAGGCCATCACCCGGCGCCTCAAGGATGCGCTTGCATTGCTGGATATCCGGCTGCTGGATCATTTCGTCGTGGGCGATGGTACGCCGGTCTCAATGGCCGCCCGCGGAATGCTCTGACCCGCGGCGTGATATGCTACAAGTTGCTTGCATATTCATTCGCCATGGGTTATAAAGTGCGGCTGATTTTTGCAACGTTTTTACGGGAAGCCCCATGTCACGAGTTTGCCAGGTCACCGGAAAAAGACCTATAACCGGAAACAACGTGTCGCACTCGAACATCAAGAGCAAGCGACGTTTTCTGCCTAACCTTCACAGCCACCGGTTCTGGGTGGAAAGTGAAAATCGTTGGGTGAAACTTCGCGTATCCACGAAGGGGCTGCGCATCATCGACAAGAAAGGCATCGATGTTGTCCTCGCTGACCTGCGGTCACGCGGCGAAAAGGTATAAAGGAGGATTTGAACAATGGCCAAGAGCGCAAGAGATAAAATCCGCCTGGTTTCATCAGCGGGTACCGGACACTTCTATACCACCGACAAAAACAAGAAGAACACCCCGGGAAAGATGGAGATCAAAAAGTACGATCCCGTCGTTCGCAAGCATGTGATGTACAAAGAAGCAAAGATCAAATAACAAATGTTTCTTGTCAAACTACTGAACCCGCCATCACGGCGGGTTTTTTTGTTTACGCCGCTCTATATAGCCGATTGGCGAAGTCAGCGGCTGATGCCATCAGCGCAACTGAGTGCCGCCTTCGACAGCAAAGTTGCCGGAGCAGGGAAGCGCAGCCTTACCAATGCCTGAGCTGCCAGAAGTCGAAACCACGCTGCGAGGCGTCGAGCCCACCCTGTCCGGCCACGTCATCCAGCAAGTGATATTGCGCAATCGCAGTTTGCGCTGGCCCGTGACGGACGACGTATTGCAAGCCGAGGGTCAACGCGTAAGCCATTGCCGGCGGCGCGCCAAGTACCTGCTGATCGGTGTACAGGCATCAGGCGGCCTGCTGATTCACCTGGGCATGTCCGGCTCCCTGCGCATCTGTGATGCACATGAAGCACCGCTCAAACACGATCATTTTGACCTGCTGCTCGAAACCGGAAAATGTGTTCGCTTCAATGATCCGCGCCGATTCGGCGCTTTTGCCTGGTGGACCGAACCCGCTGAAAACCATCCCTTGTTGCGACACCTGGGGCCGGAGCCCCTGTCTGCAGAGTTTTCCGGTGCTCACCTGTGGAAAAACTCCAGGGGCCGGAAAGGGCCGGTCAAAAATTTCATCATGGATGGAAAAATCGTCGTGGGTGTTGGCAATATTTACGCTTCGGAGGCGCTGTTCATGGCCGGTATCCACCCCCGGCGTGCTGCCGGGCGCATTTCAATCGCTCGCTACGAGGCGCTGGCGGCAGCGATTCAGGATGTGCTGAGCCGAGCTATCCGTCACGGCGGCACCACGCTGAGGGACTTCCTCAATTCAGATGGCAAGCCCGGCTATTTCGCCCAGGAACTGCTGGTTTACGAAAGAGCGGGGCAACCATGCTTTCAATGCCAGGCGCCCTTGAAAAGAAAAGTCATTGGCCAGCGATCGAGTTATTACTGTGCCGTGTGTCAGCGCTGAGATGCCAGCGACCGGCCGTCAGCCACCATCCGAGTCTTTTTCGATCTGTTGATTCGCCCGGTCCAGGGCTTCCATGTACTGGTCTTCAACCTGTTCCGCCTTTTTCAATGACTCGATTTGAGGACCGATGAAGCTCTCTTCTGCTGTTGGTATGGGTTGTTCCGGCCAGAATTTGAACGCGAGTAATGCAATGATGATAAGGACGATGAGGAACCGCATGTCGATGGTATTCCGGGTTTCCAGTACGCGCTATTTTAGCAGCTCTTCCATCGGCTCAGAATCTCCGTCCCCCGAGCTTTCAAACGGATCGACCATGCGGATCTTTTTGCCCGCAAAAAAGACATTCTTGAATTCCTTTCTGCTGACGGAGACATATCGTTCATTCCCGCCAATCTGAACCTGTGAACCCTCGCGAAGCGCATAACCTTCATCATCGACGCGCACGACCATGGTCGCCTTCGTGCCTGTATGGCAGATGGTTTTCAGTTCTTCCAGCTGATCGGCCCAGGCCAGCAGGTAGCGGCTGCCTTCAAACAGCTCGCCCTGAAAATCTGTCCGCAGGCCAAAACACAGTACCGGTATCGACAGTCGGTCTACGACTTCCGTCAGCTCAAAGACCTGGTCGCGGGTCAGGAACTGTGATTCATCCACCAGCACGCAATGAACATTGCGCTCCTCGAGTTCCTGCTTGACGAATTCAAACAGATCGTCGTCTACTTTGAACGCGACTGCATCTGCTTCCAGACCGATGCGGGATTTGATCACTCCAACCTGGTAGCGATCATCCATCGCTGGCGTGAATAACAAAGCGTTCATGCCGCGTTCGCGGTAGTTGTGGGCAGACTGCAGCAGGAGAGTGGTCTTGCCGGCGTTCATGGCCGAATAATAAAAGTACAGCTTGGCCATGATCTCAGGCCCGGTCCTCAAGAAATTCATGCACCAGCGCCAGGGCTTCCGCCCTTTGTGTCAACGCCAGCAACACGATCAAATCACCCGGCCTTGCACGGTCAAGCGCCTCGGATGTAGCCTCGCGCGGGGCTGGAAACAACTCGATGACATCTGCAGGTATGCCAGAGCGAATGGCTTCCTGCCGAATCAGTTCGGGCACTTCACCGGTCGATCGGCCCCGCTCGTAACCCGGCAGCTCGGCCACCAGCAACTGGCCCGGCCGGACACTGCAGGCGGCTCTGACCAGGTCCGCGATGTCTTTGTCCGGCCGGTCACCGGCCTGACCCATCAACAGGATAATCCGCTCTGCCGGTACCTGCCTGATGGCGTCTGCCAACGCATTCATACCATGTTCGTTATGCGCAAAATCCACCAGGATATTAATCGTTCCACCATCCGTTTCATGCTCGAACCAGTTACCCCGCCCCGGGTTATCATGCTCGTCACCCCGGAAGACCGCCAGGCCGTTGCGAATGGCTTTGTCTGGCAAACCCAATGACAGTGCGATACAGCATGCCGCCATGGCGTTGGAGATGTTGTATCGCACCCTGCCACTCAAGGTGGCAGGAATCTCGTCAACGTTCGCCAGCTGTCGGGCATCAGCGCCGTTCGCAAACATGATCCAGCCGTTATCCAAATAACAGACTGCGCCTCCGGCGCTCCTCGCTGCCAGGAGCACAGGGTTTTCAGAATCCAGGCTGAACCAGATTTTTACCTTGTCAAGAATCGAAGCATACTCAACGACACCCTCGTCATCCGCATTCACCACCAGCGGGGCTTTGCCGTGCAGGGCTTTGCTGACAATGAACTTGGCCGGAATCAATTCAGGCACCGAGTTGATGCCATAGTCGCCCAGATGGTCGGCGGCAACGTTGGTAACAACGGCCACATCGGCCCTTTCCACGCCTAGCCCGCGGCGCAATAAACCACCTCGCGCTACTTCCAGTACCGCCATCTCAACATCTTTCTGGCGCATCAGCATGCGGGCCCCGCCGGTACCCGAGTAATCTCCGGTATCAATCACCCGTTCACCGACCCGTATGAAATCGGTAGAAGTGAGACCCGCGTTATAGCCCGCTGCCGTCATGATCGCGGCCGTCATTCGAACGGTGGTGGATTTGCCATTGGTTCCCGTTACCATCGCCAGCGGTATGCTTTCAAAGTCCGACCAATCGATCTCATAGGGAGCAGGCAGGTTATTGGGCGACCAGATCCGGACAGACCGACCGTAACCCAGCGAGACCTCGTCGTCATCCCAGAGAAAGGGCACGGCGTGTCGATGCGCGGCAGCCTGCAAGGCCAACAGGGACGGATTACGTTCCTCATCAAACAGGCGCACCAGCCTTGGTATTTCTTCCAGCGGGTCCGGTGGGCTGTCGCCTGTCTGTGCAGCAACGGCTGTAGCCCAGGCTGTCTCGTTCAATTCACACATGGAGTACAACACATCAATCGGTGCTGAGATCAGCAGGCTTGCGCCACCGTCATACACGCGATAACAGCTGGCCTGCTCAGAATAGCCGACCGGGTCGAGCAGCTGCCGAACCGCTTTTTCCCAGGCGGCTATGATTTCCTGAGGTGATCCGTCGATGGCAACATCGATGATGGCGCTGGGGCGTTCCCAATACAGGTTGGAACCGGTTAGCCGCCTGCTGTCTTTCAGTTCAAATCGCATGCGGCCAGCCTAGTCCGATTCCTCGTCGATCCGGGCGATCCGGACGCCTCGCTCGTCCTTGATCAGTTCCGAGCCGGGATCCAGCGTAAACGCCTCCGGATCTTCCTCGACGAAACTCTGAACGTTATGTTCCGGAACGGAATCTGCCCCCTCGCCTTCATCGATCTGATGGCCGGCGACCTGTTTCCAGCAGCGCTCGATATTGTCGCCAAAAATAACCACCAGATCTCCTTCGCGAGCCAAATTCAATGATTCGTTGATGGCATCCACTTCATCCGGAATGACGCTGATCCGGCGTTTCTTGACGCCCTGTTCTCTGAGTTCGGTTCTCAGCATTTCGGGGACTTCGTCCGGTCCGCGCCCCCGCCGATTATCGTCTGCCTTGCAAATGTAATGATCAAAATGTCCTGCTGCCGCCGCGGCGATTGCCCGGATGTCTTCATCACGGCGATCGCCGGGAGCCGCCAGTACACAAATTCGCTTGCCTCCGACTTCGAGTCGGCTGACGAGTTGGCTGATACTGGCAATGGCCGCCGCATTGTGGCCATAGTCCAGGATGACCCGGAAAGGCAGTTCGTCGAAAACATTCATCCGGCCCGGCGCCTGGAAAATCGTCGAGTTAAAGGTCTGTAGTCCGTGCCTGATGTCTTCCAGTGACTTACCCATGCTGAATGCCAGCCCTGCCGCGAACATGGCATTCTGAACATTGTGAGTTGCTTTGCCCTCCATCGTGGCAGGAATCAGGTGGGTCCATAACAACTGAAAGTGCGTACCGTTGTCGTACAAAGTGATCATATCGCCACCGATACCCTGCTCCAGGACTACGGCCCGTCCACCGACCCGGATATGCTCCTTGACCAGCGCATGGGCGGGATTCATCGTCACGTAACAGACATGTTCGGCATCCGTGTAATCAGCCATCCGCAGACAATGCTCATCATCGGCGTTCAGGATAGCCGTGTCTCGGGCGACCTCGATTGGTATCCGCTTCAATTCGGCCAGTTGTTCCAGCGTGTCGATGCCTTTCAGACCCAGGTGATCGGAAGCCACGTTGAGGCAGGCTGACACGTCACAGCGGCGATAGCCCAGGCCGGAACGAAGCAATCCACCCCGGGCTGTTTCCAGCACAGCGACATCGACCGTAGGATCACGCAAAACGATATGTGCTGAGGCCGGTCCGGTCATATCCCCTTTGACCGACAGACGGCCGTCGATATAGACGCCGTCAGTAGAGGTCATTCCCACTGTGTGACCGGCTGTTTTCAGGATATGCCCCAGCATTCTGGACGTGGTGGTTTTACCGTTGGTACCGGTAATGCTGGCCACCGGAATGCGGCGGGGGCTGCCCGGTGGAAAGAGCATATCCATGACTTTGCCGGATACATCACGGGCCTCGCCTTCGGAAGGCGCCACGTGCATCCGGAAACCGGGTGCGGCATTCACCTCGACGATGGCGCCTCCGATTTCCTTGTAGGACCGGGTAATGTCAGTAGTCAGGAAATCAACGCCACCGACATCCAGCCCAACGGCCTGCACCGCCCTGACGGCCATTTCCCGGTTGTCCGGGTGCACCACGTCGGTCATGTCGATGGCGGTGCCACCGGTCGAGAGATTGGCTGTGGAGCGCAGGTAAAACACTTTACCCTCGTCTAGTACGGTGTCCTTGTCGAAACCGTCTTTTTTCATCAGGCGCTCGGCCTGGTGATCAAGTTCCAGCCGCGTCAGTACTTTCTCATGACCGATACCTCGCCGTGGGTCCTCGTTGACGATATCGATCAGCTGTTCAATGCTGCGTTTGCCGTCTCCCACGACATGGCCGGGTACGCGCTTGGCCACCGCGACCAGCTCATCGTTCACTACCAGCATTCGGTGGTCCATTCCCTCGATAAAACTCTCCACCAACACGCTACGCCCACGCGCATTTTCGCGAGCCACGCCGTAGGCCGTTTTGACCTGGTCTTCGTCCACCAGGTTGATGGATACGCCGCGGCCATGATTGGCGTCCAGCGGCTTGACAACGACCGGAAATCCGATCCGGGCGGCGCCACGAGCGGCATCCCGCTCCGAATAAACCAGCCTCTGCTGCGGCACCGGCAGCCCCAGATCACGCAGCAGGTTATGGGTATCTTCCTTGTCGCAGGAAATCTCCACGGCGATATGCGGCGTCTTGCTGGTGATCGTGGCCTGGATGCGCTGCTGGTACTTTCCATGCCCGAACTGGACCAGTGAATACTTGTTGAGACGGAGGAAAGGAATTTCTCTTTCCTGTGCTGCTTTTACCAGGGATGCCGTACTGGGTCCGAGTTCTTTTCTCTGGGCGAACCGGATAAAGCCGTCCCGCTCTTCTTCGAAATCAAAATCGCTTTCTATTTCTCGCTCGAACTCGCCTTTGAGTTCTTCCGGTAGCAGCTTCAGCAGCAATTGCCGGGCAATTCGGCCCGCTTCCAGGCCGACTTCTTTCTGCTTGTATTCGAACACCATGTTGTACTGCCCGGGTGGTCCGATACTGCGGGTCTTGCCGAAAGAAACATCCGAACCGGCCATATTTTGCAATTCAATCGCCGCGTGCTCCCAGATATGGGCAATCCAGGTGCCCTCGTCTTCCCTCAGTCGCCGAAGAAAACCGCCCGGCTCGCCATAGGAGCAGCCGTGGTTGGCAAGGCCGGGAAGCGCTTCAACCAGGTTATCAATGAATTCCGGGCCCAGGCGGACCGAGGGCCAGTCTTCAAGAGCACCAATGTCAACCTGGTGACGAATAACCGGAAAGTGCGCGTAAAGGCTGGGGCCGACATAAACATTGGTGGCCAGGATTTTCATAGGACAAGGACCTGCAATTGAAAGCGGTCAGGGCATCTTAACGCCGGACCCCGTTATCCGCCAAAAAGAATTTTATTCAGTCCAGCGTGGCTTCCCGGGTTTCCACGTTGAAGTGTGCGCCTTCAGCCAGCACGTGCAGCTTCAGACCGATCAGCGTGACCGCCTCTGCGCGGCGGACATAGCTCATCGAAGAATGCCGCAAATCTGAAGGATCGACCACGGTCACTGTTCCCCGGCCGACGACTTCCATGCGGCCGTCAGGTGCAATGAATGCCGCCGTGTTTTCATCGATGCCCAGGCCACAGGCAAAGGGGTTGAACGACAGGGCCGCCAGCAGGCGCCCCATGCGCTGACGCTGGTTGAAATGCTGATCCACGATCACGCGATTGGTCAGCCCCAACCCGGGGGCCAACTCAACCCCGCTCTCCCGTGGCGAGGAACCACTGCGTCCACCCGCGATCATGTGCTCGGAAACGATGGCTGCCCCGGCAGAAGTGCCAGCCACGTGGACGCCTTTCGCATTCAACTTGCGGATACGACGGGCTACCGGGGTACCGCCGAGAATGGTGGAGAGGCGCAGCTGGTTTCCCCCGGTAATGAAAATTCCGGTTGCTCCGTCCAGTATGCGCAAGGTCTCCTCATTGAAACATTCGTCACGCTTTTCTATCGGAACGCACATGGATTCGGCACCCATCTCTTTGAAAAGAGCCTGGTACAACGGACCGGTTTCGTTGAGAAGAGACGCCGTGGGAATGACCATGATACGAGCGTCATTGCCACCGCAAAGCTGGACAAAGCGATTCAGAATGGAGGGCCTTTTCCCTTTCTTTCCTTCGGCTCCGCCAATCGGAATGATGTAGCCTCTTTCAATGGTGTTATCAGGTGTTGCCGGCATTTCGAATGTATCCGTAATCTGTGGTTGGTTCAGTATCGTCCTCAGGCTTCAAAGGTCCCGCTGGCCACGGGCGTTCCATCCTGGATCATCCAGCGCCCGCCCGCCATGACATGCCTCACGCGATGGCCGCTGTCGAAGCAGACCAGGTCTGCATCAGCTCCAGCCACCAGCCGGCCCTTGTCACGCAGGCGCAGTAACTGCGCCACGTTGCTGGTCATGCAGGGCAATACTGCGTCCAGCGGATGCCCCCTGGATACCAGTTCGCGCAAAGTACCCGGCAAGCCTGCCGAAGTCGCAAATTCCATTTTCACCATTTCGCCGTTGTCATCGAAATGGGGCAGGCAACCGCCACCATCCGTGCTGATGGTCAGATTGCCCGCCGGACAGCCCTTTTCATGGAAACGCTCCCAGGCATCAGGCGCGGACCAGGCATTCTCGCCTTCCTCTACCGGGAATGCCGTCACATCGATCACCGAATGGCCAAGACTCAGGTCGCAGGCTTCTTCAAACAATTCCTTGCGGCGATTGACATGCGTGGGATGAAATACCCGGGGTGGCAATTCCGTGTCAGCGAGCAACTGGCGCACCATGAAAAGACCCCGGGGGCCGTCACCCAGGTGCAAATGCAGAACGCCGGCTTTCTTGCTCAGCAAACCCGCCACGTGCACTTCAGACGCCAGCCGGGCAAGTTCATCAAAACCGGGCTGGCTGGACCGGTGATCGCTGATTGCGACTTCGCCCGCACCAATCACGCAATCAATATGAACAATGTCGCTGCGAACTGAGCCGGTCAGCGTCGTGAGAGGCAGGTGATAGCCTCCGGTCCAGCACCAGGCGGAAAGGCCTTCTTCCCGCAGCGCCCGGGTCCGGGCAAGCAGGTTGGCCGTGGTCCGTGTTTCATCATCGGTTCCCAGCAAACCCACCACGGAAGTTACACCATGGCGCGTGAAACCGGTCAGGGGCACCGGTGGCGCCTGGGTCGAAAAGCCGTCTTCACCACCACCCCCCGTCACGTGAACATGACAATCGATCAGGCCGGGGCTGACGGTGGCGCCTTGCAGGTCGACGTTGTCGCTGACCAGGTGGTTGTCCACGGTGGGCTTCCCTTTGCCGACATGCAGGATTTTTCCTCCGCCCAGCACCAGGTAACCGATTCCAAGCGATTCAGGCGCAAACAGGTTTGCGTTCTTGATCAGGGTTAGCATCTTGAGTTCATTCCCGGGCAGTGCTGGCAGAAGTAACACGACAGTTTAAAGGTATAATATGCTGCTTACCAAACGTTATTTGGAGTCGAAATGAGCCTGCAAAGGGTACCGGTCGGAAGAGATGTCCCGAACGACATCAACGTGATCATTGAGATTCCGATGCACAGCCCGGCCGTCAAGTACGAGGTCGACAAGGAATCGGGCGCACTGTTTCTCGATCGAATGCTGAAGACAGCCATGCATTATCCCTGCAATTACGGCTACATCCCTCATACGCTCTGTGGAGACGGCGATCCCACCGACGTCATGGTCGTGATGCCTGTACCCATCAACTATGGCGCGGTCGTGACCTGCCGCCCGGTCGGACTGCTGCGGATGGAGGATGAGTCGGGTGAAGATGCCAAGATCCTGGCTGTACCGACCGAAGATGTGACCGGACTGTACAGGGATGTGGTTGAACTCGAGCACGTGGATGAGCTTCTGCGCATGCAGATTTCGCATTTTTTCGATCACTACAAGGATCTCGAAACCGGCAAATGGGTCGATATAAAGGGCTGGGAAGGCGCGGAAGCTGCCCGGCAGGAAATCCTGGATTCAATCGACCGCTACAATGCCCTGCCAGTCAAACCGGATTATTGGTAACCACCTGCTTGGGATGACTCTGTCCAGACCTGGTGCTCAGCACGCCAGATTCGCCACTGTGCAGAGTCCATCGACAGGTGTTTTTCGAGAAACCGTGCGTAGTTGCCCAGGTAGTCTGTGATTTCAGTGGCATTGAAAGGACCCTGGATTTCGAGTTTCTTCTTCACCGTGCCGTCATCGGCCAGGTTCATCGCATAAAGGACATACTCCTTGCCCTGCTCAATGAACATGGCTGGAAAGCCGACATTGAACATCGCTGGAGTACCCAACAGTTCATGCACCATGGCCTGCCTGCCCTTCTGAGCCGGCGCATCCATCAGTACACATATGCTTCCCGGCACACTCAGCAGTTGCTGCAACACTCTGCCCGCGCCGCCGGTTTCGACGGCTCGGTCACCCAGTGTTTTTGACAGGTAGGCCGCAGCGAGGCGGCTGAACAGATAGTAGAAAGGCCTGCGGCGCAGCAGCCCGGAATCCGGTGGACGATAGGGGAACGTCGGCTCCATTCCCTCGTTCGCCAGCAATTTCAGAATGGAAATGGCCGGGCCCCAATGCATCCCTACCATCACCCGGTTGCGGACGATGGCCAGATTCCGGGGCATTTCGATTTCCGCCAAAACGGACTTTGAACGCCCTGAAAGCAACATGAACAGGTCACGGACATCCAGCAACTCAACCTGTTTCCAGCGTCGCTTCCAGGCTGCTTCGTCTTCGAGGTCCAGGTATTTATCAGCACAACTGAAGGCCAGCTCTGCGTCCGCCGCCAACAACCCCTCCCAGCCTGAAATTCGTCGCAGGATCGATCTCGAAAAAGAGGCGGGAACCAGGATCGATAAACAGGGAAGCAGCACGTAAACCAGAAAATCACTCCATTGACCTGCGAACCTGGTGTGTTGCGTCATGGCCTGTCAATAGCGTTTTTTGCACGCCTGCCTTCCATCAGGACCCACTCTTCACGGTGTCGGGTACTTACTTGTTCCAACAGCTGATCATAGGCAAGGCCCACGCTTTGCGACTGGTCCCGCAGAATGCCCGACAGGGCCAGCCGCCCCCGGGGGAGCAAAAAACCCGCCAAGCGTGGTGCCAGGCTGATAAGCGGCGCCGCCAGTATATTGGCCAGTACCACGTCAACCTGCTGGTCACACACCGAATCGGGCAAGTGACAACTGACCAGGTTATCTACACCGTTTCTGGCTGCGTTGTCAGTCGTGGCTTGCAGGGCCTGCGGATCATTATCCACGCAGATCACTTTTGCAGCGCCTTTAAGTGCAGCAGCTATGCCCAGGATGCCGGAACCGCAGCCATAATCGATCACCGTCGAATCCGTTACGTCCTGGCGATCCAGCCATTCCAGGCAGAGAGCCGTGGTTGGATGAGTGCCGCTGCCGAAAGCAAGGCCGGGATCAAGCTGAATCTCGATATTGTCGGGATCGTGGGGAATGCTCATGCCACCGGGCACGATCCACAGGCGCTCCCCGAATTTCATCGGCTGGAAACGGTCCATCCAGGCCCTCTCCCAGTCCTGCTCCTGCAATTCATGCCATCGAATATTTTCAGGGCGGTCACCGCCTGGCAGCCTGTTGAGCGCCGCCAGAACCGGCTCGCTTTTCAGGCCTGCTGCAAACAATCCGCGAACCAGCACCGAAGGCCACAGGGGGGTAGCGCCGGGGCCCGGTTCCAAAACCGGGTTGTCCTCATCATCCAGCAGGGTGATGGCCAGCGCCCCGAGTTGTTCAAGCGCCTCTTCAGCCAGAACGACGTCATCTCTCGCGACGCTGATACTGATCTCAGTCCAGCCCATCGGAAGCGCCTCTAGCCGTTACGCTCTTCGATACGTTTTTCCAGGTAGTGGATATTGAATCCGCCTTTGAGGAAACCCCGGTCCCACAGGAACCACTTATGCAGGGGCACATTGGACTTGATGCCGTTGAGCACCATTTCATCCAGCGCGACACGCATCCTGGCGATAGCCATTTCACGGTCTTCGCCATGCGCTATGATTTTACCGATCATCGAATCGTAATTGGGCGGCACCCGGTAGCCGTCATAGATATGGGTTTCGGTCCGGATTCCGGGTCCTCCTGGCGCATGAAACCCTTCGACCAGACCGGGTGACGGCATGAACGTAACGGGGTCCTCAGCGTTGATTCGGCACTCGATGGCATGGCCCCGGATACTGATTTCATCCTGCGTATGGGATAAAGGCAGGCCGGCAGCGACAAGGATCTGTTCACGCACCAGGTCCACACCGGTAATCCGCTCTGTCACCGGGTGTTCCACCTGGATTCTCGTATTCATTTCGATAAAGTAGAATCGGCCGTTGTCGTAAAGAAACTCAAAGGTGCCTGCACCCCGGTAGCCAATCCGCTTACACGCTTCCACGCAGGACATGCCGATTTCGTGACGCTGCTCGGGAGTGATTCCCGGCGCGGGAGCCTCTTCGATGACTTTCTGATGGCGGCGCTGACTGGAACAGTCCCGCTCCCCCAAGTGAATGGCGTTACCGTGCTCGTCGGCAACTACCTGGATTTCGATATGCCGCGGGTTCTCGAGGAATTTTTCGAGGTAAACCGTCGGGTCGCCAAAGGCCGTAGCCGCTTCCTGGCGGGTCAATTGCAAAGCGTTATGCAGATGCGCCTCGGTATTGACCACCCGCATACCACGCCCGCCACCGCCGGCCGAAGCCTTGATAATTACCGGGTAGCCCACCTCGCGGGCAATCCTGGCGCATTCCTGTGAGTCTTCGGACAGCGGCCCATCCGAGCCGGGCACACAGGGTACTCCAGCTTCCCTCATCGCCTTGATCGCCGATACCTTGTCACCCATCAAGCGAATAGTCTCAGGCCGCGGGCCGATAAAGATGAAACCGCTCTGCTCAGCCCGTTCGGCAAAATCTGCATTTTCCGCCAGGAATCCATAGCCCGGGTGAATGGCCACCGCATCGGTAACCTCGGTCGCCGCAATGATCGCCGGAACATTCAGGTAACTGTCCGTGGCCGCGGCAGGACCGATGCATACGGACTCGTCGGCCATGGCAACGTGTTTGAGGTTCCGGTCTACCGTCGAATGAAGCGCGACCGTCTTGATCCCCATGGCATGACAGGCCCGCAGGATGCGCAGTGCGATTTCACCGCGGTTTGCGATGACGATTTTTTCAAGAACAGCCATGACGGGGCTCTTACCTTATGACGAAAAGGGGTTGGTCGAACTCAACGGGCTGGCCGTTTTCGACGAGGATTGCTACGACAGTGCCCGATGCCTCAGCTTCGATCTGGTTGAACATCTTCATCGCTTCGATGATGCACATGGTCTCACCTTCCTTCACTTGCTGACCCAGCGAAACAAATGGATCGATTTCGGGGCTGGACGCGGCATAAAAAGTACCCACCATCGGCGCACGTACCAGTTCGCCCTCCGGCACAGCCGGCTCTTCTGCCGCTGCTGCGGTCTCGACCGGCGCCGCAACAGCTGCGGCTGCAGGTGTTGGCGCTGACCAGGCAGCGGCCTGCACGCCGGGATTCATGGCGGGTGGCGTCATGGCCATGCTGCCGGCGCTGCCGCGGCTCAGGCGAACAGACTCCTCACCTTCCACGATTTCAATTTCATTGAGGCTGGACTCCTCCAGCAACTCGATGAGTTTTTTTATCTTTCTGATATCCACGCTTGCTGCTCCTGCCGTGGCATGCGCCCGGCACTTTATGATCAGGGTTCGATATGATTGATGATGGCCTGCATCGCCAGCATGTAGCTTTCACCGCGGAAGCCCTGGATCACGCCCATCGCGATGTCTGAAAAATAGGAAACCTGCCGAAAGGATTCGCGGGCCGCAACCGCGGAAAGATGGACCTCCACGAAAGGAATCCGCACGGCCAGCAGGGCATCTCTCAAGGCGACACTGGTATGGGTGTAGCCGGCTGGGTTGAAAATAATGTAATCCACCTGCTCATTGGCGGCTTTGTGGATGGCGTCAACCAGAACGCCTTCGCTGTTTTCCTGGACATGCTGCAGTTCATGACCGCAGGCGCCGGCAAATCGTGCCAGGTCTTCCATGATCTCTTCCAGGGTCCGGTGACCATATTGTCCGGGTTCCCTGCTGCCCAGCAGGTTCAGGTTGGGGCCGTTCAGAACAAGAATGCTTGCCATCGGTATTTGCCTTGGTCAGAGATTGGCATTTTGCCCGATATTACTTCACTTGTCCACGAGATCGATGCAAATGGCTGCATCTTAAGCGATTTTTCTATACGTTATTTTAACATTTCAAGGTGTTCAGACAGTTCTGCCGGATCCAGCGCGCCCAGCTTCGCCCAACGGATCATGCCCTGTGCATCGACCAGCACACTGAAGGGCAGCAAGCCTGTCGAGTTACCATAGCGACGCCCCGTCAGCACCACGTCCGTCTGGCCGACCAGGATTGGGTAGCTGATTGCCAGGTCGTTGGCGAACTGCCGGGCGCGCGTCTCGTCATCGAGGGCGACGCCGATGATTTTCACGCCCTTGTCCGCCTGCTCCAGGTGCAATCTGTCCAGCATCGGCATTTCCTCGACACAGGGTTTGCACCACGTGGCCCAGAAGTTCAGCAACCACACCCTGCCATCCAGATCAGAGGCTGAGAGGTGTGTTCCTTCCAGGGTCCGAAGGGTAAAGTCTGGCCGCCGCTTTCCGATCAGATCGTCTGTTGACGGCAGCGGGTCTGTGGCGGACCAGGAATCCCCAGGGTCAGACAGCGACCTGGCCAGGAAGTAACCACCGCTGGCTGCCAATACCGCCACCAGGGCCATGACCAGGACGGTGCGGTTCACCGGGCGGACAAAACCTTTTGCAGGTGTGCGGCGAATTCATCCGCCTCGAAATATCCCACCAGGCGATAGGCTTTCATTTCTTCACCACGCGAGTCAAAAAAGAGAATGGCGGGCGGGCCGATGATGCCAAATTGCTGCATCAGTGCCTGGTCCACATCATCATTGGCCGTG
Source organism: Lysobacterales bacterium (assembly GCA_029859645.1). GTDB lineage: Bacteria > Pseudomonadota > Gammaproteobacteria > Xanthomonadales > SZUA-36 > JAHEFT01. The sequence continues at coordinate 35,500 of JAOUCS010000002.1, read as the reverse complement.
ACATCTGCCTGCAGCAGGTCAAAACGCTCAAACTCTGCCCGGACCCGGGGCTCGGGGAAGGTATTGCGTTCCATGCGCTTACATTCCACACACCAGTCTGCATAGAAATCCAGCATGGCCGGTCGCTGTTTTGCACGCGATCCGGCAAGCGCCGATTCCAGATCGTCGAGGGATTTGATCCTGGCAAACTCGCTATGTTCCTGCGCGGCTTCAGACACTGACCCGGTTTTAAGGCCGCTGAGCGGCCGCAACCAATAATCACCACCCGCGGCAGCACCCACGATTTCGGTAATGCCCAGCACAAGCAGGACGATCCCGAGAGACTTCCAGAGCCTCCTCCAACCGGAAACCCCCGCCTCGAGCCGGTCCATTGCCCCCAGGTAAATCCCGCAACTGACTGCCAGCACACCCCACAGCAGCATAATCAGGCCACCCGGCAGAATCCGCTCGAGCATCCAGATGGCCAGCGCCAGCATGCCTACACCAAACACCGCTTTGATAGCGTCCATCCACGCGCCGGCCCTGGGCACCAGTTTTCCGGCGGAAACCCCGAAAATAATCAGCGGTAAACCCATACCCATGGCAAGCGAGAACAAAGCCACCCCGCCGAGCACCGCATCACCGGAAGAGCCGATGACAATCAGGGCGGCCATCAGCGGCGGCGCCACGCAGGGACCGACGATCAAGGCAGAAAGAAATCCCATGACAGCAACGCCCCAGAGCTGTCCGCCCTGTTGCTGATTACTCGCCTCTGCCAGGCGGGTCTGCAGTCTGCCTGGAAGCTGCAACTCGAAAAACCCGAACATTGAAAACGCCAGGACGACAAAAACAGCGACAAATCCACTGATGATCCAGGGGTTCTGGAAAACCGCCTGCAGGTTCTGTCCGAACAGGCCCGCCAGCACACCGGCCACGGTGTAGGTTACGGCCATGGCGAGCACGTAGACCAGCGATAACCAGAACGCACGCAGCGTGGTCAGCCGATCACCCTGACCAACAATGATCCCGGACAGGATCGGCACCATCGGGAAGACGCAGGGCGTGAAAGCCAGTAACAATCCTGCCACAAAAAAGGCTGCAATAGCGCGAGCCGGGTGGCTGGTGAGCAGTGTCGCCAGCTTATCCTGCTCCGAAATGGGCGCGGCTTCCTTAGCACGTGATTTCGCCGTCACTGTCCGCTCGATTGCCTGTTCGGCCGCCGGCATCTGGAAGGTCACCGAGCGTTTCATCGGCGGATAACAGATATCGCCATCCCGACACCCCTGGAAGCGCGCTTCCAGCGTGATGTCCTGAGCTTCACCCGCCGGCCGGTTGAACCGCAGTGGTATTTCCACCTGGCCGTAATAGACAGGAACGGGACCAAACTCCGGGTCATCCTTGGTCACCCCGGCAGGTCTCTCAACGGACTGCAACTCGAAGCCGTCGCCGCCGGTAACCTTAAACTCGAATTTGTCCGTGTACAGGTAATAGCCTGGCTGCGCCGTGAAACGGACCAGCGCCGCATCCGCACTGAACCCAATCGACTCGTAGATGAACGCCTGCTCCGGTTGCAACGCGGCCTGCGGGTCCTGCAGTGGCAATTCCGCTGCCTTACCCAGGCCGGACAGCAAACCTCCCGCCGGTTCTGACTGAGGCACAGCTTCGGCCGCGGGCAGCTTGATGGTCAGCAGTTGCTGGGTTGGCGGGTAACACAGTTCATTCTCCAGGCAGCCCTGTGAACGCACTTTCAGGTCAATGGAGTCGAGATCCGGGGACACGGAATCGAGCGGCAACACCACGGTGAGCTCAGCATGGTATTTCTCCACCTCTTCCCCCAGCAGGTCGTCGAACTTGATCTCACCCCGGGGGATCACTGGCTCTCCCAGCACCACGCCTTCAGTGGCCGCTGCGAAGCGCAGGAACTTGTTGTTGTAGAGGTAATAATCGTCAGCTATGTCCCAGCTGACCAGCAGCCGGTCACGGCCTGATGCTTCTCCCGAAATGACGAACACGTCCTCGAAATTCCGGACCTCGTCGAATTCGATAGCGTCCGCCAGTGGCGCAAACACCAAGCCCAGGATCACGCTTAAACCGATGACTATTTTTTGTTTCATGAAATAACTGATTGTTTTGCCTGCCTGATCGCCGCACAGTAGACCCGGAATTCAGGCGATTGTTCAATCACCGGATTCTACCGGAAAGGCCTGTAAAACGCCGAAAAATCGGTTCTTGCCCCAGATCATGGCGCTCCTGCCCGCGCGGGCGTAGCGTGGATACTGGGGGAATGGCATCGCCTCGCGGCGGGAGGTTTCACTATGCAGAGCCCGGCAGAAAACCAACGGCTGATTGAACTGGACACCGAGCAACCTATCTGGGACCGCTTTTTCTGGGTCGCTCCCCTGGTGCTGGTCGGGACCCTGGAACCGGATGGGAACCACGACCTGGCGCCGAAGCACATGGCCATGCCGATGGGTTGGGAGAATTACTTCGGCTTCGTCTGTACCCCCAGGCATCACACGTATTCGAATATCAAGCGGGACGGCGTGTTCACGGTTTCCTTTCCCAGGCCGGAACAGCTGGTGCTGACCAGCCTGGCCGCTTCGCCACGCTTCTCGCAGGACGAAAAACCGGCAGTAAAGGCCTTGCCGGTGTTCCCATCCACCCGGGTGGACGGTGTTCTGCTGAGCGGGGCCTACCTGTTTCTGGAGTGTGAGCTGGATCGATTTGTCGACGATTTTGGCGTCAACAGCCTGATCGTCGGCCGTGTCGTGGCTGCCCGGGTAGCGGAAGATGCAGCGCGTGATGATGAGGTTGATGACCAGGCGAGGATTCACGAGGCGCCTTTGCTGGCGTACCTGCATCCCGGTCGATTTGCCTCTGTCAGCGACAGCCTGTCTTTCCCGTTTCCGGCAGGAATGGCGAAATAGGCAATGAACAATAACGCCAGACCCGCAGCCAGAGCCAGCGACGTGCTTGAACACTTGCAAAGCAGGCGTGCGCAGCTGGTCGACCTGCTGCGCACGATGACCGAAGCAGAATCTCCTTCCGACGTACCTTCCTCCCAACGGGAAATCCGGGAAATCATTGCCGCCGGATTTGAACGCCTGGACTATCAGGTCAAACGTATCCCTGGCCATAACAGTGGCGGCATGCTTCATGCCCGGCCTGCCGATCGCAGGCATTCAAAACCGGCACAGTTACTGCTGGGACACTACGATACCGTCTGGCCGCTCGGTACGCTGGCGGAAATGCCCTTTGAGCATGAAGGTGACATCGTGCGCGGACCGGGCGTTTACGATATGAAAGCCGGCGTCGCCCTGGTGCTGATGGCGATCGAAACCCTTCAGCATTTCAATATACAGCCACAGGTCGTGCCGCATGTCTTTCTGAATTCGGACGAAGAAGTGGGAAGCCGGGAAAGCCGGCGCTACATCGAGTCGCTGGCGCCGCACATGGATCGCGTTCTCGTGCTGGAACCCTCATTGGGGCCTGGCGGGAAATTGAAAACTGCGCGCAAGGGTATTGCCCGCTATACCGTCACTGTCCGGGGCGAAGCAGCGCATGCCGGGCTCGACCCCGGAGCCGGCGCCAGCGCGATCCTGGAACTTTCCCACGTGATCCAGACCCTGTTTGCACTGAATGATTTTGACCGGGGCATCACTGTAAACGTTGGCACTATCGATGGCGGGCTCCGTCCCAACGTCGTGGCTCCTGAAAGCCAGGCGGTCGTTGATGTGCGGGTAGAGACCAGGGAAGACGGCGAGTGGGTGGAGGCAGAAATTCGCAGCCTGCAACCCGTAACCGAGGGGACGGCCTTGTTGATCGAGGGAGGTTTTGGGCGTCCCGCAATGGAACGTACGCCGGCAAACCGGCAGCTTTGGCGCCTGGCGCAATCCCTGGGGGACCAGCTGGGAATGGAACTGGATGAAGGGCTTGCCGGTGGCGGCTCCGATGGCAACTTCACAAGCCTCTACACCGCCACCCTGGACGGGCTCGGCGCAGTCGGCGATGGCGCCCATGCCCGGCATGAACACCTGCGGCTGGGGCCGACTCTTGAACATGCGGCTCTGCTCACGCTGTTGCTGATGTCACCGCCACTGGAAACCAACGGACTCACGCCATGAGATCGCACTACTTTTTCTCCACTGTCACCCGCACTTCGGATTTGTGGACGGTGCCGTTCAAGACCCTGAAGTGGGACCGCTCGGACTGGGCCACCGGTGACTTCGTGGTCGGTCGTGTCACCGGCAAGCGCAACCGACTGTACCGATGCGAAACGAAAACCGGCCGGATCGCTGAAATGGTTCGAGGTGACCTGATGGTCGGAGCCCTCGGTCAGCGGGCGGCCACACTGGAGGGTGTAGGGGACTGGCGTGCGGTGGCAGAGGGTAGTGAACTGGATGCCCTGACCCCGGCCGGCCTGCTGGGTAAAGCCACCTCGATCTCACCCTTTCTTCCCGACCTGATGCGCCTGGAATATCTTGGGCATGTTACCCGGGCAGGTAACAAGCTCGGGATGGAGGACTTCGCGCTGCCGGTACCGCACAAGGAGCTGGACATCCCGGTGATATTGTTGATCGGGACTTCCATGTCTGCCGGTAAAACCAGTTCCGGGCAGGTGATCATCCGCGCTCTCAGTTACCTGGGGCTCGATGTGGTGGCCGCAAAACTCACGGGGGCGGCCCGCTATCGGGACATTCTGAAGTTTCGTGACGCCGGGGCTTCTGCTGTATTTGACTTCGTCGATGCCGGCCTGCCTTCCACCGTGTGTCCGGAGAGCCGATTCCGGCAGGCCCTCGACCTGTTACTTTCCAGAATAGCGGCCTGCGAAGCCGATGTCCTGGTGGTCGAAGCCGGCGCCTCACCACTTGAGCCCTACAACGGGGCTGCGCTGGTTAATCGCCTGGGTAAACTGACGCGTTTTACGCTGCTGTGCGCATCCGATCCGTACGCCGTTCTGGGTGTGCAAACCGCCTATGGCGAGCACATGAAAGCTGACCTGGTGGCCGGCCCTGCCGCCAACACCACCGCCGCCACCCGACTGGTCAGAGAGCTATCAGGCCACCAGGCGATGAATCTGCTGGACCGGAATACCTATCCCGAACTGGTGGGCCTGCTCAAGTCCGCCCTGCAGTTGGATTAACCGCGATAATAGATTGATTTAGGACATTATTGTGGGTCTTGCTTATCAAGCCGGCAGCGGTTTGTGTTAAAGTGCGCGCGGTTTGAAAAAAATGATATTGCTAGGAGTGCAAAACTAATGCCGGGAATCACAATAATCATTTCCACAGTCCTGTCATTGCTGGGCCTGGTCATCGCCTTTGTCTACATGAAGAAGGTGACCAATGTTCCGCTGACCATGGGGCTGGACGAAAAAGACGCCAAACGTCTGACCTTCATCCATGGAGCTATCGCGCAAGGCGCCATGGCTTTCCTCAAACAGGAATACAAGTTCCTGACCATTTTCATGATTGCGTTCGCAGCCATTATCGCGCTGCTGATCGATGATAAGCACACGCCGGATACACGCGAAGGCATCTATACAGCGATCGCCTTTCTGTTCGGCGCGGCCATTTCCATTGCGTCCGGTTACATCGGTATGAAAGTGGCCACCCAGGGCAACGCACGGACCACGGTTTCGGCCAAAAAGGACATTTCTCATGCCTTTGATGTCGCCATCAATTCCGGCGCGGTGATGGGCTTTGCACTGGTGGGGCTGGCCGTACTGGGCATGGTCATCATCTACGTGGTGATGAGCACGCTGCTGGCGGGTCTTGGCCCGGAGAACAACCACGTACTGATGGAAGTGATAGCCGGCTTCGGTCTGGGTGGCTCCACCATCGCATTGTTCGCCCGTGTGGGCGGCGGTATTTTCACCAAGGCAGCCGACGTCGGCGCCGACCTGGTGGGCAAAGTCGAACAGGGCATTCCCGAAGACGATCCACGCAATCCGGCGGTGATTGCCGATAACGTGGGCGACAATGTCGGCGACGTGGCCGGCATGGGCGCTGATCTCTTCGGGTCCTGCGCTGAGAGCACCTGCGCCGCGATGGTAATTTCCGCGGTGGTGTTTGCCGCTGACCCCAACGCACTGCTCTTTCCGATTCTGATCAGCGCCGTGGGTATCCCCGTCAGCCTGGTCACCAAGCTGCTGGTCGGTGTCAAGAAGGAAGAAGACGTGGCTCCGGCCCTGATGAAGCTGCTGGTGATTTCCAGCGTGCTGATGGCCATCGTGATGTTCTTTTTCACCAAGGCTCTGATCCCCGCCAGTTTCGAACTGGGTGGTGAAGTCTATACCAACCTGGGCGTTTACTGGTGCTTCCTTTCCGGCCTGGTTGCCGGACTGGCCGTGGGCCTGCTGACCGGGTACTACACCGGTGATGCTTACAAACCGGTTCAGGAATTGGCGAAATCCTGCGAAACGGGCGTTGCCACCAACATCATCTACGGCCTCGCGCTGGGGTACAAATCCACCGTGCTTCCTTACTTGTGCATCGCGATCAGCATCTTCATTTCCTGGGGACTGGCCGGCATGTACGGCGTGGCGATCGCTTCGCTGGGCATGCTCGGGACGCTGGTCATTGCGCTAACCATCGACGCATACGGCCCCGTTGCCGATAACGCCGGCGGTATTGCCGAAATGGTGGGGCTGGACAAAGAAGTCCGTCGCCGCACCGATATCCTGGATTCGGCCGGCAACACCACGGCTGCGATCGGTAAAGGCTTCGCTATCGGCGCCGCCATCCTGACCTCGCTGGCACTGTTCGCGGCGTTCATTACCGCTGCCGAAAAACTGCAGGGTTCGCCGATCAACATGAGTCTGCTGGACCCGGTGGTATACACCAGCGCTTTCGTTGGCGCGGTTCTGCCTTTCCTGTTCACGGCCATGACGATGAAATCCGTCGGCAAGGCGGCCTTCGCCATGATCGAGGAAGTCCGTCGCCAGTTCCGTACGATCCCGGGCATCATGGAAGGTACGGGCGAGCCTGATTACGCTACCTGCGTGGCCATCTCCACCAAGGCTGCGCTGCGCGAAATGATTCCGCCGGGCATCCTGATCATGGGTACCCCGATACTGGCCGGATTCCTGTTCGGTGTTTCCTCCGTGGGTGGCCTGCTGGCAGGCTCCCTGTTTGCCGGCGGCGTGCTGGCCATCGCCTCTTCCAACAGCGGTGGCGCCTGGGACAACGCCAAGAAATTCATCGAGGCGGGCAACATGGGCGGCAAGGGCTCGGAAGAACACAAAGCAGCCGTCGTGGGTGATACAGTCGGTGATCCGCTGAAGGACACCTCAGGACCTTCCCTGAATATCCTGATCAAGCTGTCCGCTATTCTCAGCCTGGTGTTCGCACCGTTCTTCGTTCAGTACGGCGGAGTTTTGCTGGGTTAAGCCATCCTTCACTACGAAAAAACCCCGCTCAAGGCGGGGTTTTTTTAACTCTCCAGTGCTGATCGGCAGCCGTTGCGCTTGAGACTCTTTAAACCTTGAAGTCCGGCAGTTTTTTCTGCGCCAGCACTTTTCTCATCTTCACATATTTGGGCAGGCCGTCGCGGTCATAGGGAGGATAGTCTTCACCACGGATCAGGGGGGCCAGGTAGCGCCTGGCCGCCGGTGTGATGCCCATTCCGTCAGATGCGATATAGCTTTTGGGCATCATTTTTTCCCGGTTGGCCATGCGGCTCAGCTGAGCTTCTTCGATTTTCCAGCGATAGGGATTGTTTGAAGTCCGTTTGATAACCGGCATAACCCCCGATTTACCGGCGATGGCAAACTTGACGGCTGCCTCACCCACGGCATAGGCCTGATCCACATCGACCCGTGACGCCAGGTGACGGGCCGATCTTTGCAGATAATCGGACACCGCCCAATGGTATTTGTAGCCGAGTTTTTCCCGCACCAGGTTGGCAACCACGGGGGCTACGCCACCCAGCTGGGCGTGGCCAAATGCGTCACGTGTACCCGCATCGGCCAGGAATTTGCCCTTGCTGTCACGCACGCCCTCGGAAACAACGATTGAGCAATAGCCGTATTGCTCTACCGAGGTTTTGACCTTCTTCAGAAATTCACGCTGTTTGAAGGGGACTTCCGGGAACAGGATGATGTGCGGTGGATCGCCTGCTTCCCGCGAAACGAGCCCCGAGGCAGCGGCAATCCAGCCCGCATGCCGGCCCATGACCTCCAGCACGAAAACCTTGGTCGAACTGCTCGCCATGGACTCCACGTCCAGGCTCGCTTCCATGATCGAGACCGCGATGTACTTGGCGACCGAACCGAAACCCGGGCAGTTATCAGTGATGGGCAAATCGTTATCGATGGTTTTTGGCACGCCGATGCATTGCACCGGAAAACCCATTTTCTTGCCTATCTGAGATACCTTGTGCGCCGTATCAGAAGAATCGCCGCCACCGTTATACAAAAAATAGCCAATATTATGGGCGCGCAAAACCTCGATCAGCCGCTCATATTCCCGTTTGCTCTCATCGATGCTTTTCAGCTTGTAGCGGCAGGAACCGAATGCGCCACCCGGCGTGTGCCGCAGCGCGCTGATACTGGCCTTGCGTTCCCTGGAAGTATCGATCAACTCCTCTTTGAGGACACCGATAATTCCATCTTTGCCCGCATAGACCTTGCCAATCTGATCGCGGTGATTGCGGGCTGTTTCGATCACACCACAGGCTGTAGCATTGATCACCGGTGTTACTCCACCTGATTGCGCGTAAAGGATATTTTTCTTCATCTGTTCGAGGCTCCCATCTGTACTCAAGAATGTCAGATTGACTTGCGGTTTATGAGCGGTTAGCGTTAGCCCCTTATTCTAGTGGACGGATAGCACCTTATGCGAATCGTATTGCTCGGCGCCCCCGGATCCGGCAAAGGCACCCAGGCGGCATTGCTGGTGAAAGAACTTGGCCTTCCTCATATATCCACCGGTGAACTCTTGCGTTCGGCCGTTAAAGCCGGTTCAGCACTGGGTTTGCAGGCCAAGGGCGTGATGGATCGGGGTGAACTGGTCTCTGACGAAATCATGCTCGGACTGATCGAAGAGCGCCTGTCACGGCCTGACATAGGTGGCGGTTTTATCCTTGACGGCTACCCGCGCAATCTCGTGCAGGCGGAGGCGCTTGATGATTTACTCAACCGCCTTGAGCAGCCTGTCGAAGAGGCGCTCCAGATCGATGTCGATGTCGAGATGGTTATTGCCCGCATCGCCAAACGTGCGGCGGAAGAAGGCCGCAGTGATGACACGGAGGAGACCGTGCGCAAACGGATGGAAGTCTATGCGGCGCAAACGGCCCCCGTTGTTGATTACTACGCCGGCAAAGGTGTACTTTCCCGGGTTCTGGGCGAAGGATCCATCGAGGAAGTGTTCCAGCGTATCAAGGGCGTTCTTCAGATGCGATCGGAGGCCTGATCTGCCGGCCAGCAACCACGAGGCTCAAATGACGGGCCATATTATCCCGACGCTGCTTAATATGCTCCGTTTGCGATCCGGGCCACAGGACCTGCCTGGTGGCTGGCTGCTGGCTGTTGCGCTGGCGCTTGCCTATATCAGCCAGGGTTTCATCGCTGATCAGATCATGGGCGATTCCGATGGCGCACCGCGCAGCCTGGTAGCGATCGGCCTTCAGTTCGGAATGGTTGCCTTGCTACTGAATCTGCGTCAATTCCAGGCTCGCGTGCCGCAAACCCTGGCTGCCCTTGCCGGTACCGGGTTTGTATTCGGGCTGCTGTCGCTGTTGATTCTCAGCCGTGTCGATCCGGGTAAACCACAACCTGACCTTGCCCTTATGTACCTGGTCCTGTTCGGCTGGAGCCTGCTCGTGGATGCGCATATTTACCGCCATGCCCTGTCGGTCAAGTTTGGAATCGGCGCGCTGCTGGCCGTGCTGATATTTGCCGTCACTTTCATGTCGCTTAGAACCCTGTTCGGATAGTCACTGCTATGCATATTCACATTCTTGGAGCCTGCGGAACCTTTATGGGTGGGGTGGCATTACTGGCTAAACGGGCCGGCCACCGGGTTTCCGGTTCTGATCAGCACACTTACCCTCCCATGAGCACGCAACTGGCCGCCGAGGGCATCGAATTGTATGAAGGTTACTCGGCAGACCACCTGGACCCGGCACCCGACCTCGTCGTAATCGGGAATGCCCTCAGCAGGGGCAACCCTGCCATTGAATATGTCCTCAACAACGGCATCGAATACACGTCCGGCCCACGATGGCTGGGTGAAAACTACCTGCGTGGCAAGTCAGTCATCGCCGTTGCCGGCACTCATGGTAAAACCACCACCGCCAGCATGGCTGCCTGGATTCTTGAAACCGCCGGGCTTGAACCGGGCTTCCTGATCGGTGGCGTACCGGAAAACTTTGGCCAGTCCGCGCGGGACGGGAAAGACTTATTCGTGGTGGAGGCCGATGAATATGACACGGCTTTCTTCGATAAGCGCGCAAAGTTCGTGCATTACCGGCCGGCCACCTTGATCCTCAATAATCTGGAGTTTGATCACGCCGATATTTACGAGGATCTCAAGGCCATTCAAACCCAGTTCCACCACCTGGTCAGAACGATCCCCGGTAACGGAACGATCATCAGCAACGCCCAGGACTCCCGGCTGGAAGCCGTACTGGAAAGAGGTTGCTGGAGTCAGCTGCAGACGTTCTCAATGGAGGAAGCGCAGGACTGGCAGGTCGAAATGCTCAAGCAGGACGGCAGCGAACTGGCATTCCGTTTCCGGGACCAGCAAATCGGAAATCTGGCCTGGTCCCATTATGGGCGCCATAACGCCATGAACGCCTGTGCGGCAGTGGCCTCTGCGGTGGCGGCCGGAGTCGACCCGCGAACGGCCGTCGATGCCCTGGCATCGTTCAAGGGTGTCAAGAGACGCATGGAGCTGATAGCCGATGCAAAAGGTATCCATGTATATGATGATTTTGCACACCACCCGACAGCGATTCGATTGACGCTGGAAGGATTGCGCCGACGCGTTGGCAACGCACGGGTTCTGGTTGCTCTCGAGCCACGCAGCAATACCATGCGCGCCGGTGTCCATGCCAGTGAACTGGGCCCTGCCCTGATGCCGGCCGACCGGGTCTGGCTGATGGCCGGCGATGGCATTGACTGGGACCCACAGGAGACCCTCGCGCCGCTGGAAGGCCGTGGCCGCGTGGTGACCCGCAGTGAAGACATGTTGACCCAAATGCTCGATGCTGTGCAGCCGGGTGACCACGTGATATTCATGAGCAATGGCGGCTTTGACTCTGCGCCTGCCAGGTTTACACAGTCTGTTGCCGCACCTGAAAATGATTGAAATCCCGCTTTTCCCACTTCGAACCGTGCTGTTCCCCGGCGGCTACCTGCCATTGCGGATTTTCGAGCAGCGCTACCTGACCATGGTGCGGGACTGCGCCCGCAACGATACGGGCTTTGGGGTCTGCCTGATCCGGGATGGAGAGGAGGCGGTTTCGCCCGTCAAAACAGCGCTGGTGGGAACCTACGCCGATGTCGTCGACTGGTATACGCTGGAAGATGGCCTTCTCGGCGTTGCGGCCACCGGTGTACTCAGGTTCAGAACAGAAGATGTGTGGCAACAGGAGGATGGCCTGTTCAGGGCACAGGTCAACGTTATACCCGAGGCACCTGAACAAACCGTTCCCGAAGCTTATTCCGTCCTGAGCGACGTGCTGGCCCGGTTCATGGAGAAAGTCTCGCACCAGTACCCGGATTACGCGCCTGAAAAGCTCCAGGACGCCGCCTGGCTGGGCTACCGCTTGTCCGAACTGCTGCCGCTGGCAAGCATCGAGAAACAGCACCTGCTGGAGATGTCCGACCCGGTCGAACGATTGCAGAACCTGCTTGATATCATGCCCCGATTTCAATCCGCCTGAACTGAGCGGATCAGCAGCAGCCTGTCATCGACCCGTTTTTGTTGCAGTTCCGACAACGGCTCCCTTAACGGTGCAAATCGGTGTGGGCCTACCGGGCTCGAACGCCAGTAACTGAACAACCCCAGGCGCTGGACCAGCACTTCCTCGGATAACTGGCCAAGGTAGAGCACCTGTTGGCCGGGCAACAGCCGAAAACCCGAATCCCACAGGCGAATAGTCAGAAGCCGCCCTTCCGTTTCCAGGTTTTTTTGCAGCATCAATGCCTCCGAACGACCCTGGAATGCGCGCCCCAGTAGCGGCAGGCTCGCCTGGTCGGGTTTCGGATTCAGCGCCTGGATGATCCAACGCCAATCCGTGTCCGGCACAGGCTCCCAGCCACTCTGTTGCAACAATCCGGACAGCTCTTCCGGATCTACCGCAACCTGGGCATTGAACCTGCGGGAAGCCACAGACGACAGTTTCGTCCGCTCCATCGGGAGTTCTCTCCATTCCGACTCCCACCATGCCTGCAGGTCCATGTCCTGCAGAACGGTCGGCGATTTGAGCACCACCAGATCTTCGGCCAGGTGCTCGTTGACCTGCCACGAGAACAGCGCGAGAAAAGACCCGTAAAAAATCAGGCTGGCGGTCGCTCCGGAAAACCGTCGATCCGCTCGCTGCCGATAGGCGATTCCTACGATCGCGGTCCATGCGAGCCCGCTGACCAGGCCCATCAGTGCACCGCTTAACCATTCCATCCCAAGGTATAGCCGGGCCAGGGCCAGCAGGATCAGTAGCAATGCCGCGACCAGGTATGGCCACTGCCGGTGTTTGCGAGGCAGCTCACCTGCCTCCATGATCGCGAAAAACATCAGTACCACGGTAGGCAGGCTCATCGCCGCACTGGGGCCTTGCAGGGCGGGAACAGTCATTTCCAGCACTTGCGGCGTTGTGCGTAGACTCCACGACAAAAGGAGGTGAAGCAGAGCACCGCCGCCAATGGCGATCACCCAGTGTTTAGCCGCATTTCTGCGCCCGGCGCCCAGCAGCCAAAGCAGCAGGGCGACGGCGGAGAAAACCGAAACCGGCCATCGCGACAGTTGTGAAATGGAGACCATCACCGGGTCAGCCAGGTGGTTTCGCAAAGCCAGAGCCAGGTTCATCACGGCCTGGTCCAGCGTTTCAGGTTGAGAGGAAAAGGGCGACAGGAACAGCAGCATCAGCAGGCCCCAGAATACGAACACCAGCAGCACGCCCATCATCGTGACAGAAAGGGTTTCTCCACGGGTGGGATCGAGAACCGGACCGGCAACCCGGCCCAGAACCGGATGGCGCCGGCTCCAGCGGATGCCATGCCGCATCCAGCGAGCAGACCGGGTCGCAAGGGGTTCGTAAACCAGCCGGATCAACCACCAGGTCATCCAAAGAATGACAACCAGGATGACCAGCATGACGGTGAGCCTGCCGGTGTATTCGGACGCCACTTCGAGCGAGGCCCCGAATAACAAACCGGGCAACAGGAACGAGGGCGCCCACGTGATACAGGCCGGAACATCCACGGCGATAAACCTGCCAGGCTTCATGCCCATCATCCCGGCAACCGCCGGGATAATCGGGCGTAATGGACCGATAAACCGACCGGCTACGACACTTTTCGCGCCGTGTGCATGAAAAAAACGGGTGCCCCTCTCCATCAGCGCGGGGTAGCGCGAAAACGGCCAGATATCCAGCAGGTGCGCTTTGAACCGGTGCCCCAACAGGTAACTCAGGAAATCACCGATGAATGCTCCGGTCGTTGCCGCCAGCCAGATAGGCAGCAACTCCAGGATACCCAGACCGATCAGTGTTCCCACACCGAACAGGATGACAATCCCCGGTAACAGGATGCCAACCAGGACCAGTGACTCAAATAATGCGACCAGGAACACGATGGCAAAACCCCAGCCCGGGTGGGCGTTTAGCCAACTCAGCAGTTCCTGTGTCCAGCTTGTATCCAAACCATAACCCCCGGGAATTCAAAGGACCCGATGTAAAGACCGACTGCCCGTTATAATACGGGTTTGATTTGAAAGGAGTTGGGACATGGGGTCAAGTCTGGCCGGAAAAACTCTGCTGATAACCGGTGGTTCCAGGGGAATTGGCAAAGCTATTGCACTGCGGGCGGCACGGGACGGCGCCCATGTTGCCATTGCTGCCAAGACGGACCGAAAGCATCCGGTTCTGCCCGGCACTATTCACACCACTGTCGAAGAAATCGAGGCGGCAGGTGGACAAGGCCTGGCTATCCGGATGGACGTCAGGGATGAAGAGTCCATTGATCAGGCGGTGTCCGCTACGATCGACCGATTCGGCAAGCTGGACGTACTGGTCAACAACGCCAGTGCGATCATGCTGCAAGGAACTCTGGAATTGCCGGTCAAACGTTATGACCTGATGTTTAGTACCAATGTTCGCGGCACTTACCTGATGTCAAGGGCCTGTATTCCCCACCTGAAGAATTCCGACAATCCCCATGTGCTGAACCTGTCTCCGCCCCTGAATATGAAGGCACACTGGTTTCGCGACCATGTCGCTTACACCATGGCCAAGTACGGCATGAGCATGTGTGTGCTGGGTATGGCGGAGGAGTTTCGCAAGGATGGCATTGCATTCAATGCTTTGTGGCCCAGGACCGTCATCGCGACCGCGGCGCTGAACATGCTGGACGGCGCGATCAGCCCCGATAATTGCCGCACCGAAGCGATCATGGCCGATGCCGCTCACGCAATCCTCTGCCAAAACGCCCGCATCTGCACCGGCAACTTTTACCTGGACGAGGACGTGCTTCGTGGTACCGGGGTCAAGGACTTTTCATCCTACTCTGTAAAACCCGGCGTGGCCCTGATGAAGGATCTTTTCCTGGATGGTTAACAGCCCGTCACCATGGTGACACCCCAAGGGGATCGGCAATACATAGCGGCGCTGACGGGCCTGCGCGGTGTAGCCGCTTTCCTGGTCTTTCTCTATCACTACGAAGTACTGCACCCGGGCATCCGGCTGGATCTCGCCGTGCCACTGATCGGCAAGGCATTGCAGTTTCCGTTGGGATTCGGTTTCGTCGGCGTGGATTTTTTCTTCGTTCTCAGCGGGTTTTTACTGAGCCTGCCCTTCGCCCGTGCAGCCCTCGAACGGCAGCCCCTGCCACCGCTGAAACCTTATTTCAGGCGGCGGTTTCTGCGGGTTTTTCCCGCCTACTATGCCCAGCTGTTCATTATCCTGGCTGTCGGTAGCTGGTTCACAGTCTGGCAGTCGCTTGGCATTTCCGAATTCCTGGCGCACCTGGTGATGTTCTTCAATATCGGCTGGGAACCCGTACGGCCGCTGGTCGGCATCTGGTGGACCCTGCCAGTGGAAATGGGTTTTTACTTGCTATTGCCTCTACTCGCACCCTTCCTGAACCCTCGGCGCTGGATTCCCATACTGCTTGGCGGGCTTTTGATCAGCGTGCTTTACCGGGCCTGGGCCGGGGCGCATTTTGGCACTGCGGGCAGCGCACAGGCTTTTCTGGCGGCCTCTCAGTTACCGGGTAACCTTGCCGAGTTTCTGCTGGGGGCTACAGCAGCACTGGTGGTGCAGAATGCTGCGGTTCATGAACGGCCGCGCCCTGCCGCATGGGTGCTGGACTTAATGTTCCTGCTGGGCCTGCTGCTACCGGCGTTCTGGCTGTGGAACGTGGTGCTGTCCGCCGGTGCAGACTACTGGCTTGGGCACTGGGGAATGGTTGTCGCGCCACTGGTGCTGGGCCTGCCTCTTTCCATTGCTGTGCTGAGTCTCTACTGGGGATCGCGAATCGGAACGTTGCTGCTCGCCAACCGGCCCATCTACTTTCTTGGCCTGATTTCCTACAGCCTGTATCTGTGGCACTTCGTGGTCATGCGACAATTGCAACTAATGGCCGGGGAGAATTACACGGACTGGCCTCACTGGATGACCTTTCCCCTTGCCACCGTCAGCGTTGTCATGGTTGCAAGCCTCAGCTACTTCCTGGTGGAACGACCATTTTACCGGCTCAAAAGCTATCGGCAGGTCAAAGCTCGCTGAACGCTTCCCGGGCGGCGGCAATGGTGGCGGCGATGTGCTCGTCTGTGTGCGCGGATGAAATGAAGCCGGCTTCATAGGCGGACGGCGCCAGGTAGACCCCCCGGTCCAGCATGCCGTGATAAAAAGTCTTGAAAGCCTCTATATCGCACTGGCCCGCTTCTGCGAAATTGACCACCTGTTCGGCTTCGGTAAAGAACAGGCCAAACATGCCGCCCACCCGGGTTGTCCTGAACGGAACCCCCGCCTGCTCGGCAGCCCGCTGGATGCCGTCAACCAGTCGTTTGGTTTTAAGCGTCAGTTCTTCGAAAAACCCTTGCCGGGTGATCAGGTTCAGGTTTGCCAGCCCTGCGGCCATCGCAACAGGATTACCGGAAAGTGTGCCCGCCTGGTACACCGGCCCGCTCGGCGCAACCTGCTCCATGAACTTCTTCTTGCCACCGAACGCGCCAACCGGCATGCCGCCACCGATGACTTTGCCAAATGTGGAGAGGTCCGGCGTTATGCCATATAGCCCCTGGGCACCTTCCAGCGCGACCCGGAAACCGGTCATGACCTCATCGAAGATCAACAGGCAGCCGTATTGGTCGCAGGCTGACCGCAAACCTTCAAGGTATCCAGGTACCGGCGGAATACAGTTCATATTGCCGGCGACCGGCTCGACGATGATGGCAGCGACTTCACTACCCTGCCCGGCCAGGCAGTCCGTCACTGCCGCCAGGTCGTTGTACGGCAACGTGAGGGTCAGGTCCGCCACTGCCGGCGGCACCCCTGGAGAAGTTGGAACGCCGAGCGTCAGTGCGCCACTGCCGGCCTTCACCAGGAAACTGTCGGCATGTCCGTGATAGCAGCCTTCGAACTTGATGATGAGATCGCGACCAGTGGCCGCGCGGGCGACACGAATGGCGCTCATGGTGGCCTCGGTGCCTGAATTGACCATTCGCACCATGTCCATTCCCGGCACGATGTCACACAAGCGCTCGGCCATATCCACCTCGGCCGGGCACGGTGCGCCGAAGCTGAGCCCTTTTGATGCCGCCTCCTGTACCGCGCTAATGATCTCCGGATGCGCATGGCCCGTGATCATGGGCCCCCAGGAGCCGACATAGTCAATGTAAGCCCGGCCCTCGACATCGTACATGCAAGCCCCTTCGGCTCTTTCGAAGAAAACGGGGTCGCCACCGACACCATTGAAAGCACGGACGGGAGAATTCACACCGCCTGGAATGTGCAGACGGGCCCGGGAAATCAGTTCTTTGCTGCTGTTCATCGGCGTATTGTATGGCAAACTACGCTACTTTTTTACGGCAAGGTGAAAGAAATTGAACGAAACCGAATACAAAAACTGGATGTGTATCATCTGCGGCTGGATATACGAGGAAGAAAAAGGTGCGCCCGAAGAAGGGCTGGCGCCCGGAACTCGCTGGGAAGATGTGCCTGAATACTGGGTCTGCCCCGACTGTGGTGCGGGAAAAGAAGATTTTGAAATGATAGAAATCTGAATTTTGGGGTATTCTTGTTGCCATGCAATCCATGCGTGACGCGGTAGAATGAGTAGCAGAGGCGGCATCAAGCGTGCACGCGGCAATGCCATGATCGGCGGTGTCTGTGCGGGTATCGCCCGGCATTTTGGCTGGTCTGTCACCGGCACACGGGTTGCCTACACGCTGTTATCCATTTGCTCTGCCGCTTTTCCCGGTATCCTCGTCTACCTGATTTTGTGGCTGGTTCTGCCGGTCGAGGACTGACAGGGGCGCAAAATACCGGTCTGCACCGACCCGTCATCACCGAGTTTCAGCCAACGGCAGGAAGGCCCTGCCAGGTCCAGAGTGAATTTTTGCGTCAGGGGCAGGCTATTGGCAACGCTGGACGGTGCGCCCAAATATGCCACGCCATTTCGCTCTGTGCTGAAGGCATGGTGCACATGCCCCCAGACAACCGCTCGCACCCTGTTTTCGCGATCGATGTAATTCAGAAATCTTGCCGGCTCCTCCAACGCATAACGGTCAATCCACGGCGCATTGACCGGAACCGGCTGATGATGCAAGGCCACCAGGATGTGCTCTGCATCGCTACCGCGCATACTGGAGTCGAATTGCTCGAGCGTCTGCTGGCCTAAACACCCTGAAATTTTACCTGGCGCAGTCGAATCCAGCGCCACCATCAGCCAGCTGCCCAGCTGAAAGGTTCGGGGACCCGCCCAGGGGCCCGTGGGGAAGTGATTTTTCATGACCCCGGGGTTGTCGTGGTTTCCCGGTAGCGCCAGCACAGGCGCACCAATGGTGCCCAGCCGGACAGCTACGCGGGCATAGGATGCCGCACTGGCATCCTCGCTGACATCTCCCGTCAGCAGCACCAGGTCAGGGTCCTGGGTACGCATGGAGAGCAGCAAGCCTGCCAGGTTCCGGTCTGCGTTCTGTCCGCGGTAGTCTGCTTCAGGATCGGCCGAAACGTGGCAGTCGCTTAGCTGCAGAACTTTTACGAAGCTACTCCTCGACAACCACTGCGTCAGCAGCGTTGCGGGCGACCGATTTCATTCCGTTGCGGCAACCGCTGCCGGATTTGTACATCTGGCTGCGGCCGATCTCCTGTCCATTACCGGCCTTGAGGATAAAATATTCTCTGCCGTCTTTGGCGGTTTTAACTTCGAAACGGTTTTCGTCCTGCGAATTTTTACGAACCGACTCGATTCCGTTGGCGCAGGAACTCTTGGACTTGTAACCCTCGCTGGACAGGATCACTTCGCCATTACCGGCCTTGAGCCTGAAATAGTCCTGCCCGTCTTTACCTTTGAATACGACGAATTTTCCAGCCATTGTTTACTCTCCCAAATCAAGTGAAATGAAATATAACCATACGACCAGTCACGTGGTCAACATGGACAGCGGAATGCCAATCAGTCCTTGCGTTGGCACCAAACTCAAATGAATTAGTGCTCCAGGTAAAGCTGCAGTTGATCACCCGGCTGCACGCCCAGCTCGGCCGCTTTGCCGGCATTGAGCTCCAGCACGTACTTGGCCGGGCCGGTGCTCGGATACCCTGGGCACCTCTGCGACCTGCAGGGCGGGGTGTTTTCCGAAACGCTGACCAGTTTAAGGTCCGCGTCGAAATAGAATATATCGAGCGGAATCTTCGTGTTCTTCATCCAGAAACTGCGCATGGCCTCGACCGGAAACAGAAACAGCATGCCATGGTCTTGCGGCATCGATTCGCGGAACATCAGGCCCAGCGCCTGCTTTTGCTGAGTTTGCGCCAGCTCAACGCTGAAGCGCTCACCTTTGAGCTCAACGTAAGGACCGTCTGCCATACAGGCAGCGCAGATGATTAACGTCAACAACAGGGTGAGAAATCGCATGCCGAAAGTTTGGAGGGCGCACCTGTATTATTCAATCTTTTTTTCTCTTATGCTTAAGCTTATTGCAAGCTTGTTGCAAAGGAGGTGACAGATGCAGACTTTCGTGATTTTACGCCGGGGCGGTTGGCGAACCGCAGAGGACCTTGAGAACGCTGCGGCGGTTTCAAGACAGATCAGCGACGAGGAAATGCCCGACCAGGTCAAGTGGATCCGGTCCTATGTACTGAACGAAGAAGACGGGACGCTGGGAACGGTGTGCATCTACCAGGCAGAGGACGAGGACGCGATCCTGGAGCACGCACAGAGGGCGGAATTGCCGGCCGATGAAGTGATCCCGGTCGCCGACACGGTGATCGTGCGCGACGACCCCTGATCAGGTCTCTTCTGCCTCCGCAACCTTGACGTTCTCGACCCCCGGCGCCTCGACGTCAAGCGCGACCATGACGTCGCTGAATTGCTGCGGCTTGATCTCCCCCATCAGGTTAATGACGACGGCTTCCGAATCACCGTCTGAGACCAGGACGGTCATACCGCAGATTTGTTGATCCACCACCCGGATCAGCATGTGGGTGGCCTCATCGTCCCCCCGGATCAGCAGTACCGGCTCCCAACCGTCTTGCTGCAGGTTCCCGCTCATCGCATTGATCCGCGTCGCGACCCGTCTGGCATCACCATTGATTTCATAAATCCTGATGCGGATCCCATCCAGGCTCCTGAGCAGTTCGCGGGTTTCCGGCTCGTCGTCCATGTGGCTGGCGGCAAAGCGCAGCAGGGCCGGTCCGATCGATAGTGTCATGACCGTATCCGTATCGCGCACACCCAGGGATTCGAGGTCAGCATAGCCTTCGCTGCTGCGGGGCGCGGTCAGTCCGCAGGCCGTCAGCGAGAGGGCCATGGCCCCAGCCATGAACCAACGGGCCAGCAGGCCGGACGACATTCGCCCTTCAGCCTGCGTCATCTTCATCATGATCACTGTCATCACCGTTGATATCGATATCAAAGTTATTCATGACCTTGCCCAGCTCATCCGGGCTGATGCTGCCGATCACGTTGACGAACACCGCTTCGGTCTCTTCGACAGCCATCACGGTAATACCCTCGACCTGGCCGTTGTTGATCATCATGAAGATCCGCACCTGCTCGTCCTGGGAGTTGACGGTAACCACCGGCTCCCAACCCAGTGCGCTGAGCTGGGAGGACGTATCCTTGACCAGGTCAATCGCACCACTGGGCATTGCAGTGGTTTCAAAAACATTGACGCGAACACCGTTGAGCCGGTTGAACAATTCAGCCGCCTCCGGGTCCTCGCTGGCGCTCAGTGAACCGACGAGGCCCAGCAATGACTCGCCAACGGAGATCTGTACGCTGGGCTCACCGAATATGGTGCTCAGCTGACCAAAGTCGACATAGCCGGGAAAGTCCTTGAGGCTATCTTCCTGGGCCATGGCGGGCAGGCTGATCAGCAGCGTTGCGCACACGGTCAGGATTTTCCTGAAGATTGAAGTTTTCACGAGTTTTCCTCCTGTAAAGATTGTTCAGTGAATGGAATATGTTCGGATAGCGGGTCCTTGACGCTGTGACGCAACTCGCTACCGAGAATGGATTGAATGCGGTTTCCCGTTCGCAGACCTGCCTTGTCGAGGTAGGCGAACGCGACGGCCAGGTCCTGTCGCGCCTGTTCAACTTGCGCCGGTGACGGTTGGCGCGGCTGCATCATCACTACAGCTACCAGGATCAAAGGCACCGCTGCTAATGCCGGGGCCATCGCCCACTTTGGCAAGGGACCTGGAAACAACCACGGCAGCCGTGGTTTGTGCTCGGGGTGTTCCCGCGGAATCTGTCGCAAACGGCGCGTCAGGCTGGCCGGCGCTTTCTCGATTTCCAGCTGGTTCAGCAGGTGCTCCATTTGCGCGTCCAATGATTTGTCATCTCTGTTCATGGTCTTACCTCGGCCAGTTGCTCACGCAACTGTTTTCTTGCCCTGTGCAGGTATGTTTTTACCTGCGGCATGTTCAATTCGAGCACCGCTGCGACCTCTTCATAGCTGTGCTGGTGTACGTCCCTGAGCACCACCAGGGAGCGGTACGGCTCCTTAAGGTTGTTGATGGTGTTTCTCAACCACGATCCCAGCTCGGTCTGGTGCATTCCCTGCATCGGACCGGCGACGGTGTTTGGTTCGTGCCATTCCTGCAGTTCCTCGGTTGGGTGCCTGCGTCGCAAGCGGTCCAGGCAGCCGTTGCGGGTGACCTTCATCAGCCAGGGTTTTACCTTGTCCGGATCAATCGAGTCCTGGTTTTTCCAAAGCTTCACAAAAGCCTCCTGGCAGGCGTCCTCGGCTTCCGCCGGGTCCTTGAGCAGGTAACGGGCCAGAGTCCACGCCTGGTCCTGGTACGCCTTGACCCATTTATTGAATTTTCTGCTCATCCCATCAGCTTAAACGCAGTAAGCAGGAAAAGGTTACAAACAGCTATTGATCAATCGCGCTAATATGAGCAGACCATGTCGTACTCAGACCACAAAAAAGCGCTGATTGAGCTCAGGGAAACCTTGCTGACGGCACAGGAAACTGGCGACCAGGCGGAACAGACCATCGAGCTGGACCAGACACGCGTGGGCAGGCTTTCGAGAATGGATGCCTTGCAGGCTCAGGCCATGTCGAAGGAAACGGGCCGCCGCAGGCGGCAAAAACTGCTGCAGATCGAGGCGGCACTCAGGCGAATTGAACATGACGAATATGGCTACTGCCAGGAATGCGGTGATGAAATTGCGCCAGCTCGGCTGAACGTTGATCCTGCCGTTTCACTTTGTATTCGATGTGCAGAGGCCGGCGAGGCCTGAACTCGAAAAACATCTCTTCAGATGGCGCCAAAATGACCCGGCATCAGACCCCGTAATGTCTCGCGAATGCGCTTCGCGATGTTATACTTGAGCCGTTTCAAAAGCCGCTGCGGAGTGTAATTCCATGTCTACCAGTCTTGACCTTTCCAAGCTCAGCCTTATGGATGCCCTTGATCTCGCGATTCTGATCGAGGAGGAAGCGCACCAGCGCTACAAATTGTTCGCCTCTCAGCTCGGACGCAGCGGCAGCCGATATGATGCGGGAGCTTTCTTCGCCTCGATGGCCGAGAACGAGGCCAAGCACGGAACCGAGCTGCTCGAGCGACGCATGGAACTGTTTGGCAAGACCCCCATGAAGCTGAAACTGGACGACCTCTACGATGTCGAGGCCCCGGAAACGGGAGCGCCGCGCCGCGGCATGTCAACGGTCCAGGCGTTCGAGGTTGGACTTCTCGCTGAGCAGAAGGCCTACGATTTTTACGACGGGGCCTTGCCGGGAATCACCGACTCTGAAGTCAGAACACTGTTCGCTGAGCTCAGGGACGAGGAGTCCGAACACGTCGAGATGCTGCGGCAGGAAATGGCCAAGCTACCCCCCAGCGCCAGCGTCGAGACCGAGAACGACCCTGATGACGCCCCCTATCTGTAGGACCCGGAATGGATTAAAAATGCATCAGTTCTGCCGGCCACGGAATGCCGCAAGCTCCTGCAGCAACCACTCTGAACTGGCTACCGGATCAGCTCCCGGGCATTGAATGGTATAGGGTTTTCCACTCATCGTGCTCTTGCTTGCCGAGTAGCTGATAAATTCTTCGGTGCTCGAGATTTTTTTCCTGAAATAATCATATTTGCGCCTGACATGCTGCACGCCGTCTTCACCTGAATATGATTTGCCGTTGCGGACCATTTCACAATCACTGGTTTCAAGATAACGAATCAGGTGATCGACCTCGGCTCTCTGTGAAGCCGGAACATCTGCTGAGAGCTCAGCGTTGAATCCAATAAGGCACGTCAGCAGGAAACAGCCAAACATATCCCTCAGTCTATCGAGATGACTGGAAACCCGTTCCCTGGCCTTTTCATGGTCGATTTCCTGGTCTTCTCCCTGCCACTCCACCAGTTCCTGCGGTAACTCCTGCAGGAACCGCGAGGGATCACAGCCAACAACCTCACCGTACCGTCTCCGCTGCTTTGCAAAACTCAGCGTCAGCGACTGCCTGGCCCGAGTGAGGCCGACGTACATCAGGCGCCGTTCTTCCTGTTCGCCTTTTTCCTCGATACTGTTGCGATGCGGCAACAGTTCCTCTTCCACCCCCGCCACGAACACGTGGGGAAACTCCAGGCCCTTGGAGCCATGCAGGGTCATCAATCGCACTTCCTGGCCCGGCTCCTTGTCCCGGTCGAGACTGGTCAACAGGGATAACCTTCCCATCAGGTCAATCAGGCCCTGGTCCGAACTCTCTTCTCGCAGGCGCGACAGCCAGGCCAGCAGTTCCCGGACGTTTTCCATCCTGCGCTCGGCCAGCACCGGATTATCGGTCTGATCACGAACCCAGTGTTCATAGTTGATGGCTTTAACCAGGTGGCGGGCGGCTTCGACCGGATCGGAACGCTCTCCCCGGTCGCCTGTCGCGATGATCAGTTTGCAGAATGCCCGAAGGCTGTCGGCACTGCGTGGCTTCAGTGCTTCCCGGCAAGCCGATCGCTGCGCCGCTGCGAACAGGCTGATGTGCCTGCGCCCGGCGAGCTGTGCAATGATGCTCCGTGACATCACCCCGATGTCACGCCTCGGCGTATTGACGATGCGCATGAAGGCGGTGTTGTCATCGGGGTTGACCGCCAGGCGCAAATAACACATCAGGTCCTTGATTTCGGTCCGCTCGAAAAACGAAGTGCCGCCGGAAAGGTGATAGGGTATCCGCTGCTCGCGCAGAGCTTGCTCCAGCACCCGGGACTGGTGATTGCCGCGGTACAGCACCGCGAAATCACCCCAGCCGACGTGGTTAGTATACTGGCGGTGCAGGATCTCGGCAGCGATCATGCCGGCTTCCTCAAGCTCGTTTTCACAAGGGATGACCCGAATTGCCTCACCTTCGTGTAACCGACTCCAAAGCCGTTTCTCGATGTTGCGCGGGTTGTTGGCGATCAGCGCATTGGCCGCCTTCAGAACCGTTCCGCAGGACCGGTAATTCTGTTCCAGCTTGATGATTTCGAGCTGCGGATAGTCCTTGGCCAGTTGCTGCAGATTCTCCGGTTGCGCACCCCGCCAGCCATAGATCGATTGATCATCGTCGCCCACCGCGGTCAGGCGGCCTTCGTCCCCGGCTAGCAGGCGCAGCATCTGGTACTGGGTTTCGTTGGTGTCCTGGTACTCGTCGACCAGCAGGTAGCGGATTTCCTGCTGCCATTTCAGGCGAATCTCCTGCTGCTGAAGGGCGCGCAATGGCTGCAGGATGAGATCGTCGAAATCGACAGCATTCAGATTTTTCAGGTGTTCTTCGTACCGCTGGTAGAGACTCCAGATTGCCTGCTCACCGCCGCTGCCGGCAGCGCAATCGATGTCCACCGAACCCAATGCCTGGTTTTTCCAGCGGGATACCTGAGCGCGGGCCAGCTTGACACTGTCCGGTGCCGTGCCTTCCGGCAGCAAATCCCGAACCACGGTCTGGCTGTCCGTTTCATCCAGGATGCTGATACCGGGGCGATATCCAAGCTCTTCGTGGTGTGACCTGAGGATTTTCCAACCCAGGGAATGAAAAGTGGAAACGGTGATTTCGGCCGCCTTTTCTTTGCCCAGGCGTCTCGCCAGCCGTTCTTTCATCTCCCGTGCGGCCTTGTTGGTAAATGTAATCGCAGCGATGCGTGCACCAGGCAGCCCGCGATCCCTCACCAGGTGCACGATTTTTTCGATGATGACCCGGGTCTTGCCGCTACCGGCGCCGGCCACGACCAGCAAGGGGCTTTTCATGTGCAGAACGGCCGCCTTTTGGGGGTCGTTGAGTTGGATGGCGGAAGAGGACATCGGTGCGCGAATTCTACATGATGCCCGGTGCGCCCCCTGACTATTTATTGAACATTATCGCCCCATCCCTTGAAATGAAAATTTTCCAACCCCATTTGGCACGCAGGCTGTACTTATGGCTGATGGCCATAGACAGACACTTAATTTTGCCGGCAGGTGTTGCCCGCTGGCTTAACCACTAGATATGTTTGTAAATTTTGGGAGATTCTGAAATGAAACTTCGTCCTTTGCATGACCGCGTTATCGTAAAACGCGTCGAGGAAGAAAAAATGTCCGCCGGGGGAATCGTGATTCCCGACAATGCGGCAGAGAAGCCAATCCGTGGCGAAATCCTGGCTGTAGGTAATGGCAAGGTGCTCGACAATGGTGATCAGCGTGGGCTGGATGTAAAAACCGGTGACACCGTGCTGTTTGGTAAATATTCAGGCACTGAAGTCAAAGTGGATGGCGAGGAACTGCTCGTCATGCGCGAAGACGACATCATGGCCATCATCGAGGGCTGAACGGCCTCCCGATCAACGAATTTGCAATTTTGAGGAGCACATAGAATGAGTGCAAAAGACGTACGATTTGGTGAAGACGCCCGCGGCAAGATGATCGCCGGTGTCAACATCCTGGCTGATGCCGTAAAAGTTACGCTGGGTCCCAAGGGCCGTAACGTGGTTCTGGACAAGGCCTTCGGTGCACCGACGGTGACCAAGGACGGCGTTTCTGTCGCCAAGGAAATCGAGCTGGACAACAAGTTCGAGAACATGGGCGCACAGATGGTTAAGGAAGTCGCTTCCAAGACTTCTGACGTGGCCGGTGATGGCACCACCACAGCCACCGTGCTGGCCCAGGCCATGCTGCGCGAAGGCATGAAAGCCGTCGCTGCCGGCATGAACCCGATGGATCTGAAGCGCGGTATCGACAAAGCTGTGCTGGCGGCTACCGAGGCCCTGAAAGGACAGTCCACGCCCTGCACCACCAATGAGGCGATTGCCCAGGTGGGTTCGATCTCTGCCAACTCCGATACCGAAGTAGGCCAGATCATCGCGGAAGCCATGGACAAGGTCGGTAAAGAAGGCGTTATCACCGTCGAAGACGCCTCAGGCTTGGCCAATGAACTGGACGTGGTTGAAGGAATGCAGTTTGATCGCGGTTACCTGTCTCCCTACTTCATCAACGATCAGCAGACCATGAGTGTTGAGCTGGAAGAGCCTTTCATCCTGCTGCACGACAAGAAGATCAGCAATGTGCGTGATCTGCTGCCCGTGCTGGAAGGTGTTGCAAAGGCCGGCAAGTCCCTGTTGATTATTGCAGAAGACGTGGAAGGTGAAGCCCTGGCCACCCTGGTGGTCAACACCATCCGCGGCATCGTGAAAGTTGCGGCCGTCAAGGCCCCTGGCTTCGGTGACCGCCGCAAAGCCATGCTGGAAGACATTGCCATCCTGACCGGTGGCACCGTGATTTCTGAAGAAGTCGGCCTGAGCCTGGAAAAGGCCACGCTGGAAGAGCTGGGTTCTGCCAAGAAGATCAGCATCACCAAGGAAAACACCACCATCATCGATGGCGCCGGTTCATCCGAGCAGATTGAGGGCCGGGTTAACCAGATTCGTGCGCAGATCGAAGAGTCAACATCTGACTACGACCGTGAGAAGCTGCAGGAACGCGTGGCCAAGCTGGCCGGCGGTGTTGCCGTGATCAAGGTCGGTGCTGCGACCGAAGTGGAAATGAAAGAGAAGAAAGCCCGTGTCGAAGACGCGCTGCACGCCACCCGCGCCGCCGTTGAGGAAGGCGTCGTTCCCGGTGGTGGTGTCGCGCTGGTTCGCGCCCTGGCCGCGGTTGCCAAAGTCCGAGGCGACAACGAAGACCAGAACGTGGGTATCGCCATTGCCAGCCGCTCCATGCAGGAACCGCTGCGCCAGATCGTCATCAACGCCGGTGAAGAAGGCTCAGTCGTTCTGAACAAGGTGCGCGACGGTGAAGGCAACTACGGTTACAACGCCGCTACCGGCGAATATACCGACATGATCGAAGCAGGCATCCTGGACCCGACCAAGGTCGTGCGTTCAGCCCTGCAGAATGCATCGTCGGTCGCCGGCCTGATGATCACCACCGAAGCCATGGTTGCTGAACTTCCTAAGGAAGAAGCACCAATGGGTGCTCCGGACATGGGTGGTATGGGCGGCATGGGTGGCATGATGTAAAGCTGCCCAAAAAGGGCAAAAAGGGGGTCAGGTTAACTTTCTGACGCCCTGCTCTCGAGATCGGGGGGTCAGAAAGTTAACCTGACCCCCTTTTTTCAAAACCCCGCTCGGTGCGGGGTTTTTTTACGCCGTAACTCGCACACTTAAGTATTGGTTTAAAATTAGCCATCCGGAGCCCTCTCGCAAAGTTGCAGATGTGTTACCGGCATTCACATTGATCAGGAGATGTCCTCACGGATGGACTTTGAACCACTCAAGCGCGCCTACCGCAACTGGCGGCGAATGCATGTTTGTGCCCGTCCACCCGCCATGCCTGAGCCTTTTTTTGCGACTGACGACGTGGATGCGCTGAACATGTTCTTTCAGACCCACCCGGTTGCAGCTACAGGCGGTCCAGGCTCTGCCGACATTCTGCATGGCCAGTGCGCTGTGTGTGGGATCAGTGTCGATTTCGACATCGAGCAGCCCAACGATGGAAGTCCCGTCAACTGGCGTGAAACCCTCAAGTGCCCGCAGTGTGGCATGATCAACCGCTGGCGTGGCTGTCTACATCTGTACGAGGCTGTATGCATGCCTTTCAGCGAGGATCGAGTGTACCTCACCGAGGCTCTGTCGCCTGTCTGCCAGAGGCTTGAATCCCGCCTCCCTTTGCTCGTATCCAGCGAGTTTCTGCCGGAAGCAGGACCGGGCGAAGTGGTTGAGATGCATTCCGGGCCGGTCAGGCATGAAGATATTACTCAACTGAGCTTCGAGAACCACAGCCTGGAGGCCATACTGTGTTTCGATGTGCTCGAGCATGTGCCGGACTACCGCAAAGCACTCAGTGAGTTTCATCGGGTTCTCGTCAAAGGTGGCCAGTTGCTGATCAGTGTGCCTTTCAACTTCAGGAAGGAGACTCTGGTCCGGGCGATCGTCAAGGATGACGGCACCATCGAACATCTCGTCGAGCCGTGTTACCACGGCGACCCCCTGTCCGCCGGGGGCGTGCTCAGTTACTACGATTTCGGCATGGATCTGCTGGCAGATCTCGGCCGCGCCGGTTTCTCCGAGCGATTTGTGGTTTGCTACTCAGATTCTGGATGGGGTTATCTGGAAAAAAATGTTGTTTTCCTGGCGCGCAAATTAAAGAGATGACTCCATCGGCCCGGACAACATCCGGGCCGATGGCTGGCCTCAATTACATCCCTGGACATTCCCCAGAGTCTGGCCGGGCGAGTTGCCCGAAACGACCGTAGAGCCACTGCAAGTGATGCTCGACTCACCTTGCGCGTTCAGCCCGTAGCCCTGGTTGCCTTTGATTTCACTGTCTGCGATCGAAGCGGTAGTGCCCTCACCGGCGGTGAGTACGCCTGAAGAACCATTATCCAGTACGTCCACCGATTTGAGCATGAGCTGTGAACCGGCATAAACAGCAATCCCGTCCAGCGGTGAATCTGAGACTATGCTGTCCTCGATGATCAGATCGGAGGCTGAGTACACACTGACACCGGTGCCGTCGGTGGACGATACTTCGGTCAGGCTGATCATGCCGTCGGAATCATCGATCGAGATCGCGGACAGGCCACCATTACCCAGCACCGAGTTGGACGAAAAGTTCGGAATGCTGGAACCAGCGCGGACCAGCACCCCCCCCGTTTCATTTTGATCGAACGAGGATTCGGTAATGGAGTCGGCTGATGAGTTGGTGGCAATCTGCATGCCCAGGCTGTTGTTATCGAAACTGTTCATATGAACCGAGCCGACGGTAGAGTCCCCAAGAATGGCAAGCCCTCCCTTGGCAGCGGTACACTCAGTACAGCTTCCGTTGTCGTTGACCAGATTATTGGCGATGGTGTCAACCGCTGAACTGTTGTCAATGAAAATTCCCGAAAGCCCGCTGTTGACAACCTGGTTTTGCGAGATCGTTTGCACCGCAGAGCGTTTTTGAACAACCAGCCCATTTTGCTTGCTGTTGCTGACAATATTTGATTGCACGAGCGTGGCAGACGAATCCTCGAAAACCGCAATACCGCCCGGACGGTTGTTGTCCGCCTGGTTGTCGCTCAACACATCGGCATGCGCGAATTCGGTAATCAGGATACCGTTGCCGGCAAACGGAAACAGGATTCCGCCGTTATTCGCGGTCAGGTTACCCCGCACGGTGGAATTCAATGGTGCGACATTGTTGCGGTTGTTGACCTCGATTCCGGCAATCCCGTTGTTGAGCGCCGTGTTGTTCAGGATGTGGTAGTCGCCGCCTGTCGTCAGCAAGATGCCGTCCCGCGCGTGACCGTTGGCTATGTTCCTGATGATGCAGGCTCCAAAAGCCGAAGGGCAGCCCGTAGCAGAACCGGAGACTGAAATCTTGCGAGTGGCGGCAACCGAAATTCCCGTTTCATTGTTGGCAACGGCAACATTGTCACTGATGGTGAGCCCGCCCGTGCCCTGCGCGCCCACTCCGAACCGGCCGTTGCCTTCAAAGTAGTTGTGATCGATCTGTACGTTGTCGGCATTGAGAACGAACAGGCCAACTGCGGAGGAACCCCTGACGGTAAATCCGGCAATCCGCACATTACTGGAACCAACCCCCATCGCATTCACGGGAGATCCGCTCCTGAGGCCGTTTTCAGCATCGATGATGGTAACCGACGACCCACTTCCGATCAGCGTTACGCCTTGCGGAATTCCATTCAGGCCCGGCCCGCGGCTTCCGATCGGCAGCACTTCTCCTGTCAGGCTCGGCGAATAGGTTCCCGGTCTTACCAGGATGACATCCCCTCTACCGGCAGCCTTTCCAACTGCCTCGGTAATGCTGCGGAATGGACGACTTGAAGAGCCGGTTCCATTTGGGCCGGCGTCGTCATCGACATACAAATCTATTCTGAGACCTGCCAGCGAGGGCGCAGGCGGTGGATCGGGCGGTGGTGGATTCGGCCGGGAATTACTGACCACCTGGACGGCTTCTTTTTGTCGGTTCCGAAGGGTCAGGATCAACGGCCCGGAGCCTTTCGGGCCCCTGGTGGTCTGGGCCTCGGTCCGGATCACGACATCCTGGCTCTGCGAGAGGCAAAAACCCGCGAAAGCGGTTGTCGAGTCTCCGTTTGACCTCCTGGTTATAAATCCACCCACATTGGCCCCGCCCTGGAATCCCCCGCCGGGCCGGTCGACGAACTGAGTGAGAAGACTCATCAGGAACGTCCCGCGCGGTGACCCCGACACGCTCTTGATCCGGACAATATAAAAGCCGGGCTCCAGCTCGGCTTCAAGTTCTACACGATCACTTCCCTGCACCTCCTCCGTCACGGGATTCCTGGCGGCGTCGACTATTTGAACGGATACACCCAGGTTCTCCGGTGAGAAACCCTCCGTCGGTAAGGCCGTTGCGTCGATGGTGATCGATACGATTTGATTCTCGTTCCCTTCGTTCGCTATGTTAAATGCGCCGAATCCCGGGTTTTTGGCATCTTCTTCAAACGCGCCCCCCAGGTTCAATCCCCCCTCGAGAAGCCGGTTACCGGCCGTGGTAAGCACCTCCATTCCCCATAATCCCTCTTCGGCGCCTTCTTGCAGGGTAAGTCCGGCTGTATAAAATCCACAGGCTTCATCTTCTGCCCTTTCAAGCAGCGTTGTGGTGCCCGGCTCATCCGGTATGTCAACTTCGGGAAGGGGTTCGAGTACCAGGTTCTCTATGGAATAAACCAGCAGATTTGCGCCATTGCCACCCTCCGCCACGATGAGTTGACTCCCATCCTTTGACACCTTGACTGCCGCAGCAGAGGAAGCGACCGCCGCGTCGGGTCGCTGAATCTTTACGATGCCCAATACTTCCGGCCTGACAAGATCCACCACGGTGATCCAATTGCTGCCTGCGTTGGCGATATATGCCCTGGTGTTGTCGGGCGAAATCGCAATGGATGATGGCTGGACCCCAACGGGAATCTGCAGGCTGTTGGTCTTCGGGTTGCGGACAATTCTCGGGGAACGGGGGTTCGTGATATCCAGAATGGAAATAGAATTGTTTGTCAGGTTCGCTACGATTGCCAGTGATCCATCGGGTGAAATCTGAATCGTGGCGGGGTCCTTACCAACGCCAACGCGCGAAACCTCGTAAGGGCTCGGATCACTTTTGACCTTGCCAGGAGTGCCCGTTGCCTGGGTTACAGAGCTATTCAGGGCTTGCAGGTCAAGAACCGCCACGGCCTGGTCCGCACGCAAGACGACGAAAAGATAACGGCCTCCGGGTTCAATTCCCACATCGCGGGGATCGTCGCCAACGTCAGCTTCGCCAATGGCAGTCAATTGATCAAGGTCGATGAACGAAAGGCTGCCCCCGGTTCCATTGGTCATGATGGCGAGATTGCTCGCATTGCCTATCAGAGGGGCCCCGCCAGATTGCACGATTTCTACGTTGCTCGGATTCTGGCCGGATTTAATCTGATCAATTTCCTGACCCGTATCGAGATTGACAACGGTCAATCGGTCGACATCGCCATTGACCATGACTACAGGAATAGCAGAGCTGCTGGCAGCGGCCAGGAGGTCCGGATTCACAGTCGCAATACGGATCAGCCTGCGTCCGTATCGATACGTATCTGCCACGACCTCGTTCTCGAGGTCCACCCTTATCACGTTGGGGTCTTCATCTTCCGGCGGGAACAGCAGGGAAATGACCGCAAATCGTCCGTCGGAAGTCAGGTCCAGAGCATAGGGGCCATCTCCAACCGGAATGACAGCATCTGGAACTGACTGGGCTTCAGCATGGTCTACGCCGCACGGAGAACAGATTGAAATAACAACCAGCAATAATGAATACGCGAGGGGATGACGAAGCTTTCCAATCATGATTTGTGTCTCCAAGGCTTTTGGGAACTTGATTTTTTACTTACCTGTCAAGATGGTTTCCAATCGATCATGCAGCTGTAACCATCCGGACAGATGGAAATAAATACTGAGGGAATTCCTATTTGACCGCAATATAAAGGGCCTCCTGATGCCACGCGCTACTGCGCCAGCAGGGCAGCTAGCAGATCTTCGCCCCGGGCGTCCTTCAATGCAGCACACAAGCGGACGCTTTCCACTGCCTGCGCCAGGTCTCGCTCGTAGCCCGGCATCGCTTCTGCCCGTGATTCTATGAACGCCTGCCATTCGTCTGCTTTTTCAAGACTGCAGAAAAAACTGCCGAAAGCCGGCACCACGTTGCCACGGTAGGAAAGCGGAATGAGTTCGAAAATGGCTTCGTCATTCTCTTTCATCCATTGGTAAGTCAGCTCGGTCGTGGCGTTGCGGGCCATTTGCCTGAAGATGATTCCAAAAGGCTCTGTTCCCTGGAATTTTTCCGCCAGGATGGAAGCCTGGAGTTTCCCGGACAACACAGGATCTTCTGTCCGGGCCAGAGCGCCAAATGCGGCGTTGCGAAACGCCGGATCATCCGAGGTCAGGCCCTGTTCCATCAGCAAATCGAAAAACGGCTCACCGAAATCCTGTACCCCTACGCTGAAAGCTGTTTCCATTTCTTCGACCGAAATTGCGGTGGGGTCTGCTTCGCCGTCCAGTCCAATGCGTGCAGAAGCACGTTGTGCAAGGACCCTTCTCATTTCAGGATCCTTAGCAACCACGATCAGGAATCGCTGCATTCGTTTTCTCAGAAGAATCGAACCCTCGTCAGTGGCGTTTTCCAGGCTTTCGAATCGGGGCCTTACCATGTTTCCGAGTGCCGGTAATACGCGCTCCAGGTCCTTATCATCGATGATATCGCTGATGCCCTCGAGTTTATCCATCGCCATTTCGGCGACGTCCCAGTCCGGATGGCCCAGCAGCATGGACATGCCGGCAACAAAGCTGCCGGCCGGCACCGTACCGGCTCTGAAGGATGCATCGAGGCTGTCTGTCAAAGCCAAAGCCTCCGAGGCGGAGAGGTCTGATGCACCCTCAACCAGTCCGTCCAGCCAGCTTGGCTGCATCGTAAACCGGTAGTAACCCGCCCCGTCTGCATTGGGGTGCAATTGACTGGGGCAGTTGTCCGATTCCAGTTGAACGGTCTGATGGCTTTCCCGCAACATCGCGCAGGTGCTCTGGCGGCCGCTGTCTGTGTCGTAACTGACACACATCGGGATAAGCCATTCGCTGTTTTCCGGATCGATACCAGAACCCAGCGGTGCATAACGGGCCTGGCTGACTTCCAATGTCGGGTTTTGACCGTTCTCACAAACGACTTCGGCCGAAACCAGCGGAACACCCGGTTGCTCTATGAACGACTTGAAAGCCGCTTCGATTTCACCGACCCCTGAACCTTCAGCCACCGAGGCGATGAAGTCATCTGCGTTGGCAGAACCGTCTGCGTGACGTTCCATATGTACCCGGATCCCCTTCTGAAAGCCTTCTTCGCCGATATAGCGTTCCAGCATCGCCAGAACACCGCCGCCTTTCTGGTAGGTGATACCATCAAATGCGCCCGAGATCCTGTCGTTGTGATCGATCGGTTCCCGGATTTCCCGGGCGGCAGCCAGCGAATCATTACCCATTGCGCCCAGCGCGCCCTTTAACGTCTGCCGGTCGAATTCTCCCTGCGGCCAGTATGCATTGGCCGTTTTATACATCATCCAGGTAGCAAAGGATTCATTCAGCCAGATGTCGGTCCACCAGTCCGGTGTGACCAGGTCGCCGAACCACATATGGGCCAGTTCATGGGCATGGACAGCGGCATAGGCGCGCCGCTGGTCTAGCGCGGACTGCTCATCCATCAATAACAGGTATTCGTCGTAAGTTATGGCCCCGACATTCTCCATGGCGCCACCAAAACTTTTTGGCACGGCAATCAGGTCCAATTTCTTATACGGATAAGGCGTGCCGAAGTATTCTTCGAGTACGGTCAACAAACCACTGGTGTGCTCGATGGCGTAGCGCGCCTTTTCAGCCTGGCCACTGGCCACAATTCCTCTTAAAGGCAGTTCCCGGTCACGGATGGAATTGGCTGGGATCATTCCATACTCAGCCACGTCATAGGGCCCAACGGCAATCGCAACCAGGTACGTGGGTAATGGCCGGGAAGTCTCAAACCGGTGGCGCACAAAACCATCCGCCAGGGTCTCCACTGATGCTTCGGGCGTGTTGGTAACAGCCACGTCACCGGCCCGAGTTACCAGGCTGACGTCAAAAGGCACCTTGAAGCCCGGCTCATCAAAACCCGGAAACACCTGGCGCGCGGAGATCGGCTGAAACTGCGTCACCGCGTAGGATTTACCGTCACGCACCGCTTTGAACAGCGCCTCGGTGGTGAGGTTGAACGGCGCCGTGTACTCGAAATGAAGCGTAGCATCGCCGGCTTCTACTACCCTGGCCAGGGAAACGAGAGCGACCCCGGACTCCAGTTTTTGCTCATAGCTTGCTTCAACGCGGTTTCCGGAAGCGTCCGTCAACCATGCACTGCTGACCTGCAGCCCTTTGCCATGCAACCATAACTGGTCGCGCGGTTCGTTCAGCGTGACGTCAATTTCCGTAACCCCCGAAAAATCGTCCTGGCTGGGATCAACGCGTATCTCCAACCGGTAGTGTCCGGGCACAACGGACCGATCCAATTGGCCAACGGGCGCTTCACCCGGGCTGGCTGCAACCACTTCTTTGGCAACAGGCTCCATCGTGGGTGGCGCCGATTCTGAACAGCCTGCCAGGAAAACGGTGGTGGCGAGGGCAACCGGCAAGTAACGCAGGAAGGGGGAAGAAATCATGGTTAATCCTTGTTTGATTTGTTTTTGTAAAAAAAGGCGTGGCTGCAGCCGGGTCTCGATCAGTATAGAACAGGGCAGGCGTTTTGCACTGCTGTTCCAGCATAACCCTGTTGGCTCTGCTGCCAATATCTGTATAGTGCCCCAATGGCGTCCAGGGAACAATTCGCAACAAAAACCGGTTTTGTCTTCGCCGCTGCCGGGTCGGCGGTGGGCCTCGGCAACATATGGGGTTTTCCAACCATTACTGCTGCTAATGGGGGCGCCGCCTTCGTACTGGTCTACCTGGTGCTGGCTTTTTGCCTGGCTTACCCGGCGCTGATGGCGGAACTGGTGATCGGGCGGCACGCCAGATCCAACGCGGTGACTGCTCTGAGGAAATTGTCCCGGGGCAAGTACAGCCGCTGGCTGGCCAATCTGACCGGCTTTGGCGGCGTTGTGACCGTCAGCCTGATTCTTGGATTTTACTCCA
>JAOUCS010000012.1 GCA_029859645.1 Lysobacterales bacterium | reverse complement strand
ATTAATGCACCCATGCAGGGAACGGCCGCAGATATCATCAAACGGGCCATGATCAGCGTGGACGCATGGCTGGAGAAAACCGAACCCGACGCACGGCTGGTCATGCAGGTGCACGATGAACTGGTCTTTGAAGTCGCGGAAAGTCAGCTTGACGCCCTGAAAGTGGCCGTGGTTAAGCGAATGTCCGGAGCCGCAGAACTGGATGTACCACTGGTTGTCGACACCGGCCACGGCCCGGACTGGGATACGGCCCACTGAAGGATGCTGCAGCGCCTGGTTTTCTGGCTTCTGTTGCCGGTCACAGCGATACAGGGCCTCAGCTTGCGCCGCCGGGCGCTGCGCCTGCCCGGCGCAGCGGGTGACCGCGAGGGAACGACCGGCAATGGTGATAGATTGCGTCTGCTCGCGCTGGGTGACTCTATTATTGACGGCGTGGGCACCACACACGTGGAAGAATCCCTGCCCGGACAGTTCGCGACAGCGCTGTCGGAAGAGCTGGGGCGCAGGGTTCACTGGCGCGTCATGGGCCGGACCGGCAATACCATCGATGACGTGCTGGACGCACTGGCATTGATCGAAGACGGCTACAGGCCGGACATCCTGTTGCTGTCCGTCGGCGTGAACAACGTCACCGGCATGAGCAGCACCCGCACCTGGCGGGCGAAAATGACGCAGCTGATGGAGGTGATCACCCGAAAATTTCCCGGCGCGCGTATCCTGTTTGCCGGCCTGCCCCCGATGTCCCTGTTTCCTTTGCCGCCCCAGCCTTTGAGGTTCTCCCTGGGACTGCGGGCAGCAACTTTCGACCGCATCGCCAGTAACGTGATCGCTGATTATCCTGATGCTGCCCATGTACCGACACGCGTCAATCCCAGCGAACATGGTTTTTGTGAAGACGGCTTCCATCCCTCGGCGGAATCCTGCAATCTATGGGCCAGGGAATTGGCCGTAATTGAATCAAGGAGAGAAGCCTCGTGATTGAAAACCATGAAACGAAAACCGCCCCCAAACCCAGACAGGAAGATGTCAGCTCACCGGATGCCATCATCAAGGCGATGTATGAAACGATTTCAGGCCCGGCAGGAAAACGCAACTGGTACCGGGAACGCAGCCTGTTCCTGGATGGCGCCCGCCTGATTCCAATCGGCAAGCGAGTACACAAAGAGAGTGAACTCGAGGTTTTGAGCCTCGAGGAGTGGATCGAGGATGCGGAGGCCTACCTGGCCGAAAATGATTTTTATGAAATCGAAATCATGCGCCAGATGAACCGCTTCGGTAACCTGGTGCAGGCATTCAGCACCTACGAGGCCAGGAACAGTCCGGATGGCGAGCCAATCGCCCGGGGCATCAACAGCATTCAGCTGTTATTCAAGGACGACCGTTGGTGGATCGTGACGATCATGTGGGACAACGAGAGCAAGGACAATCCGATCCCCGAGGAATTTCTGCCTTATCTCTGGTGATCCAGCCAGTTCCGGGGCACCAGGAAATCATACAGAAGCGCCTCCTCTGAGCCCGCTTCAGGTTGCCAGTTGTAACGCCACGCTACCAGGGGTGGCAGTGACATCAGGATGGATTCCGTCCGGCCGCCTGATTGCAGGCCAAACAATGTTCCGCGGTCGTACACCAGGTTGAACTCAACATAGCGCCCCCGGCGATACAACTGGAATTCTCGCTGCTGCTGCGTCCATGCCTGCTGTTTCCGTCGCCGCACGATCGGCAGGTAGGCTTGCAGATAGCTGTTCCCCACCGCTTTGAGAAAATCGAAACTCTTTTCGAAGCCCCAGTCGTTGAGGTCATCGAAGAACAAGCCGCCGACGCCGCGAGACTCTTTGCGGTGTTTGAGGTAAAAATACCGGTCGCACCATTCCTTGAACCGCGGGTACACGTCGTCGCCGAAGGGTATGCAAGCCGCCTGTGCTGTCCGGTGCCAGGCAACCACGTCCTCGAGCACCGGGTAATAAGGCGTCAGGTCATATCCACCTCCAAACCACCAGACGGGATCTTCCCCTGATTTTTCAGCCATAAAAAACCGGATATTGGCATGTGAAGTGGGAATATGCGGGTTTTCAGGGTGTATCACCAGTGACACCCCCAGAGCTTCGAAGCTTCTTCCGGCCAGTTCAGGCCGCATGGCCGTGGCCGAAGGCGGCAAGGCATCCCCGGTGACGTGTGAAAAATTGACACCGGCCTGTTCAAAAACGGCGCCATTGGCCAATACCCGGCTGCGGCCACCTCCTCCCAGTACCGGTCCGTCGTTCTGTGACTCGCTCTTTGCCCGGCTCCAGTCATCCTGCAGGAATCGCTGCTGGCCGTCTTCCTCCTCCAGCGACTGGCAGATCCGTTGCTGCAGCTGCAGCATGTACTCTTTTACCCGGTCCGTGGATACCTGTTCAGCGGGTTCCAAGGTCATCCCTCCCGCAGCACCCGGCCAGTGGCCAGGTCGCGAATTTCGCTGGGGTTGTAGCCGCCGCCCAGTTCACCAGCCACAACCCCGCACAGGGCATCTTCGAAGTAGGCCCGCACCTGGCCTGGATTACGGGCAGGGTCTCCATGCCTGGGATTTGCGCTGGTCGACACGATGGCACCGCCAAAAGCCGCGCATAGAGCGATACAAACCGGGTGCTCCGTAACCCTGAGAGCGATCGTCTGGTGATCCCCCGCCAGCCAGGAAGGAACATCATCCGCCCGGGGAATCAACCAGGTCACGGGGCCAGGCCAAACCGATCGTGCGCGAGCCTCAAGGTCAGCATCCAGGGGTTTGATAAACGCCCTGAAGCGTTCCATATCATCGGCAATCAGGATCAGCCCGGCTGATGCGGGGCGCTGTTTCAGAGACAAAATCTGTCGGACTGCGGCTTCACAGCGAGGATCACAGCCCAGGCCGTACACTGCCTCGGTGGGGTAGCCAATCACTTTGCCGCTTTGCAGACAGGCCACGGCCTCCTCGATCGTCAGTAGCGAACCACCAGGCACCAATGGTCTAACCGTCTGATGTTGAGACCACTGCCGTGGCGTCTGCGCGCTTGCTGGCTGCTTTCTTTCTGGTCGCTTTCTTTTTGGTCGCTTTCTTCCGGGCCGTCTTTTTCCTGGCCGCTTTCTTCTTGCCCGCCTTTTTCTTGCCGGCTTTCTTCTTGGAAGCTTTCTTGCGGCTGCGCTTGTCCGGAGCTGCTTCAAGCAGGGCGAGGCACTCTTCCAGCGTCATCGAATCCGGTTCGCGGTCCTTGGGCATACGCGCGTTCTTGTTGCCGTCGGTGATGAACGGCCCCCATCGACCCTTCAGGATCTGGACATCAGAGTCATCCCAGGTCCTCAATATCCGGTCCAGGTCAGCCTGTTTCTTGGCGGCGACCAGTTCCAGCGCATGCGATAATTCCACCGTATGGGGGTCCGCATCCTTCAGTGACACGAATTTGCTGCCATAGCGGATGTACGGGCCAAAGCGCCCGATGCCCACTGAGACTTCCTCGCCATCAGGCGTAAAACCCAGCGCTCTGGGCAGTTTGAACAATTCGAGCGCCTCTTCCAGCGTAATGGTTTCCAGCCGGTGTCCCGGCTGCAGCCCGGCAAACTTGGGTTTTTCCTCGTCTTCGACACTGCCGATCTGCGCATGCGGGCCGAATCGGCCGAGCCGGACGGACACTTCCTTACCCGTGGCCGGATCGGTTCCGAGCACGCGGGTCAGCTTTGCTTCCTGCCGGCTGACCGATTCTTCCTTGTCCCTGATTCGCTTAATGAACGGTTTCCAGAATTGCATCAGCGGCGGAATCCAGTGTATTTCCCCCCGTGAAATCTCGTCCAGCGTGTCTTCCATTCGCGCGGTAAATTCGTAGTCTACGTAGGGTTCGAAATGATTCTCAAGGAAGCGGGCTACCACCCTGCCGGTATCCGTGGGAATGAAACGCCGGCGATCCAGATCCACGTATTTTCTGCGCACCAGGGTCTGGATGATGCTCGCATAGGTAGATGGCCGGCCGATTCCGAAGTCTTCCAGCGCCTTGACCAGGCTGGCTTCCGAAAATCGCGGCGGGGGTTCGGTAAAGTGCTGTTCCGCCCGAATTTCCTTGAGCGTCACGATATCGCCTTCGGACATATCCGGCAGGTTGCTTTCTTTTTCTTCCTTGCCCTTCGGCAATGACACTTCGTATACGCGGAGGAAGCCGGGAAATGCGATCACCGAACCATTGGCGCGGAAGGTCGCGTCGGAATCACAGTCAAATTCCACGGCCACCGTGTCTATCAGAGCAGGAACCATCTGGGACGCCATCGCCCGGCGGTAAATCAACTCATACAGCCGAAACTGGTCCTCGGTCAGTTTTGACTTGAGGGACGAAGGTGTCTGCCCGGCAGAAGTAGGGCGGATGGCTTCATGCGCTTCCTGCGCGTTCTTTGACTTGGTCTTGTAGAAATTCGGTTTCTCCGGCGCAAACTCGGCTCCGAATTCACTCTTGATCTGGGCGCGTAAATCAGCAAGGGCATCATTGGACAGGTGCACGGAGTCGGTGCGCATGTAGGTGATGTGCCCTGCCTCATAGAGGTTTTGCGCGGTTCTCATGGTCCGCTGGGCAGTGAACCGTAATTTCCTGGAAGCATCCTGTTGCAGAGTTGAAGTGATAAAGGGGGGCGAAGGGCGCCTTTTTCGCTGCTTGCGTGTGACCCTGGCCACCTGCAACTTGCCGTCAGCCGCTTTTATCAGCCGGTCGCGTACTCTGTGAGCATGATCCGCATCGGATATATCGAATTGCCTCAGCCGGTCGTTCTCGATACGCACCAGGCGGGCTTCAAAAGCCTGGTCAGCGTGGCTCATGTCGGCCTCGATGGACCAGTATTCCTGTGGATTGAACGCCTCTATCTCGCGCTCCCGCTCGACGATCATGCGCAGGGCAGGACTTTGCACCCGCCCGGCGGAGAGGCCTGTCTTGATCTTTTTCCAGAGCAGTGGCGACAGGTTGAAACCAACCAGGTGGTCCAACGCACGACGCGCCTGCTGTGCGTTCACCAGATCCATTGACAGCTCCCGTGGGTTGTCCACGGCATCCTGGATCGCTTTCCGGGTGATTTCTGAAAACTCCACCCGGTAAAAAGTCTTGGTTTCCGCCAGGCCTTGTTCGCGCAGGATCTCGTAGATATGCCACGAAATGGCTTCACCCTCGCGATCAAGGTCAGTTGCGAGGTAGATTGCATCCGCCTTCTTCGCAGCCCGGACAATAGCCCTGACATGCTTTTCGCTGTCTTCATTCAGCTCATAGGTCATGGCGAAGTCATTATCGGGGTCCACCGCACCGTCTTTCGAAGGCAGGTCCCTGACATGTCCATACGAGGCCAATACCGTGAAATCCTTGCCGAGATAACGGTTGATGGTTGCCGCCTTTGCCGGCGATTCTACAATGAGAAGATTGATATCGCGATCCTCACAAATTTAAAATTAAAGCTACCCTGCGCGATCATTATCGCTTCGATCGAGAGGGAATGCTGGCATCAGACAGCGAGAAAAAAGGCCGTCCTTATTTATTAATGGCGGTAGTCTTGCTCCGTGTCAAACATCAAATCTTCCATCCATGCGTAATTCGCCTCTTGCCCGGGTTGGTTGAAAAGAACCATCAGGACCACCCATTTCACATCCTCCAGCAAGATTTCGTCGCTTTCCAGCGCCATCAGGCGATCCAGCACCAGTTCGCGCCGCTGCGCGTCCAGAATCCCGGAATTGGACAGGAACAGCAGGAAATCCCGACAGGCCGTGTCCAGGCGGTTAATTTCAGAATCGACAAAAATCCGGATGGGCTGATCCGTGTGCATCTTGAAGTCCGGCTGGTAACGCTGTTCTGCCAGGCCATCAAGCCATTTGAAGGCTTTGTCGATTTCTCCGTTGCTGAAACCGGCCTCGTGCAGGTTCTCTTCCATGGAAGCCCGATCAGGTTGTGTTTCGGGTTCATCGTAGAAGTAGTTCTCGAACAGGTACATCAACACGTCGAGCACGTTTTCTTTCATTATTAACCTCTTATTTTTTTCGGCTGTAGGCTCCCCCGGTATGTGCCTCAACCTTTCCTCTCAGCTCTAGCATGAGCAGCATGGCTGACACGGCTCTCGCCGTCAATCCACTTTGCTCAATAATCGTGTCAATGGGTTTGGGGTCATAACCCAGGCACGTCCAGAGAACCCGGTAATCCGGATCCTCGTCCAGTTGGGGGTCATATCCACCAGAATCAAGCGAAACCGCCACCCTGTCGGTCGGTTGGAGTTCAATCTG
This sequence comes from Lysobacterales bacterium, assembly GCA_029859645.1. GTDB lineage: Bacteria > Pseudomonadota > Gammaproteobacteria > Xanthomonadales > SZUA-36 > JAHEFT01. The sequence goes on along the minus strand of JAOUCS010000012.1, from coordinate 40,151 downwards.
CCTTTTTAGTTCTCCCGCCAACTGCCCTGCCATCGGCGCAAGTTCAGTCAGGATTTCATCCACGGCTTCGACCAGCTTCGCGCCATCACGTATCAGGCGGTGACAACCCTTGGCCATCGGGTTGTGAATGGAACCGGGTAGTGCAAAGACATCGCGCCCCTGGTTTGCTGCAAGCCGGGCAGTAATCAGCGTGCCGCTTCTCAAGCCGGCCTCGATGACCAGCACTCCCAGGCTGAGCCCGGAAATGATGCGGTTTCGGGATGGAAAATGAGACCGCTTTGCGCCGGTGCCAAGCGGCAATTCGGAAACCAGTACTCCTTCCTTGCGGATCCGCAGCGCCAGGCTTTTGCTGCTTGCTGGATAAATCCGGTCCAGCCCGGTGCCCATGACCGCGACGGTGGGCTTGCCGCTGTCCAGTGCCGCCTGGTGAGCTACGGAATCGATTCCGGACGCCATGCCACTGGTTATCGTCAGGCCTTGCCGGCTGAGTTCAGCTGCAAAATCCCGGGCATTGTCACATCCACCAGTCGTCGGATTTCGACTGCCGATGACCGCTAACTGCGGCAACCAGAGGATATCCGGATCACCTTCGACAAATAGCGCCGCAGGCGGCGAGGATATATCGCGCAAAAGCGGCGGATACCGCTCATCCTGCCAGCTGATCAGCTGGTGAGAGTCCTGCTCCAGCCATTCAAGATCGGAAGCAAAGAGTTGTTCGTCAGGATTCCTGATGGCCGCGATGGCATCCTCATCGAGCCCTGCTTTGCGCAACTGCCCGTGAGTGGCAGAAAGCAGGGCTCCGGCGCCATCGAAGTGTTTCATCAATCGCACCAGGCGCGAGCCCCCCAGGCGGGGGGCCCTTAGAGCAACTAACCAATCTTTGTAATTATTGACGGCAAACCCCGTGTCTGCGGGCATGCTGCCGCGCTAAACAGCTTGCCTCAAATTACATTCGTTCGTCCGGATGCCGAAGGGTGTCGAATTCGACGACCACCCGCGAACCACCCATGACCATCCCATAACTGATATCTTCGAAAGTCCGGAACACCATGACAACGCCATCATAGGTATCAGGCAATCGCACGTTGGCTTCCGTGGAAAAACTTCCTTCGCGGAAACCGACACGGTCGTCGATCTTCTGTCCAGTCCGGAACGCGGAAAACACGTTACCCGGCTGGATTCCCTGGTTGGTTCCACCATTGATGGAAACAATCTGGTACAGCCCGACACCACTGCGTTGCCCGGATGTCGCCAGGACCCGCAGGCCTTCCGGAACCTCGTCCATTGCGCTGGGGTAGAAAACACTTTCGTAACCCATATCGCTGACGGGAAGTATAAAGTCTCCCTCGCGAACCTCTGTCCGGTCACGGATGATATCCACGACAGAAATGTCCCCGGTTTGCGAGACGCGAACGCGGCTGACCTCGAACATCTCATAACCCAGCGGGTTTTTGGGCCGGCGGTCCCAGGGGGCTACCTGGTTCCATGTATGCTGCTCCCGGTCCCAGACGTTGGGCACCACGCGCCAGCCTCTTTGGGGCAGAACCCGTCGTATTTCCGGCGGACTGCCTGCCATGTCATAGATGTTCATCAGGCGTGCCACGACGAATTCCTCGCCAACCTGGGCATTCAGCCCGCGAACATAGGCAGTGTCACTGTAGGTTGACGTGCGGCGTTCCTCCTGGTTGGCCACGACGTAAGGCAATCCTTCGAATTCGGCGGGGGAAAGAACCCGCAGATCGCGCACAAAGGGCTTGATGGACTCGAACGGAATCGCACTGATCGCATCGTCCCGATCCACCACGCGGATGGAAGGCGACATCTTGACCGTGTTCGTACCGTTACGGTTGAGTCTCAGTTGGGGGACACCGTCAACATACACCAGCGACACGACATCGCCGGGATAGATCAGGTGGGGGTTTTTAATTTGCGGATTTGCATGCCAAATCGCAGGCCATTGCCATGGTTTATCCAGGAATTTCCCTGAAATATCCCAAAGCGTATCGCCTTTGACCACCACGTATTGGTCAGGGTGGTCGGAGCGCACGGCGACATCCTGCGCCAGGGCAACTCCGGTAAGCATAATCGCGGCTATGGTGAGGTGCATGAGTGTTCTGATCACGTTCCTTCCTCTCTAGTAGGCATCCAGCCATCTGTCAGATGCGGTCAGTTTTAACTCTGGCGAACAGGGTCCACCATTGGCTATCATAATAAATACCGGAGCAAAGTTCATCTAAATTATTTTTTTAGCGTGTAAGCATATGGCCAAATTAGAAATTCTAGAAATCCCTGATCCACGTCTGAGAACGGTAGCGAAACCGGTCGAAGCGTTTGACGACGAGCTTCAGCGCCTGATTGAAGACATGACTGAAACCATGTATTCGGCAGACGGGATAGGCCTTGCAGCCACGCAGGTCAATGTACACAAACGGCTGCTGATCCTCGATGTAAGTGAGGCCCAGGACACCCCCCGCGTCTACATCAACCCTGAAATCCTCGAGTCGGAAGGCACCGAAACCTGCGAAGAGGGTTGCCTTTCCGTTCCGGGTATTTACGCGGAAGTCAGCAGGGCGGAGAGAATCCGCATCAGCGCGCAAAATGCCGATGGCGGCTTCTTCGAAGAGGATCTGGATGGAATGCATGCGGTCTGCCTGCAGCATGAAATGGACCACCTTCAGGGCAAACTGTTCGTCGACTACCTGTCGCCTCTGAAACAGCGGATGGTGACCAAAAAGCTGGAAAAACAAAGGAAAGTTGCCGTCCAGAAGACATCGAAGGCCCTGCTCTGAGCCGCTACGCTACCCAGCACGACCTCCGTATTCTTTTCGCGGGAACGCCTGATTTTTCGGTCCCGCCACTGCTGGCGCTGATTGAAGAGGGGCTGGCGCCGGTGGCGGTACTGAGCCAGCCGGACCGGCCGGCAGGGCGCGGCAGAAAGCTGCAGGCCAGTCCGGTTAAGCGCACCGCCCTCGAGCATGGTATCGAGGTTTTTCAGCCTGAAACGCTCAGATCGAATGACGCAGCCAGGCTCATAACAGGGTTCCGGGCAGACCTGATGGTCGTTGTCGCCTACGGTTTGATCCTGCCGGCAAATATCCTGCAGATCCCAAAGTTCGGCTGCTGGAATATCCACGCTTCGCTGCTGCCGCGCTGGCGGGGCGCCGCGCCCGTGCAACGCGCGATCGAGGCTGGAGATCCAGAATCGGGCGTTTGCATCATGCAAATGGACGAAGGACTGGACACCGGGGCGTTATTGAAGTGTGAGCGTATTCCACTGGCGGATGATGAGAGCGGCGGCAGCCTGCATGACAAACTGGCTGAATTGGGGGCCACCACGCTGTTGCAATGCGTTCGAGCGCTGGCCCGCGGACAATCCCTGCCCACAACGCCACAGCCAAAACAGGGCGTGACTTACGCGCGCAAGCTTGACAAGGCGGAAGCACAGATCGACTGGTCCGCATCCGCTGCTGCGCTGGAACGCCAGATAAGGGCATTCAACCCCTGGCCGGTCAGCTGGTGCATGATGGGAGCGGAAAGAACCCGAATCTGGAAGGCTGAAATCATGGAAGAAACCCATCAATGTGCACCCGGCACGGTGTTGAAGAAAGGCGCCGAAGGCATCCAGATAGCCACCGGCAAGTGCGTATTGCGTCTGCTTGAATTACAGCGGCCTGGCAAGCGGCGCATGAGCGCAGCCGATTTCCTCAACGCTGTAACGCTGCCGGACCGGCTGGGTCACGTGAGTTGAGCAAGTCATCTTTCGATAATGCGAGACTGGCTACGCTGGCCATCCTGTCAGAAGTGCTGGATAGCCATAAGAGCCTGGCCGAAGCGGACAGCGACAGCCGCGTGCAAAGCGCCAGAGACCGCGCCTTCGCAATGCATCTCAGTTACGGTGTATTACGCTGGCTGACTGCATTGGAGTGGCTCTCCGGCAAATTGTTGCGCAAGCCTCTGCGCCGCAAAGACCGGGATATCCAACGTCTCATCCTGATTGGTCTTTACCAGTTGTGGCAGGACGGCGGCGCAGATCACGCAGCCACCCATGCAACAGCAGAATGTGCGAAGAAGTTAAAAAAAGCCTGGGCGGTACCGGTCATCAACGCGGTACTGCGACGTTTTCAGCGTGAGAAGACTGAACTGATCCGTCTGCTGGATCAGCGCGAAGAACGCTTTGCTCATCCCGGCTGGCTGCTTGACTCCCTGAAACACGACTGGCCGGAGCACTGGCAACAAATAGCGCGCGCCAATCAACAGCCAGGCGCCTTGTGGTTGAGGCTGAACCGGCGCTGCGATGCCACTGAAACGATAAATGATCTTTCGGCTGCAGGCTTCGACGTCGATCGCCACGTTACGCTGGAAGATGCCGTCAAGGTAAGCCCGGCGGCTGCCGTGACCCGGCTCCCCGGATTCGAAAAAGGGCGGTTTTCAGTACAGGACCCTGCTGCCCAGTTGGCGGCAGGTTTGCTGGACATCCAGGGTCACCATGCCGTGCTGGATGCATGCGCCGCACCGGGTGGCAAAACCTGCCACATCCTGGAAAAGGAACCCGGCGTGAAACTGACAGTGATCGATCGAAGCCAGTCGCGGCTCACCCAGGTTGAAGAAAATATGGACCGTCTGCAACTGCGGGATACACAGAATCAAAGGCTGGTGACCGCGGATGCGGCCGACACGAACGAGTGGTGGGATGGGTCCTTCTTTGACCGTATTCTGCTGGATGCACCCTGCACCGCTACCGGTGTGATCCGCCGGCACCCCGAAATCAAGTGGCTCAGATCAAGGGACCAGGTGCAGGAGGCGGTAACCCTGCAGGCGAAGTTACTGCAGCGCCTATGGTCTCTACTGACACCCGGGGGTATCCTGCTGTACGCAACTTGTTCGGTACTCAGGCTTGAAAACAACGCGCAAATACAGGCTTTCCTGGAAAAGCAGCCGGATGCACACGCGGAGCAACTGGACGTTTCCTGGGGTGAACACCAGGATAACGGCAGGCAAATTTTTCCAGGCGACCAGGAAATGGACGGCTTCTTCTATGCCCGGCTCAAAAAATCTCACTGACGGGCCACGCCTGGCGATGCTGTTGCTGTTGGCCTGCCTGGCCGGATGCACCGATCCGGCTGCCAGCCAGCGCTTCCAGCTGACCCGAATTGACGCCACCTGGTCCAACGGAAAACTGATGGTTGGCTATGAACAGGATCTCGCATTGAGCAGTGAGGCAAGGGAAGCGCTGATTCATGGCGTGCCCCTGACCATCAACATCGAACTCACTTTACGGGATGCGAGCAGCCAGGTACGAGTGGCGGAACTGGTAAACCACTATGAAATCCGTTACTTGCCCCTGAGTGACCATTACCGGCTGACCGTTGCGGACGGCGTAAGCGTCAAGACCTACCCTCGACTGAGACACGTGCTGGCCGAACTGTCAGAACTCCGGATTTCCCTGCCCACCGGCGCTTTGCCTTCGGGAAATTACGAGATACTCGCCCGAACCCGGTTGGACCAGTCATCCATGCCACCACCCATGCGTTTGCCCGTGCTCCTTTCTTCCAGCTGGCAGCATGATTCAACCTGGTCCTCCTGGCCACTGGAACTCCAGCCCGAGGCATGATAACTGCATGAATACGCAGCGAAAAAAAAGCAACCGGATACAGCGGCTGCTGTTCCGCACGCTACCTGCACTGGCGCTGCTGGTGGCTTTGCTGGTGGCCTTGCTGCTGGTGACCAGCGCGCAGAATGAATCCACCGGCCCGGAAGGAGCCTGGCTGGAAAACAGTTTTATCTGGGTGCTGACCGTGACCGGCCTGGCACTCGCCATCCTGTTGTGGAGTATCGTGTCGCGATTGCACAACCTGGCCCGGAATGTCCGGCAAGGCAAGCCCGGCGCCCTGCTGGCAGCCCGCTGGGTCCGCAATTTCCTGGCCTTGTCCCTGCCACCCGCACTGATCGTGTTTATTTTTTCGGCCTGGTTTCTGACCAGCACCATAGACGGCTGGTTTGATGTGCAGGTCGAAACTGCGCTGGCGGATTCACTCGAACTGGGGCAGGAGTTTCTGGATACCCGAACGCTGGAAGTCAGAAACCAGCTCAGGGACACCGCAGCCGACCTGGCGCAAACGTCTGAAGACGGTGAAATGCTGCGGCAGGCGTTACTCAGCCGTGTCCGTGCTGCCGGGCCGGTGGAACTGTCTGTCCTTGAGACTGCCGGCAGACTGGTCGCCACGGCCAACATCAATGCGCTCACGGGACTGCCCGAGCGGCCGAATGACTTTGCCATCCTGCAGGCAAGCCAGCAGGGGGAATATGCCGCGGCCGAGCCTACCGCCGATGGCGGCCTGCAAATCCGGGTCATACAGTTGATGCCTGCACCCTACCCCGGTACGTCCCCCCGTTTTCTGCAAGCCATCTATCCTCTACCACCAGATATCACCACGCTGACCGGGTCCATCGAGCAGGAATACCACAGGTATCAGAACGTGAGCTATCTCAGGCAGTCGCTAAAGCAGAGTTTTCTGCTGGTGCTGACCCTGGTACTGATGCTGACCATTTTGCTGGCGATCCTGGCGGCCCTGAATGCGGCGCGCAGAATGGTGGCGCCACTGTCTTCTCTTTCGACTGCGACCCGTGAAGTCGCCGCAGGTGATTTCGGCAAGGAAGTTGCAGCCGGCCAACGTGATGAAATCGGCTTTCTGGTGGAGTCCTTCAACCAGATGACCCAGGCCCTGAAAAAAGCGAGCTTCGAAGCAGAGGAAAGCAGGGCAGAACTGCAAGCCCAGGGGGAATACCTTGAAACCGTGCTGGGTAATCTCTCGTCAGGCGTGCTGACGCTGGACCATGATTGCCGGGTCATCACCGGCAATGCCGCGAGCAAGCAGATCCTGGGCTTACCGGAATCGTTCAGCCTCAGCCTGGAGAGCGCGGCGCCTGGCGGGCAGCCATTGAAGAACCTGTTGATTGACGCCCCGTTCCTGTCCGGTTTTACCGATGAGATAACACGCCAGATTCGAACAGGCCGGTCTCAATGGCAGCAGGAAATCAGGATCGAGCGCCCAGGCACACCGCTGGTCCTGCTACTGCGTGGCTCGCGTCTGCCGATGCTGTCACTGCCCGGTGAGCAGGCTGAAGACGGCTACGTCATCGTATTTGACGACGTGACCATTCTGAACCAGGCCCAAAGAGACGCTGCCTGGGCAGAAGTGGCGCGGCGCCTGGCACACGAAGTAAAGAATCCCCTGACGCCCATTCGACTGGCGGCAGAACGATTGCACATGAAACTTGCGAACAAACTGGATGCGGACGACAGTGCGATGCTTGACAAGGCATCGGGCACCATCGTTGCCCAGGTGGAGGCCCTGCGAAAGCTGGTCGACGCTTTCGGTGACTATGCCCAGGAACCGGAATTGAGCCTGAAACCGCTCGATCTCATGGGGTTATTGAACGAAGTCGTCGCCCTCTACCAGCAGGGCGACTCCAACCTCAGGTTTGATTTGCAGCTGTGCGAAAATCCTGCGGGACTCCAGGCTGATGGCGGGCGGATACGCCAGCTATTACATAACCTGATCCGCAATTCGCAGGAGGCGAAGACGGCAGGGGTCGCCTCCATCTCCATCAGCAGCATGGCCCACCAGCAGGATGGAAGAACCTGGCTGGAACTGGAAGTGAGCGACGATGGACCTGGCTTCCCGGACAGGGTTCTGAACCAGCCATTCGAGCCCTATATCAGCAATAAGGCCAGAGGCAGCGGCCTTGGCCTGGCCATCTGCAAAAAAATCGTTTCCGAGCATGGCGGAAAAATAGAGATATCAAATCCATCGGCAGGTGGCGCCAGGGTTCTCATCAGGCTGCCCGTGGAGTAAGCTGTTGCGCGAAAGCAACAGGCCATTGAATATGACCCAGGCACACATTCTAGTCGTTGACGATGAACCCGATATCCGCGAACTGGTGCGGGATATCCTTGAAGATGAAGGACACCGGGTGTCAATCGCCAAAAACGGCGAAGCAGCGCGCATGCAATTTACCGCCAGCACTCCTGACCTGGTGCTACTCGATATCTGGATGCCGGATGTCGATGGAATCACGCTGTTGAGGGAATGGTCATCGGGTGGCGGCCTGGAATGTCCGATCATCATCATGTCGGGGCATGGCACACTGGAAACTGCTATCGAGGCGACACGCCTGGGAGCGCACGATTTCGTTCAGAAACCCATTTCACTGGCAAAACTCCTGTCGATCGTAAATCAGGCGCTGGAAGCGGACAAAAAAGGCGCAAAAACGACTGCGTCGCAAGCGACACACTCCAGTGAACCGATCGGCAGCAGCGCGTTGATGCAAGTACTGCGCAGCAAGGCTGAGCAGGCAGCACAACGCCAACTTCCTGCGCTGATCTCTGGTGAGAAAGGCAGTGGCCGTGAAAACCTGGCCCGCTTTATCCACGACCAGGGCAAGTTGGAGGGGGCATTTGTGGTGCTGGATCACGGCGCTCTCGTTGCAGGCGGCGCCAGGGACTACCTGAACGAGCTCATTGAAAAAGCCTCTCAAGGCTCACTTTTCATTCCCGAACTGCAGGACCTGCCGGATGACGCCCTGAAAGCCCTGGGGCAAATGCTCGAAGCTGACTCCCGGACGCTGGACTGCAGGCTGATCGCCAGTGGCAGTGTCAACATGCTCGAACTGGCGCGGGACGATGATCTCCTGCAGCAGCTTTATTTCCGGCTGAATGTCTTACCGTTGCAGGTTCCTCCGCTCAGGGACCGTCCTGATGACGTACCGGAACTGGTCAGATTCTATGCTGAAATGTTTCCCAATCAACAGGACTTACCCTATCGGCCTTTCTCGGTCGCAGCCCAGAACCGTTTGCGAAATCACCCCTGGCCGGGAAATATCCGGGAATTAAGAAACCTGGTCCAGCGCCTGCTGGTGCTGGGTGGCGAGGGTGAAGTATCGGTAGCCGAAGTGGAAGAAGCATTGCAGCAAAATCCGCCAGCCACTGGTTCTGCTGGCGCATCTCACCCGCCGTTTTTTGATCTGCCGCTGAGGGAAGCCCGAGAGCAATTCGAACGGGAATACCTGGTATACAAGCTGAAGGAAGCCGGCGGCAGTGTGGGTCGGCTGGCAGAATCCGTGGGCATGGAACGAACCCATCTTTATCGGAAGCTGCGGGCCCTGGGAGTTGACCCGAAAACCGCGGCGACTTCCGGTGGGGGTCAAAAATGAAAATCGTCATCCTGGGCGCAGGACAGGTGGGCTCAACCGTCGCTCACAGCCTTTCCAGCGAGGAAAACGACATCACCGTAGTGGACACCAATGCTACGCACCTGAAGGATCTCCAGGACCGCCTGGACATCCGGGGAGTCATCGGCTTCGCCTCTCACCCGACCGTGCTGGTGCGCGCGGGTATAGAAGACGCCGACCTGATCATCGCCCTGACCAGCAGCGACGAAGTCAACATGACTGCCTGCCAGGTGGCCTACACCTTGTACAACACGCCGACACGGATTGCCCGTATCCGCTCTTCCGACTACATCGATAATACCAAGCTGTTCGAACGCGAACATTGTCCTGTCGACGTTCTGATCAGCCCGGAAACCCTGGTGACACAGTATATCGCGCGCCTGATCGAGTACCCCGGCGCACTGCAGGTACTGGACTTCGCAGATGGCCGTGCACAGCTGGTTGCTACGCAGGCTTACGCAGGCAGCCCCCTGGTGGGGCACAGGCTGCACACGCTCAGGCACCACATGCCGGCCGGCGCGGAAGCCCGGATCGCGGCGATTTACCGGCAGGACAAAACCATCATTCCTGACGGGTTGACGGTTATCGAAGAAAACGACACGGTTTTCTTCCTGGCTGCGCAGAAAAACATCCGGACCATGATGAAGGAACTGCGGCCACTCGATAATCCCGTCAGGCGAATCATCCTGGCAGGTGGCGGCAATATTGGCAGTAACCTGGCCAGGCAGTTGGAACGTAATCACCATGTGAAAATTATCGAGCGCAGCCACCAGCGTGCAGAGGAGATCGCCGAAAACCTGGAGAAAGCCATCGTTTTGGTGGGAGATTGCGCCGACGAGGAGTTGCTGCGGGAAGAAGCGATCGACACCACCGATGTCTACTGCGTGCTGACCAATGACGATGAAGCGAATATTCTGTCCTCGATGCTTGCCAAGCGCATGGGAGCGGAAAAAGTCATAGCCATTATCAACCGGCCCGCTTATGTCGACCTGGTAGAGTCCAGCGCTATCGATATCGCGGTATCACCTCAGCAGATCACGATCGGCGCTTTGCTGACACATATCCGGCGCGGCAACATGGTGCGGATCCACTCTCTCAGAAAAGGTGCAGCGGAAGCCATTGAGGCTGTCGCGCTGGGCGACAAGCGAAGTTCAAAAGTGGTCGGCAGGGCCATCGAAGATATTGAACTGCCGGCCGGCACCACGATCCCTGCCGTCGTGAGGGGTGAAGATGTCATTATTGCGCACCACGATACGGTGATTCTTGAGAACGATCACGTCATCCTGTTCGTCCCGGACAAGCGCCAGATTGCATCGGTCGAGCGTCTTTTCCAGGTCGGTGCAATTTTCATATGAGGCGTTAATGGGCTTCTCTGCCGTCCAAAGGGTCATCGGTTTCCTGCTTGCCGGATCCAGCCTGATGATGCTGCCACCAGTGCTGGTTTCGCTGTTCTATACCGATGGAACCGCCGGCCTGTTCCTGGTCAGCGCCGCCAGCCTGCTGGCGTTGGGCCTGCTGATTTACTTCCCGGTAAGAAACGCTCACCAGGAACTGCGATTACGGGACGGGTTTCTGATCGTGGTCAGCGCCTGGCTGGTGCTGGTGCTGGTCGGTGCCTTGCCCTTCGTACTGCTGAGCTCACCAGACCTGAGCTATGTCGATGCGGTTTTCGAGTCGATGTCCGGGCTGACAACCACGGGCGCAACCATCGTCACCGATATCGATGCGCTGCCCAGGGCCGTGCTGTATTACCGCCAGCAACTTCAATGGCTGGGCGGCATGGGTATCATCGTTCTTGCTGTCGCCGTCCTGCCGATGCTGCGCATCGGCGGCATGCAATTGTACCGGGCCGAAACCCCGGGGCCGATGAAGGACGCCAAGCTGACGCCGCGAATCACCGAGACCGCAAAAGCCTTGTGGCTCATCTATGTCGGTATCACGATTACCTGTATTTTCGCCTACTGGTTGGCCGGTATGAAACTGTTCGACGCATTCGGACACGCATTCAGCACCGTGGCGATCGGTGGATTTTCTACCCATAACGACAGCCTGGCCTACTGGAACAATCCGACGGTGGAAATCGTTGCCATCGTGTTCATGGCCATTGCGGGAATTAACTTCGCCCTTCATTTCACAGCCTGGCGGCGCGCCAGTGCACAACCCTATTTCCTGGACCCTGAGCTCAAGGTGTATGCCTCGCTGCTGCTTGGGTTCGCCATCCTGGTCAGCTTTGCACTTTACCTGACCGGTACCTATGAAACACTGGCGTTATCGTTTCGATATGGTATTTTCCAGGTGGTCTCTGCCATGACGACGACCGGCTTCACCACCGCGCCATTTTATACCTGGCCAGGGTTCCTGCCCGTGATGCTGATCCTGATTGCTTTTATTGGCGGCTGCGCCGGCAGCACTGCCGGTGGCATGAAAGTGATTCGCGTCATTCTGCTCTACCGCCAGTCCGTTCGGGAAATCCAGAGACTGATTCACCCCCATGCCATCATCCCGGTGAAAATAGGTGGTCAGAAAACTTCCGATACCGTGATCAGCGCCGTGTGGGGTTTCTTTTTTCTCTACATCGCAAGTTTCGCGGTCATGACCATCCTGCTGACCGCAACCGGCCTGGACTCGGAAACCGCCTACTCGGCCGTAGCCGCGTGCATCACGAACCTGGGCCCGGCACTGGGCAAAGTAGGACCCAATTACGCGGGATTGAGCGATCCGGCCAAGATTATCCTGAGCATCGCCATGCTGATGGGAAGGCTGGAGATCTACACGCTGCTGGTGCTGCTGACACCCGCCTTCTGGAGGGACTGATCAGCGGGAATCGTAGAACGGTTCTGCGCCTTCCGGCTGCGTCTTGAAACGTCTGTAACTCCACAAATATTGCGCCGGATCGATGGCGATACATTGCTCGATCGCGCGATTCATCGCAGCCAGCGAAGTTTCGATATCCCGGGAATAAATGTCGTCATCGACTGCCAGCATGTGAACCCGGTAACGTCCACCCTCCAGGCGCTCACAGACCGTCGCCACAACCACACAGTTGGTCCGCTGCACCAGCCTTGGCACCAGCACGCCGGTGAGCGCCTGGTTGCCAAAAAAGGGCGCAAACTTGCCTTGTCCGGCAGACGGCTGTTGATCCGGCAGTATCCCGGCGCCCTTGCCGGCGCGAATATGCGCATAAAGTTTACGCAGCCCGGTCGCCGTGGCCGGTATCAGCGCCCCACCCCCGCGGCGACGGCGCGACAACAAAGCTTTCTCCAGGCCCGGGTTCGACGGCGGCTTATACAAAATAGCGATATCCGGAATACCCTGGAGAAACATGCCTAGGTACTCCCAGGCCCCGAAATGCGGGGCCAGCGCTACCCCACCCCGACCTGTCTTCAGACTGTCCCAGATCAATTCTTCGTTGACGATACCGTCACACAGGGATTGCAGTTTTTCCAGCGGCCAGTACCAGTTGCGCCCGGTCTCCAGGATGGCGCAAAGGTAATGCCGGAAACTGTCATGCACCAGGCGATCTCGTTCCTCCAGCGATATTCCGGGATAACAACGTTCCAGGTTTCGCTCGGCAGTGTGCCGCTTGACCGGAGATAGCCGCATCCACAAGCCTGCCCCTTTGCCGGACAACCAGAACGGCATGCCCGCTGGCATCCGGCTGAGAAGCCACAAAATGAATTTGGCTGCATAAATCATCTTTTGGATAGAATGACCGTCATGATTGCATTGATACAGAGAGTAGCCGAAGCGGCTGTCATTGTTAACGGAAATATCGAGGGGCATATTTCCAGGGGCATACTGGCATTGATCGGCGTTGAACGTGGGGATTCAGAAATCCAGGCAGACCGCTTGCTGCAGCGCTTGTTGGCCTATCGCATTTTTCCGGACGAAACCGGCCGCATGAATCTGAACCTGGTGCAATCAGGGGGGCAACTTTTGCTGGTACCTCAATTCACCCTGGCGGCGGACACCAACAGCGGCAACCGCCCCAGCTTTACACCTGCCGCCCCGCCAGCCGAAGGAGCTCGCCTGTTCGACTATTTTGTAGCGCTCGCCCGCGACGGCATCGAAGGGGTTCAGACCGGTGTCTTCGGTGCTGACATGCAGGTTCAGCTGGTCAACGATGGACCTGTAACCTTCTGGCTTCAGGTGCCGCCAGCGGCTGCCTGACGATCCAGTAATTCGTCGCGATCACGCTGCAGGTCAAATTTCTGTAACTTGCGAGTCAGCGTGTTGCGGCCCAGGCCGAGTAATTCGGCTGCTTTCTGCCGCTGCCCGCCGGTCTGGTCCAGTGCACAGTCAATCAACACCCGCTCCAGTTCCTCCTGGGCACGGCCGAACAGCTCGGTACTGCCTGCCACCAGTTCCCGAGCAGCCCAGCGTCGCAGGGATTCGGACCAGGCGCTGTCCTCGCGCGAAGAATTCTCCCTTGAAAACAAGTCTGCAGGGAGATCATCGGGGAAAATCTGCTCTCCCGGAGCCATCACGCACAGTTGACGACAGAGATTCAGCAACTGCCGGACATTTCCCGGCCAGGCGTAACTTTCCAGCACCGCGATAGTCTCGGGGCGTAACTGTTTGACTTCCAGGCCCAGTTCACTCGCCACCTGTACCAGGAATCGCCGCGCCAGGATGGCGATGTCCTCTGCCCGGTCACGCAGTGGCGGTAAAGCGATGTTGATGACATTGAGCCGATGGTAAAGATCTTCCCGGAAACTGCCGGAGCGGACTTTTTCTTCGAGGTCCTGATGCGTGGCGGTAATGATCCGCGCGTCGGCCCGCAACAGGTCGCGTCCGCCCACCCGGTAATAATCTCCCTCGGCCAGAACGCGTAACAGCCGCGTTTGCAGAGCAAGCGGCATGTCTCCTATCTCGTCCAGGAAGAGTGTCCCGCCCGCGGCTTCCTCGAACCGCCCCACGCGGCGCGAGTGGGCGCCCGTGAAAGCACCCTTTTCATGTCCGAACAGCTCGGATTCCAGCAGTTCCGCCGGAATGGCTGCCGTGTTGATCGCGACGAATGGCCCTTCCGAGCGGGGGCTGTGCTGATGAAGAACCCGAGCGACGACTTCCTTGCCGCTGCCGGTCTCACCAGTAATCAGAACACTGATATCGGAGCGGGACAGACGGCCGATGGTACGAAACACTTCCTGCATGGCCTGTGACTCACCCAGCAGCCTGCCACCGGCTTCTTCTTCCTGCTCCCTGGGAATCGCTTCGCCGGTCGCCAGCGCTCGCTCAATCACCGAAATGACCTGCTCCAGGTCGAACGGCTTCGGCAGGTACTCGAACACGCCTTTGCGAAATGCGCTGACCGCCTGGTCGAGGTCAGAAAATGCAGTCATTGCAATAACCGGTATATCTAATCCCAGTGTATCCAGCGTGTCTACCACGCTGAGACCGTCGGCGTCAGGCAAGCGGATATCAGTCAGGATCGCTGCAGGACAGTTGCGTTGAAGGGACTCGGTAATGGAGGAGACACTATCAAAGCACCTGACGCCATAGCCCTTTCTCTGGAGTGCCCTTTTAAGGACAAACCGGATAGCTTCATCGTCATCAACAACCCAGATATCTGCGCGTTCACTCAATGTAATTCACCTTCATGATTGCTTCCTGTGCCGTTTGTAAACGGCAAGTAAAGTGTGAACAGGCTGCCCTGATCCAGCGCTTCGAAAGTCAGCAGTCCACCGTGCGCGGATGCAATCTGCTGCGATAACGCAAGCCCAAGCCCGGTGCCATCTCTGCGGCCGGTAACGAACGGCAGAAACAGTAACGGCTGCAGCGACTCAGAAACCCCCGGACCGTTGTCCATAACATCCAGCCGAATGACGCTGCCCGGCCCTGACTGCATCAATGCACTGCTGTGCTCCACCCGGGTTTTGATTAACACTTCAGTGGCGCCGGCCTGGCACGCGTTTCGCAACAGGTTAAGCACTACCCGGCGGATCGCCGACCGGTCTCCCTGGATCGGCGGAATGCTGGGGTCGTAATCCCGCTCAACGCTTACCGACTCGCGAAATTCCGCTACCAAAAGGTCCAACGCTTCGTCCAGCAATGGGTACAAATCCAGTGGCTGACGGTCGAGTTCAGGCTGTCCGAAGCTTTCAATCAGCTCATCGATTCGGTCAGACTCCCGCATGATCAGCCGCGCCAATGTCGACAATTCACCTGTCTCCAGTTCATCGGCCAGCATCTGTGCTGCCCCGCGAATACCTCCTAACGGGTTTCTGACCTCGTGGCCGAGGTTTCTGCTCAGCAATTCAAGCATCCCGGTCTGTACTTCCCGCTGTTGCAATCTCAGCCGTCTTCGTTCCCATTCCAGGCTATGGAATTCCAGTAAAACACCCTCATTTTCCAGGCCGCGAATAGTGCAGTCGAACCATCCACCGCCCAGTTTTAACTCGTGCAGGCGAAGGCTTTCATCACCCTGGGGACCCCGGACAACAGCCATCAGCAGTTCCTCCGGCATCACCCCCAAATCACGCAAGCGGGCGCCTTTCGCCCTATCCCTGCTGACCAGCAGACAGTGTTCGGCGGCACTGTTCATCAACGCCACTTTTCCCTGCCGATCCAGCCTTACCAAACCGGTAGTCAACTGGTCCAGCAGACGGCTGTCTGCGGGTTCCTCTTCGCAGCCGGAAAACTCAGGCATCAGGGTGTGCCGTTGCGCATCCCAATTCCCGGCCGCCTGAAGTTGGCTGAGTGTTGCTTGATGAAAAAAGTGACGGTCGGGCTGGTTACGATCCTGCGATTGCGTTGGTCACGTAATTCCGCATAGACCTGGTGTTCGCCCCGGTCCAGCGTGAGCGTTACCGAACCCTGGCCGGAAGCCTTTTGGCCTTCGCCATTAACGTACAGCATCACGCTCAATTCGGGTGGGATTTCATTGGAACTGCCCCACGCCACGACCACCGTGTTCTCAGTGCCCCAGAACGTTTCTTCCTGCAGTGGCTGGGTGATGCTGAAATCCCGGAATTGCCTTCGCAGTTCCCTGGGGGTCGGCGGCGCGTCAGTTTCGGCATCATCCGCCCCGGCAGCTGAAGTGCTGGGCGGCGGCAGATCAGATTCGATGACCGAGAGTGGCGGCAAATCCATCGGTTCTGCATCTCCCGACGGCCTCTGGTCGGTAAAAGTGACGTTACCGTCCTTGTCGACCACCTTGTAAATCTGGCCCTCCGGCCAGCCCAGAGTTGGCAGTAACAACAGCAGGGTGACAACCCATACACTGATCAGTCCTTTGTTCATTTCCATGCTCCTTTCAATGTGCAATTTACTCATCCGCCCCGCAATGATGCGGGGCTTCACAGCTAGCCGGGGCATGACCAAAAACAAAGGATCCTTTTCGCCCTGGCCTGTTACAAAGAATAATACATATCGAACTCGACCGGGTGCGTGCTCATCCGGAACCGGGTGACTTCCTCCATTTTAAGCGCGATATATCCATCGATCAGGTCATCATCGAATACACCACCAGCCTTCAGGAACTCCCGGTCCTCGTCCAGTGCCGCCAGCGCCTCGTCCAGTGATGCACAGACGGTTGGAATCAGTTTTTCTTCCTCCGGCGGCAGGTCGTAGAGGTCCTTGTCCATCGGCGGGCCCGGATCGATCTTGTTCTTGATCCCGTCCAGCCCGGCCATCAACATGGCCGCGAAGGTCAGGTAACCGTTCCCCGCGGGATCACCAAAACGCACTTCAATGCGGCGCGCTTTGGGATTGCTGACAAACGGAATGCGGCAGGAAGCAGATCGGTTACGGGCCGAGTAGGCCAGCATGACGGGAGCTTCGAACCCCGGCACCAGTCGTTTGTAGCTGTTGGTCGAGGCATTGGCAAAGGCATTGATGGCCTTGGCGTGTTTGAAGATGCCCCCAATGTAGTGGAATGCAGTTTCTGACAGCCCGCCATAACCGTCGCCGGTCATCAGGTTCGTTCCGTCCTTGGCTATGGACTGATGCACGTGCATGCCTGAGCCGTTGTCTCCCACCAGGGGCTTGGGCATGAATGTTGCTGTTTTACCAACAGCGTGCGCCACGTTATGCACCACGTACTTGAGGGTCAGCAACTCATCGGCTTTCTCCACGAGCGTAGCGAACCGGGTACCGATCTCACACTGTCCAGCCGTGCCGACCTCGTGATGGTGCACTTCAACTTCGATACCCATCTTTTCCATGATCAGGCACATCTCGGCACGGATGTCGTGCAAAGAGTCGACCGGCGGCACCGGGAAGTAACCGCCTTTCACGCCAGGACGGTGACCGATGTTGCCACCTTCGTATTCAGCACCGGTGTTCCAGGCGCCTTCTTCCGAGTCGACGCGGTAGGAACAGCCGTGCATATCAACGTCGAACCGCACATCATCGAAAATAAAAAATTCCGGTTCAGGTCCAAAGAAGGCGGTATCTGCAATTCCGCTGGACTTCAGGTATGCCTCTGCGCGCTTGGCCAGCGAACGAGGACAACGGTTGTAGCCTTCCATCGTATTCGGTTCGAGCACATCGCAACGGATGATCATGGTCTTATGCTCTGCGAAGGGGTCTTTGACCGCGGTCGAGAGGTCCGGCATCAGCACCATGTCGGACTCATTGATCCCCTTCCAACCCGAAATGGATGAACCGTCAAACATTTTTCCTTCTTCGAACAAATCTTCATCGACCGCGCCTATCGGCAGGCTGACGTGCTGTTCCTTGCCCAGGGTGTCACAAAACCTGAGGTCGACAAATTTGAATTTCTTTTCTTCCAGTGTTTTCAGAATTTTTTCAGTGCTCATTACTCTGCTTCCTATGGTGGTGTTCCAAATTGGGTCAGGATATATATGCAGAAGTCATGCCAATAAAGAGCTAAACCCACTCCGCTGGAATAAAGGACATTAGCTGCATATTGACTGTAGAAAGCCCCGGTTTCGACGAAGATAAAGAGACCTGATGAACCCTCTCATTTAACACCATGGGAGAGTGTAACATGAACGCACCGTTTGGGTGCGTATTCATTGGATTTACGCCCCAATCTGGTGCGTTAACTGATCAACCAGAGCAGCAGTAAGCCGAGCACCAGGCGATAGACGACGAAAGGCATCAGCCCAACGCGCTTCATCAAGGCCAGGAAGGCCGCAATACAAACCCAGCCAGCAACACCCGAGACACTCACCGCGATGAAAAACTGCGACCACTCGACGTTTGAATCACCATTGGCAATTTTCAAAGCGCTATAGAGCCCAGCAGCGGCAACCACGGGTATGGCCAGGAGAAACGAAAACCGGGCAGCCGCATCCGCCGAAAACCCGAGGAAACGGGCCGCTGTTATGGTGATCCCGGAGCGGGAAGTTCCGGGAATCAGCGCCAGGGCCTGGGCCAGGCCAACCAGCAGGGCGCTTTTCAGGCTGAAATCATCCAGTTCTTTCTGTTGCGGTCCTTTCAGGTGAGCGACACCCAGCAGCACACCAAAAAACAGGGTGCTCCAGGCCACGACGCGCATGTCACGCAACCAGAGCTCGATCCACTGGTGCGCAAGACCGCCGACCAGCAGCACGGGGATACTGGCCAATACAAGATACATGGCCATATTGCGATGCAGCCGGTCAGCCGGTTTCTCTACCGGCCTGAGCCAGGCCATCGCCATGTCGATCAAATCCCGCCGGAAGTAAACCAATACGGCGAGCAGGGTTCCCAGGTGGGTTGCCGTGTCAATGACCAGCCCCTGGTCAGGCCAGCCAAGCACCATGCTGCCGAGGATCAGGTGCGCAGAACTGGAAACAGGCAGGTATTCCGTCAAGCCCTGAATCAGGGCCAGGACAATCAACTGCACCAGGCTCACGGTGCCGGCGCCTCCCCGGTCCAGGAGATCCGGTAAATAGCACCTGCCTGATCATCTGAAACCAGCAGAGATCCATCCGGCATTTGCATTACATCGTTGGGCCGCCCCCAGTTGTCCTGGCCCTGCAGCCAGCCACTGGCAAAAACTTCGCTGCCGGAAACCTGTCCATTGTCATCCAATTTCACCAGCAAAATATCGTATCCGACCTTCTCACTCCGGTTCCAGGAACCATGCTGCGCGATGAATAACTGGTTACGGTACGATTCGGGAAACATGCTGCCGGTGTAGAAAGTCAGGCCCAGCGCGGCAACGTGCGCACCCAGCGTGAGCGCCGGCGCGGTGTAATCGCTGCAGGATTTGCCTTCGCCGAATTCCGGGTCGCGCGTGTCACCCTGGTGACACCATGGGTAGCCGAAATGCATGCCCGCTCGCGGCGCATGGTTGAGCTCATCACCCGGCATGTCATCACCCATCAGGTCGCGTCCGTTATCAGTGAACCAGAGCTGCTTGGTTTGCGGGTGGAACGCCAGGCCGACGCTATTTCTGACACCCTCAGCATAGGTTTCCATGCCACTGCCATCCGCCATGATCCGCCGGATCTGGGCAAATCCCGGCTGGTCACAGATGTTGCAGGGAGCACCCACCGGCACGTACAGCATATCGTCCGGTCCAAACCGCAGGTATTTCCAGCCATGATGAGTTTTATCGGGAAAATTCCCGGTAACAACGTCCGGCTCCGGTGGTTGATCCAGCCAGCTTTCAATGTCGTCATACCTCAGTATCCGGTCGAGCGCCCCGACATACAGCGAACCGAACCGGAACTCGATACCTGAAGGCAATTTCAAATCCTTGTCGATCAGGTAGACTCTGTCCGCTACATGATCGCCGTTCTGATCGACCACGGCATGCACCACACCCGCTTTTCTGGAGCCCGTGAAAACCGTGCCACGGTCACCCAGTGCCAACTGTCGCGCATTCTCGACACCCTCGGCATAGATACTGATTTCAAACCCCGGTGGTAAGCTTATTTGCGAAAGCTTTGCCGACAGATCATCGGCGGCAAACACCGGCGTTGCGGCGATCAGAATCAGCAGACTGCA
The DNA here is from genome assembly GCA_029859645.1 of Lysobacterales bacterium. Lineage (GTDB taxonomy): Bacteria > Pseudomonadota > Gammaproteobacteria > Xanthomonadales > SZUA-36 > JAHEFT01. The sequence goes on along the minus strand of JAOUCS010000012.1, from coordinate 20,015 downwards.
GAGTTTTTTTAACGTTCTCATGAATAGCACCGTGAAATTTCGACCTCTGGCATGAATTCACCGGAGAATTTCGCCGCAGTATCTCATAGAATAACCAGCTTGCACGAAAGGAACCCCTTATGAGACTGATTGCCGGATTGGCGCTATTACTGATTGTTACGCAACTGAGCGCGAGAACCGCGCAGGAATACCTGCCACCCGACGCAGACCCCGATCCCGCGATCCCGACACCTGAATCCGTTCTCGGTTGGGGAGTGGGTGACTGGCACGTCAGTCACGACCAGTTGGTCTACTACATGCGAACACTGGCCGCCGCATCTCCCAGGGTCTCCATCAAGGTCATTGGTCATACCCATGAACAGCGGCCCCTGTTGCAGCTGACCATTACCAGTGAAGACAATCAGCAGCAACTCGAGGCTCTACGCCAGCAACACCTCGATGGGGGCGGGCCACTGGTCGTCTGGCTGGGTTACAGCGTCCATGGTGATGAACCCAGTGGCAGCAATGCATCAATGCTTGCTGCTTATTACCTTGCGTCTTCACGTTCCGACCATGTTCGGAACCTGCTCAATGAGAGTGTCATTCTGGTAGATCCGAGCATCAATCCCGATGGCCTCAACCGCTTTGCGACCTGGGCCAACAGCAATGCCGGTAAGATGCCGGTGGCCGACCCGGTCACCCGCCAGCATCAACAGGACTGGCCGGGCGGGCGCACCAATCATTACCTGTTTGACCTGAACCGCGACTGGTTGCCGCTGGTCCACCCTGAATCACGCGCCAGGATCGTCGAATACCACCGCTGGCTGCCCCATGTGCTGACCGATCATCATGAGCAAGGCGGCTACCCCGGCTTCTTTTTCCAACCCGGCGTCCCCTCGCGGCAGAACCCATTGACGCCTGAAGAAAACCTGGCGCTGACACGGGAACTGGCCCAGTATCATTCGCGCGCCATGGACCAGGCCGGCCAGCCCCACTTCACCGAGGACGCCTATGACGATTTTTACTATGGCAAGGGTTCGACCTACCCGGACATCAACGGCAGCATTGGTATTTTGTTTGAGCAAAAAGCCATCCGGGGCCAGGAACTGGCGACTACCAATGGCACTGAAACGTTCAAAATGGCGGTTGCCAACCAGCTGAGAATGTCGCTTTCCACACTCGAAGGCGCCTGGTCCATGCGCGACCGCCTGAAAACCTACCAGGCTGGATTTCATGAAGACATGCTCGACCGTGCCGGCTCCAGGAACTATGCCGGCTGGGTTGTAGGTGACGATGGCGACCCGGCAAGGGCCGAAGAGTTCCTGGATATCCTCGAGCTGCACCAGATCGAATATCAGGCGCTGGACCAGGCTGTCCGAGCGGGAGGATTCGAATTCCAGCCGGGGCATGGCTGGATCATCCCTGCCCGGCAAAAACAATTCGGATTACTGGAAGCGATCATGGAGCAAAGAACGCGTTTCCAGGACAATACGTTCTACGATGTATCCGCCTGGACCATGCCGCTGGCTTACAACCTGCCCTTTGCCACCGTCACTCAGCTTCCTCGCGCAAAGACCGAAACTCAGTCCAGTGAAGGCTTTGCTCCTGTCGCGGAAGCGGTCGCCTGGGCCATTCCATGGAATCAGCTCAGCGCTCCCGCCATGTTGCAGGAACTTCTGGCAGCCGGCGTCAAGGTGCGCACCGCGCTTAAACCCTTCTCGGCACAGACCACCAACGGACTGCTATCCTTCGCTCGCGGCACACTGATTATCCAGACCGGCATCCAGGCAGAGGACGCTCTCGAAACCAACCAGGATATCCTGAGACAGGCAGCGCTCGATGGCGTTGAGATCAGAAGCCTGAACAGCACTTTGACGGTTGCCGGGCCTGACCTCGGCTCCAAGCACTTCGAGATTATTAAACCCATCAACCCCCTGTTGCTGGCAGGTTCAGGAACTTCTTCCTATGGCGTCGGCGCGCAGTGGTTTGTGCTGGATCACCGCCTGCGTATACCCACGACCATGGTCAATCTGCAAAACCTGGGGGATATTAATCTCTGGGATTACACACACCTGCTGATGGCCGATGGGGACTACGATGAACTGACCAACGGCAATAAGTCGATGATCGCCCGTTGGATCAAGGATGGCGGCATCCTGGTAGCGATCAACCGGGCTTCCACCTGGGCCGAAGGTTTGTGCTATGAACATCCACAGGACAAATGCCAGGCCGAAGAGGACATGCCGCTTGAAGAGCAGCCCCTGGAACCCCGCGCCTACTCCGATTTTGCCGATGACAAAGCAAAACAGGTCATCGGCGGCGCCATCGTTTCCTCGGTGGCGGACCTGAGTCACCCGTTGGTTTTTGGTTATTCGAGAAGCGAACTGCCCTTGTTCCGCCGCGGGACCACACTATTGAAACCCAGCGAAAACCCCTATTCAACGCCTGTGCGTTACAGCAGTGATCCGTTGCTGGCCGGTTTCGTTGGTGAGGAGCGACTGGAGGCGTTCAGCAGCCAGCCCGCGGTGATCGCCGAAAAGAAAGGTTCTGGATTGGTGGTGCGCTTCGCCAACACGCCCGTATTTCGCGGATTCTGGCGCGGCACCGAGCGGTTGTACATCAACGCACTGTATTTTGGGCAGGTCATTGAATCTACCGAACTGCCTGAATTTACCCAGCCTCCGAAACCGGAAACGCCGCGCCAGCAATGACATGACCCTGCTCGCAGAGCTCAAGCGGCGTAATGTATTCCGCGTAGGCGCGGCTTACATTGTTGTCTGCTGGCTACTGTTGCAGGTGGTTGATGTTATCGCTCCCATCCTGGAGTTGCCGGACTGGGTTGCGAAAGCGGTGCTATTGCTGATCGCGATTGGATTTATCCCTGCACTCCTGTTTGCCTGGGCCTTTGAATTGACACCGCAGGGTGTAAAACGTGAACGGGATGTTGATCGTTCAGGCTCGATCAGCCGAAAAACCGGGCAGAAACTGAACCGGGTCATCATTGGCTTGCTCGCGCTGATCATCCTGATGATGGGTGCGGAACGGATGGGCCTGTTCCCGGTAAATGAATCGGAATCAGCCACTGAGCTTGCCGAATCGCTTGCCCCCGCAGATGCAGCCTCAAACCGGGCTCTCGAAAGCAGGCCACAACTCGACCCCGAAGATAAATCCATCGCTGTGCTGCCCTTCATCAACCGCAGCCATGGATCCGAGAATACGCAGTTCTTTTCTGACGGGATTCACGACGACCTGCTGACCCAGCTGTCAAAAATTCATGAACTCAAAGTCATTTCTCGCACCTCGGTGATGGCTTACCGCGACACCAGCAAGAACCTGCGACAAATCGGCAAGGAACTCGGTGTCAGCAACCTGCTGGAAGGTGGCATCCAGCAGGCCGGTGAACGGGTCCGGATCAACATGCAGCTGATCAACGCCAAGACTGATGAACACATATGGGCTGAATCCTATGACCGCACGGTAACGGCAGAAAACCTGTTCGAAATCCAGGCCGAAGTTGCGCATGCCATCGCCGCCGCGCTGCAGGCCACGCTGACCACCGAGGAGAACGAAGAACTGAACCGGACACCCACGAAAAACCTGGAAGCCTATCAATATGTGCTGATGGCCCGACAGCTGCTGCGCAGGGATGGATTTGTCGCGCTGAACAAGGCGGTGGAATACGCACGCAAAGCGATCGCACTCGACGCCGGTTATGTGGATGCACATTCCGCATTGGCAGCAGCCCTGACTGCTGGAGTTTTCAGCGGTTTGCATGACGTTAACGAAATTGCCGAAGAGGCCAGCGCTGCAATAGAAAAAGCCTTTGAGATCGATCCCATGTATGGCAGAGCCTGGATGTCTTTTGCCGTGTTGAAGAGCCTGCTCGGCGAACCGGGAGCGGAGGAAGCTTTCGAAAAGGCGTTGCAACTGGACCCGGGCAACTCGGACATCATGACCGTCTATGCCAACATGCTGCAAAGGGCGGGTAAACCGAATCGAGCCTTGCCGCTGCTGACGCAGGCGCTGGAATTGGACCCCCTCTCGCCCTCCGTGCTGTTCGTCCAGGCCAGAACGCTTGGCGCACTCGAGGATTATGACGGGGCGCAAACCGCTTACGCACGGATCAGGGAAGTCGATCCGGCCAGCCTCTTGGGCTACGCACCCGCCGGTGGCGCCTGGTTTTCCCAGGGCAAGATCGACCAGGCCCTTTTCTGGATCCGTCTTGGGCAGGAAATCGAACCGGATGATTTTGAACTGGCCGGCTGGATGGTATTCCTCTATGACATCCTGGATGACCATACAGGTGCCCAGCAATGGTCCGAGTGGCTGAACGATTGGGTTACGAATGAACCCCAACCGATGGCCATGCAAGCACATCACCATTACCTGGTGGGAAATTTTGAAATTGCTCTGCAGTACAGCAACCTGGCATTGAACCTGGAGCTGCCCGACCGCTGGAACTCTGACGGCATTTTCATGCGCATCAAGCGAGACGAAGCGCTGGCCAGCGGTCAGCCGGAAGCAGGGATCGAGGTCTTTCGCAAACACCATCCGCGGTTGTTTTTACCTCAACCGGAGATCACCGCCGACAACCTGCTACAGGCCGTCGACCTGGCGTTGCTGCTGAAGCTCGCAGGCCAGGATGCGCAATACCGGCAGCTTCTCAACAGAGCGCTGGAAGTCTATGACAAACCTTATTTCACAACCGGAGCGCAACGGGCATGGCTGGTGCCGGCAAAGGCCGAGGCACTTGCCATCCTGGGCAAAGATGAAGCGGCGCTCAGTGAACTCCGCCGAATCATCGACAGGGGCTGGCGGGTTTACTGGCGGTGGGAGACAGACCTCAATCCCAATTTCAACGGCCTGCACAAGCATCCTGGTTTCCAGGCCATGGTGGATGAACTTGAATCCGAGATGACGAAACAACGGGAAAATGTCATTGAAATGACAACCCTGGGCAAGATAGACCCCCTTCCTGCCGACCGCACCCACTAAAAGCTGGGAGCAGGGAAGCTCAACACCTTTGATGGTATGATCTGCCCTGCAGCCGATAAGATCGGAGAGTCTTTCATTACAGGAATAAAAAATGTCCGGGCTGTTTGAAGAGCTGAAAAGACGCAATGTCTTTAAAGTCGGCACGGCTTATGTCGTGCTGGCGTGGTTGCTTGCGCAGGTCACAGACGTCTTCCTCGAACCCTTTGGCGCGCCAGATTGGGTCATCAAAACCATTCTGCTGGTATTGCTGGCGGGTTTTCCGCTGGCGCTGTTTTTCGCCTGGGCGTTTGAGATGACCCCGGAAGGCATCAAGAAAGAGAAAGACGTAGACCGCACTGAGTCCATTACTCATGAAACAGGCCAGAAACTCAACCTGGCGATCATCTTCATCCTGGTGATTGCACTGGGTTATTTTGCCGTGGACAAGTTTTACCTGGCGCCGCTCCGCGACGTGACCGTGGTGGAAATTTCGGGCGAGGCAGAAACTCCGGCCGAAGCTGAAACAAACGACAAATCAATTGCCGTACTACCCTTCGTCAACATGAGTGAAGACGCCAGCAACGAGTATTTTTCCGATGGGATTTCAGAAGAAATACTCAACTCCCTGGCCCGGGTGCAGGATTTGAAAGTCGCCGGCCGGACTTCTTCTTTTGCTTTCAAAGGACAAAACCAGGACCTGCGCAAGATAGGGACGGCGCTGGGTGTAGAGCACATCCTGGAAGGCTCGGTGCGTAAAGCCGGCACCAAGGTACGCATTACTGCGCAGCTTATCCAGGTGGAGGATGGTTTCCACCTGTGGTCGGACACCTATGACCGGGAACTGGATGATGTATTCGCAATCCAGGATGAAATTGCCACCGCCATCCTGGAACAACTCAAGGCGCACCTGCTGGACGGAGAGGCCGTTGTAGTATCCTCCACCCGCACAAATTCCGAGGCATACGACCTGTATCTGCAAGGCAAGCAACGGATCTTCGAACGCAACCAGGCGACCCTGGAATCGGCAGCCGAAGTGCTGGACCGTGCGATCGCCATTGACCCGGATTACGCCCCGGCATATGCGCAGCGCGGAATTGCCACGCTGCTCCTGGCGGACACGTCGTACGGCACGATACCCGAGGAGCAGTCCCAAAGCCAGGCGAAACTCTATCTCGACCAGGCGCTGAGGCTGGACCCGGAGCAGCCGGAAGCACTGGCCGGCATGGGCCTTTATTACAGTAATGTCCCTGGTGAATCCGATCAGAGAATTGATTACCTGGAGCGCTCCGTTGCCATTAACCCCAACCTGGTTAATGCCATGAACTGGCTGCAAATTGCCTACGGCGACGCGGGCAGACAGGAAGAATCCATAGCGATAGCAGAGAAAATTGTCGAATACGATCCTTTGTACCGCCCGGGGCTTAATAACCTTTTTCTGGTCCACACGGCCCGAATGGAACTGGACAAAGCTCAGGCACTCATCGATCGGGTGCGTCCCATGCTGGGAACCGACCCGATGCTGCTGCAGCTGGACGCCCAACTTCAATTCGCACAAGGAAATTTTGCCAACGGCCTGCGGTTGATAGAACAGGTGCATGAGGCCAGGCCAGATGTTGCTTCAGTGAAGGGCTGGCTCGCCGGAGGGTTTCTGGACACGGCACAGTTCGAGCGTGCCGCTGAAGTGGGTAATCCCTGGCAGAGATTCATCAGTTTGTGGGCACTTGGACGGACCGAGGAGGCCACCCTGCTGGCGCAGGAGCAGGCAGCGAGCGGTGAGACGGTAGGCATGATTATCCTGTTGCTGACTGATGCCGGCCGCGCCGAGGACGTGGTGAGCTTTTTTGACGAGCGCTGGGATAGCGTGGACGCTTATCTTGTCGACTACCCACCCCTGGGCAGGGGTGGTGTGGGTACATTGCTGGACCTTGCCTGGGCATTCGGAAATGTCGGTGACTCAAACCGGTTCGATCAAGCGATGGCACATTCGCGAAAAGCCATTGATCAACAATTAGCGTTGGGTTACCGATACCCATTTCTGTACGTTGACGAAGCCATCTACCTGGTGATGGCCGGCGACCGGCAAGGCTCACTTGAATCACTGGCCGTTGCCGTCGATAACCATATTGCAATTATCGCAGACGGTGGGCTGGCCCGGGTTTCACCGGCGCTCAAAGTTTTCGAAGGAGACCCCGAGTTCGAAGCGATACAGCAACGCATGGTGGACCACGTCAATGGCCAACGTGCTGAGCTGGGACTGGAGCCGGTCGAGATATGAGTTTTTTCGAAGAACTCAAACGCCGTAACGTATTTCGGGTGGCTGTCGCCTATCTGGTTTCGGCCTGGGTGGCCCTCCAGTTGGCCGACATCGTACTGGAGAGCATCGATGCACCTCACTGGGTAATCCAGGCTTTTATGCTGGCGATCGCGCTCGGATTCCCACTGGCGCTGGTCTTCGCCTGGGCCTTCGAATTGACTCCAGAGGGCATCAAAAAGGAAAAACACGTCGACCGCAGCCAGTCAATTACCCACAAAACCGGTCAGAAAATGAACCGCGGCATTATTGTCGCGTTGACCATTGCGGTTGCACTTCTGCTGTTTGACCGGTTCATGCCGCGAGGCACACCTGAGCCCCCCGCTGGGGAACAGGAGGCAGCCACAGGCCAGGTTGAGCAGGCAAAGTCCATCGCTGTCCTGCCATTCGTCAACATGTCCTCGGATGCCGAGCAGGAATATTTTTCCGACGGCATCTCCGAGGAAATTCTCAATTCCCTGGCCCGGATCAAAGACCTGAAAGTAGCGGGCCGGACTTCTTCGTTCGCCTTCAAGGGGCAGAACCAGGACTTGCGCCAGATCGGAGAAACACTTGGCGTTGAGCACATCCTGGAAGGCTCCGTGCGCAAATCCGGCACCAAGGTGCGCATTACCGCCCAACTGATCCAGGTCGACGACGGGTTTCACCTGTGGTCGGACACCTACGACCGGGAACTGACCGACGTGTTCGCGATTCAGGATGAGATCGCCAGGGCAATTCTCGAGCAGCTCAAGGCGCATTTGCTGGACGGCGAAGCACTGGAAGTTACGACGGCGACCCGCACCGATTCAGAAGCCTTCGACCTCTACCTGCTGGCGCGGCAGCGCATGTACGAACGCATGCAGAAACCACTGGAGTCAGCCAGCGAGTTGCTGGACAGGGTAATAGAAATTGACCCGGAATATGCGCCGGCTTATGCACAACGCGGAATCGCGTCGCTGCTTCTGGCAGACAATTCATACGGAGATCTCCCCGTGCCCCAGGCGGAGAGTCAGGCCAGATTGTTCCTGGAACAGTCGTTGCGACTGGACCCGGAGCTTGCCGAAGGCTGGGCGGGCATGGGCCTGTATCACTACGGCAGACCCGGAGAACTGAACGAGGGAATCGAAGCCCTGGAGAGAGCGCTTTCGATCAATCCGAACCTGGTGGACGCTGCCAATTGGTTGAATAATGCTTATGCACAGTCCAATCGCCCTGCTGACTCGCGTGACATCCTCGAGGAAGTGTTGCGGAAAGATCCCTTGTATAAACCCGGGTTTGCTAATCTGGTCTGGCTTTACAGTATTCTCGGGCAGGTAGACAAGGCGATTGCCCTGAATGAGAAAACCCGGCCGTTTATGTCCACCGACCCCACCATGGGTGTCACCGATGCCATCATCGGCCTGGCACAGGGCAATATCGCCGAATGTCTTGTCTCTGCAAGAGAGTCATTGGCTGTCCAGCCTAACGATCGCGTTTACCGTATTTTTTATTCGGTCGGGCTTGCCAGAACCGGTCAAAACGAACTTCTGGCGACCGAAGGATATCGAAGCTGGAAAGTGCTGGGACTCAAGCGACTGGGCCGCCTTGAAGAAGCCGCACTGCTTAGCGCCAAACTGGCGGCTGAGGGCGATGTGCTGACCTGGTTCCAGTTTCTGAATGTTACAGGCCGCTCCGATGAAGTGATCGAGTACCTGGAATCCCGATGGCCCACGCTCGATGCCTATGAATCGGATTTTCCATCCGATGGGTTTTCCGGGTATGACAGCATGATTGAGATTGCCCTGGCCTATCAACGAGCGGGCAATGCGCAACGCTTTGATGATGCGATGGCGAGAGTTCGAATCGCCCACGATTCGCTGAACGCCCAGGGGCTCAGACTTCCAGCTTTCCTGTTGAACGAAGCTGCCTACCATACGCTCGCCGGAAATTTCCCGGTTGCACTCCAATGGCTTGCCGATGCGGTTGATGGCGGAATGGTCGCCTCTCCCCGGATTGCCGAAGACTGGCCCGTGTTCAGCGATCTCGAAGGTGACCCGGAGTACGAGGCCATCCAGGGCCGAATGGTCGAGCACCTTGAAACCGAGCGGGCCACGCTAGGACTGGATCCCGTCTCTGCATGAGCCTGTTCGAGGAACTGAAGCGGCGTAACGTCTTCAGAATTGGTATCGCTTACCTTGTTGGCAGCTGGTTACTGCTGCAAATCGTTGATGTTGTCGGACCCATACTGAATTTTCCGGACGAGGTTGCCCGCTACATCCTGTTTCTGCTCGTCGCTGGTTTCCTGCCTGCGCTGATCCTGGCATGGGTGTTTGAACTGACGCCCGACGGAGTAAAACTCGAGAGCGAAGTCGACCGCCGTTCATCGATCACCGGGCGAACCGGCCGGAAACTCGATCGCGCCATTATCGTGGTGCTGGTTTGTGCTGTCGGCTTTCTGCTGTTCGATAAGTTAAACCAGGAAGAGCATTCGCCTGCGGCACAAACCGCTGCTGACGAACCGCCCCCGATGATAAAAGAACCCGGACAGACCATCGTCGCCGAAAAATCGGTTGTTGTCCTCCCGTTCGTGGCAATGAGCAATGGACCGGATGATGATTATTTCTCCGACGGATTGACCGAAGAGATCATCAATGCGTTGGCGCAACTGCCGGATTTGCTGGTGACAGCGCGAACCTCCGCCTTCCATTTCAAAGGGGCGAATCTGCCCATTGACACTATTGCACAGCAACTGGGTGTCGAACACGTGGTGGAAGGCTCGGTGCGCCGTGCAGGCGACCAACTGCGTATCACGGCGCAGCTGATCCGGGCCAGCGATGGTTTCCACTTGTGGTCACAAAGCTATGACCGGCACACGCAGGACACTTTTGCGGTTCAATCGGACATTGCGGAAAAAGTCGCCAGTGCACTGAATGTGTTCCTGGATGACTCCATGCGCGAACGCATGCAGCGCGCCGGCACGCGCAACGTCGAGGCGTTCATATCTTTCCAGAAAGGAATGGGGCTGTATGAGCGCGCACACCAGGAACCAAGCCAGATAAGCCTTTTAAAACAGGCCAACATCGAGTTTGAAAACGCAATTGCGATGTCACCCGAAATGGTCGAGGCATACCATTACCACTCCGACCTGAGCAGCCATATAGTGATCAGCCAGGCCGCCGGCGAACTGGACGGAAACATCACCAAAGCCGACCTGGAACGAGCACCGGGGGAACTGACCACGGATTACGAACAAACCATTCGCTATGCCAAGAACGCCAATCAACTGCGCAACGCCGAGTTTGGCCTGGCCTTGTTAACCGGCCAATGGCAGGGCCTCGGGGCGCTCACTGACCTGTCCCTGATGACTAAGGGTTGTGAAACCGCGCTTTGGGCGCACCTGGTGGGGGGACCCTTCGGAAAAGCGCAAATAGCCCTGGAAGGATTTGCCCGGATGCAGCAATGCGACCCGCTGCGAGTCCGCTCGATGGTGCATATGACCGGCGCATTGTTGTGGATGGGGCAGGCTAAGGAAGCGGCTGAAAGTGCCGAGCAATACCTCCGGATAACCAGCCACCCCTGGCTGGTAAAGGGTCTGGCCCTCGGGCTGGCTTTCCAGGGGCAGACGGAAAAAGCCACGCAGGTGGCCAACAACCGCTTTCGGATTGAAAGCGAGTCGTTATCACTAATGGCGTTGATTGCCGCCGTTCAAGGTGATAACGAGCTTGCGTCGGGCCTGGTCACTGAATACTTTGCGCTGAATGGCCCAAACGACCGAGACGCCCTGATATTTGCTGCGGCAGTCGGCAAACACAACGAAGCAAACCGCCTGGCCGCCATGATTGATGCGAGACCCTTTGGACATATCGTATTATTACAGGCGATATACGGTTGTCTGTGTGGCGCACCTTTCGACCTTGAATCGACTCCCCGCTTTGCGGAAATGCTGGTGGGGTCGGGTCTTGCCTGGCCGCCGCTTAAGCCCTATGAATTTCCATTGAAAAACTGGTAACAAGCAGGAACACCAATGAATCATGATGTCGCATTTATCGGCCTGGGCGTGATGGGCTACCCGATGGCGGGTTACCTGGCCAAAGCAGGTCACCGAGTCACTGTTTACAACCGCACCGTTGCCACGGCGCAGAAATGGGTGGCAGATTTCGGGGGCCTGGCTGCAACCACACCGGAGGCCGCCGCGAAAGGGGCTGATTTTGTTTTCTGCTGCGTGGGCAATGATGACGACTTGCGTGCCGTTACCACCGGCCCGGAAGGTGCGTTTACAGACATGAAGCCGGGCGCCGTTTTTATCGATCACACGACATCTTCTGCCGACGTCGCGCGCGAGCTTTATGCAACCGCGGCTGGACTGGGATTTTCTTTTGTTGACGCACCCGTATCCGGCGGCCAGGTGGGCGCCGAAAACGGGCAACTGACCGTAATGATCGGTGGCGACGAAACCGCCGTCAGCAAGGCGGCGCCGCTGATCGACTGCTACGCCCGCATGCAGGCCCGCCTGGGCGATTCCGGTTCCGGCCAATTGGCCAAGATGGTTAACCAGATCTGCATTGCCGGGCTGGTGCAGGGGCTTTCCGAAGCGCTGCATTTCGCCGGCAAGGCAGGCCTGGATGAAAAAGCGGTGGTGGAAGTCATTTCCAAGGGTGCGGCCCAGTCCTGGCAAATGGACAACCGCGCCAGCACCATGGTCGATGGCGAATTCAACTTCGGCTTTGCCGTCGACTGGATGCGCAAGGACCTGGGCTACGTCCTGAGCGAAGCACGCAATAACGGCTCGCAGCTACCCGTAACCGCCCTGGTCGACCAGTTCTACTCAGAAGTCCAGGCCAAAGGCGGCGGCCGCTGGGACACCTCCAGCCTGATCAGTCTTTTATCAGACCAGAAAGCCTGACCCTGGCAGGGAAACGAAACTCGTTAGTGTGAGCCGGTTGGCGCAAGCCAGAGGCGAACCCAATCTTTTCGTTGAGCGCAGGCATGGAGAGAGGTGCGGTTTCTCCTCTGGCAAAGCAGTGCTTGTGGAATGCCGCAACTCGTTAGACTCCTTTTATTGACATATTAAATATACCGGTATTTAATATAAGTTCAGTTAATTTAATAAGTCACTGATTTTGACTAAAAAATCACCCCGTTTTTACTACAAAGGCAATCAGCTCAAGCAATTGCGGGCTTTTTGCGCAGTCGCCAAGTCTGGCAAGATGACCGATGCGGCCGAGCAACTGTTCCTCAGCCAGCCCGCCATCAGCCTGCAGGTGCGGGCCCTGGAGCGGGAACTGGACACCGTATTGTTCGAACGCCACGGCCCCCGCATCAATATGACCCGCGAAGGTCAGGAACTTTATGAAATGGCTCGGCCCCTGGTCGAAGGCCTGGACACACTCAATTCCCGCTTCAACCGGCAAATGAAGGGTGACCTGAACAGCGGCGAAGTGGTCATCGCGGCCGGCGAATCGACCATCATTTACCTGTTGCCACGGCTGGTTAAAGAATTTCGCGAACGCTTTCCCAACATTCATGTGCAATTGCGAAACGTAACCGGGCGCGATGGCCTGGCGATGATTCGCGACGATGAAGTCGACTTCGCTATCGGTTCGATGCTGGATGTGCCTTCGGACATTTCCTATCAGCCGGTCTATTCCTACGAACCCGCCCTGATCATGCCCATCGGCCATGAACTGGCCGGGCGGAAGACCGTGAGGATCGAGGACATTGCACCTTATGGCCTGATTCTGCCTCCCCGCCGACTGACCACATGGCGAATGATCGACCGTGTGTTTCAGCAGCACCAGGTACCTTTCAATGTGACGCTGGAAGTCGGAGGCTGGGAAGTCATCAAGCGTTACGTGGAACTGGATTTTGGAATTTCGATCGTTACCGGCATCTGCCTGAAGGAAGAAGACAAGCTGGTCGCAAAAAACATGAGCGCCTATTTTCCAAAACGGAGTTATGGCACGGTCATGCGCAAGGGCAAGTACCTGTCCGCCCAGGCCCGGGCTTTCCTGGACGTCACCGAAGAAGCAAACCTCCCGGCTACTCCCTGGAACGCCTGAAAGACCAGGCAAAAAAAGCCCGGGACATGCCCGGGCTAAAATCGCACCATAGGATGATTCAAAATGTCTCGCTTCCCTGCTCCCGGCTGTGCCGGAAGGCGGCTGCTTTCTGCTGTGTCAATCAGCCGCCTGCGGCGTCATGTATCACGAACTACCGGTGAACTCCGGATAGGCCTCCAGGCCACATTCGCCGATATCCAGGCCGAGGTATTCTTCCTCTTCGCTGACCCGGATACCCATTACCAGCTTGATCACCAGCCAGGTTACAAAGCTGGCGCCAAATACCCATATGAAAATGGTGGCTGCGCCGACCAACTGACCGACATAGGAAGCACCTTCGTTGGTTACGGGCACCAGCAGCAATCCCAGAAGCCCTACCGTTCCATGCACGGAAATAGCGCCAACCGGATCATCGATCTTGAGCTTGTCCAGCATGATGATGCTGAACACGACCAGTGCACCGGCCACCAGGCCAAATAATGACGCCTGCAGGGCGGTTGGCGTCGAAGGCTCAGCCGTTATCGCCACCAGGCCAGCCAGCGCACCGTTAAGCGCCATCGTCAGGTCCGCCTTGCCGAACTTGAAGTGTGACACGATCAGGGCGCCGATCAGACCGGTTGCGGCGGCGGCATTGGTGTTGAGGAAAACCATCGCCACGCTGTGCGCATTGCTGGCATCGCCCAGTTTCAGTACGGAACCGCCATTGAAGCCGAACCAGCCCATCCACAGGATGAAGGTACCCAGGGTAGCCAGTGGCAGGTTGGCGCCCGGCATGGCGTGAACCTGCCCGTCTTTACCGTATCTGCCTTTCCGCGAGCCGAGCAGCATGACACCGGACAGCGCAGCGGCGGCGCCTGCCATGTGAACAATGCCGGATCCGGCGAAATCGCTGAAACCGAAATCCTCACCCAGGTTAAACAGTCCGAAAACGTCCTTGCCACCCCAGGTCCAGGAACCTTCCAGCGGGTAGATCAGCCCGGTCATGACGATCGCAAAGGCGAAGAACGCCCACAGTTTCATGCGCTCCGCGACAGCACCGGACACGATCGACATCGCCGTGGCCACGAACACCACCTGGAAGAAAAAGTCCGATGCGCCTGAATAGACGGCGTCGCCGTCGAAGCCATTTTCGGCAGAAGCGGTCAGGACCCCTTCCAGGTCAAAGGCCTCGATGCCGGCCAGGAACCAGCCGCCGCCATACATAATGGCGTAGCCGGTAGCCAGGTACATGAAGCATGCGATCGAATATAGCGTCACGTTCTTGGTCAGGATCTCCGTCGTGTTCTTGGCCCGGACCAGGCCGGCCTCGAGCATCGAGAAGCCCGCCGCCATCCACATGACGAGCGCGCCACAAATCAGGAAATAAAAGGTGTCAATGGCATACTGCAGTTCAAAAATATTGCTTTCCATAATGGTTCCCTCCCCTAGATAGCCTGCGCGCCGGTTTCACCGGTGCGGATTCGGATCACTTCCTCGAGGGAACTGATAAAGATTTTTCCATCGCCTATCTTGCCGGTAGCGGCCGTGCGCTGAATGGCTTCGACCACCAGTTCAGCTACTTCGTCCGTGCAGGCAGTTTCGAGCTTGAGCTTGGGAAGAAAATCGACGTTGTATTCCGCGCCGCGATAAAGCTCGGTATGGCCTTTCTGACGCCCGAATCCTTTCACCTCGGTAACGGTGATACCTGCGATGCCGACTTCGTGCAGGGCTTCCCGCACATCGTCGAGTTTGAATGGCTTGATGATCGCTGTGACCAGTTTCATGAATGCTCCTGTTATAACGAGTCTGGATAACATCCTTGTAGATGCAGAATTCATGCCATGCAAAGCCTGTCCGTATCTATATGTTTTTATGAACATTATTGATTTCAGAAAGCCCCGGCCCGTTCAAACCAAGTGCACGCACCGGGTTGGTGCACTGAGACGGTGCATGGATTGGAGTATCATTAGCGCCCAATGCACCGAGGCAACTCAACAGGGAAAAAATATGAGCTACGCGTTCTATGATGTGATTGGAAATGCCGGTGTGATCCTGATCATCGGCAGCTATTTCCTGATCCAGATAGGCAAGCTCTCTGCAACCGGCGTGACCTACAGCGTGGTCAATTTGCTTGGCGCCGCGTTCATCCTTTATTCGCTGATCTTCGAGTTCAACATGTCCGCTTTCCTGGTTGAGATATTCTGGATGCTGATCAGCCTGGTGGGGCTGGGCAGAATATATCTGCGGCGCCGACAAAGGCCTGCCCAGGCATGATCCGAATCAACGACGGGCTGTCGATTGCGGACGATGAAATCCAACTCAGCGCCATCCGGGCCCAGGGCGCCGGCGGGCAAAATGTGAACAAGGTCGCGTCTGCGATTCACCTGCGGTTTGATATCGCCGGTTCATCACTGCCTGAAGCTGTCAAACAGCGGATGATCAGAAGCCAGGATCAGCGGATCACTGCCGAAGGTGTGCTGGTCATCAAGGCGCAGAACCACCGGACCCAGGAGAAAAACCGGAATGAGGCGATCACCCGGCTGCAACAGGCTATCCTGGCCGCTGCACAGGTGCCGAAAAAACGGGTCCCCACCCGACCTGGCCGTGCCGCCAGGGAAAAACGCCTGGACTCCAAGAAAAAGCGCGCCGACCTCAAAAAACTGCGTTCCCGCAGCTACGAATAGTTACCTGCCCTATCGTCAACTGCTAACCTATGCCGACCGTCAACACCTGCAACAGAAGGATACCTGCCGTGACCAGAAATACACCGCTCGCCGGATTGATGACCGTTGTTCTCGTGCTCGGATCTGCATTTTCAGCTGCAAATGCCGCTGAGGAGAAATCTGAAAAAACCCTGGCCAATGAACTGGCACTGATCGAGAGCTGGCTAGCTGGCCAGCGTGCTTATGACCGTATTCCAGGTGTGTCTGCCGCCATCGTGCACGACCAGGAATTGCTGTGGAGCGGCGCATCAGGCTGGGCTGATATTGAACAGAAAAAGCCTGCCCGTGCGGACACGATTTATGGCATCTGTTCGATTTCCAAGCTGTTTACCGGCATCGCCGCCATGCAATTGCGGGACCAGGGGCAAGTGCGCCTGGATGACCCGGTTTCCAGGTGGCTGCCTTGGTTCAACCTGGAGCAGGCCCATGACGGCAGCCCCGCGATCACCCTGGAGAGCATCCTAACCCACTCTGCCGGACTGCCCCGCGAATCCGATTCGCCGTATTGGACGGGGCCTGATTTTCCCTTTCCAAGCCAGTCGGAAATCCGAGAGAGGCTGGGCAGCCAGTCATCCCTTTATCCAGCGTCGCAGTATTTTCAGTATTCCAACCTGGGCCTGACCCTGGTCGGTGAAATTGTCGAGGCCCGGTCTGGCCAGCCTTATGAAGCATATGTCAGGGAAAAACTGTTGGCGCCGATGAAATTGACAGACACCGATACCGGCTTTCCGACGGATGCCAGGGAGCCCCGTATCGCAACCGGATACGCTTTTCCGAATCGTGAAGGCGTGCTCAAAGTCATGCCGCGTTACGACGCCAGGGGAATCACCCCGGCCGCAGGATTTACCTCCACAGCGCTTGACCTGGCGAAGTTCGCCTCCTGGCAGTTCCGGGTGCGTGCGGGTGCGGGTGACGAGGTACTGTCGGCCAACACTCTGAAGGAAATGCAACGGGTTCACTGGATGGATTGGGACTGGGATACATCATGGGGCCTGGCTTTTGGTATTTACCGCCAGGACGACCGTACCGTGACTGGCCACGGTGGCAGCTGTCCCGGTTTCAACACGCGCATCTATGTCGACCCGCTCAGCCTGTTCGGCGTCGTTGTTATGGCAAACCGGAACAATGCCAATGTCAATCAATACGCCAGCACGATACTCGACATCCTGGAAGCTGGCGGCACACCGGATGAAAACGCGGAATCCAACGGCCTGAAGCTGGCCGAATACGTCGGCAGTTATGACATTAGCCCATGGACCGGAGAAGACATGGTGTTTCAATGGAAAGATGGCCTGGCCGTCATTTCACTGCCCACCAGTGATCCCCTCGGCAGCATGGAGCTTTTAAAGCATGTTGAGGGCGACGTTTTCCGCTGGGTACGAAGCGATGAGCAACCGGGCCACGAGGTCACTTTTACGCGTAATGACAGCGGCCTGGTGACCGGTTACCGCTACCACAGCAATCCTGCGGCCAGGATGAAAACGGAGTAACACCATGGTTAGATTTGTGCTGATCACTTTCCTGTCCATGGCATTGCCGGGAAGTCTCCCGACCGTTGCGCTCGCTGAGGCCGGATCAGACTCCGCTGAAACCTCCCCGAAAGCCATCCTCGTCACCGGCGCCAGTTCAGGCAGTGGCCGCGCAATAGCAGAATCACTGGCCGCCAGGGGGCACTTCGTGTTTGCCGGCGCCCGTAAGCAAAAAGACCTCGATGAACTCAATGCCATCGACAATATCCAGTCGGTCCGGCTGGACGTTACCGTGCAGGGCGAGATTGATGCCGCGGTCAAAACCGTGAGGGAATCAGAACGCGGGCTTTACGCCATCGTCAACAACGCCGGCGTCGGCCTGCCGGCGCCCCTGATCGAGCTGGAAGAGGCAGACCTGGACTTTATCTTCGACGTCAATGTCTATGGCCCATACCGCATCACCAGGGCTTTCGCGCCGTTGCTGATTGAATCCAGGGGCCGGGTGGTCAATATCGGATCGATTGCCGGTGTGCAGACGCGGACCTTTTATGGCCCATACAGCATGAGCAAGCATGCGCTCGAGGCCTTCACCGACGCGTTGGCCATGGAGATGGCGAAGTTCGATGTCAAAGTCAGCATCGTCGACCCCGGCGGGTTCAACTCCAATATTGGCAAGAACATCTATAACCGTCTCAAGGAAAAGGGTCTGAATTTCGATGACTCGTTGTACCGGGAAGAGTGGGAAGGCAACTGGGTGCTGTCGGGGGGCGACCTGTCAGGCATGATGGGGCCGGAAGTGATTGCCGCTACCGTTGACAAGGCCCTGTTCAGTGAAAATCCGCGGAGGCGCTACATGATCGTGGGCGACCCTGGCCGCGCTGACGCGACGATGCGTGCCCTGCTGCGCCGGATGTTGGAATTGAATGAAGACCAGGCGTACACCTACGACCGGGAAGGACTGATTCGATTGCTGGATGAAGAAATCGCGAAGATGGACTAGATCCGTTGCTCAGAAGATAGCCTGTTCCAGGCCCATTGCCATCAGCGCACCCAACTGGTGGCACGGCTCCTGGAATTGGGATACGTCACCCTTACAGATCAACGGCTCCTGCACCGCCCGCCAGCCCAGGCCCGTGACTATTCGCTCGATGCTGGTTTTTGCACCCTGCCCGTCCTGGCCGGCACGGATAAACAAGGCATATGGCAAGCCCCTGGTTTCTTCCAGGCAGGCATAGTAGATGCGATCGAAGAAGTCCTTCATCGCGCCGCTCATGTAGCCGAAATTCTCGGTGGTACCCAGGATGATGCCGTCTGCACTCAACACCTGCTCCGGACCTGTTTGCAGGGGCCGGGTGAACTCAACCTTTACTTTCCCGCTGCCGGCCCCCGATACCACCCATTGAGCAAGTTGCAGGGTGTTGTCCGAAGGCACGTGCGAGACTATCAGCAAATTCCTCACGTCATCTTCATATCCTGTCAAAGCGCAAGCCCGGATTACTTCCGGCTGATGTTTGGGGGCGCCTGAAAGGGGTCAGAAAAGCCCCTGCAGCAATGCCATGGCCTGATCACCTGAAACGTTGCCAATGTAGTCGGTCACAATCGGTACGACCTTCTGAACCATGTCAGCATCAAGGCCGAGCGACTCAAAGCTCGAGGCCAGGCTGGCCAGTCCACCCAATGAACCGCCGGAACCGCCCAGCATACTGCTGGCCTTACCCAGCGCAGAGTCACTTTCAGCTGCGGGGGCCGCTGCCAAAAGACCATCCATGTCGGGAACGCCTTCCGCAACCGTGGCGAAATCATCCGCTGACAGGTTCTGCTTGGCATAGTCAAAGATGGCGCCTGAACTTCCGGCAGCCTGTTCCTTGGAAATGCCCAGCTGGTCGGTCAACATACCTACCAGGTCGGAACTGCCGGCCTGGGCAGAAAGGCTAAAAGACAACAATAGCAATGAAATCGTGACGTAACGCACCAATGAGAAATGACGTTCCTTCAGCACAGTGAACTCCTGTTGAATCAATATGGAAAATGAATTGTAGATCAACCCGAAACGAAACCCCACCGAGGCGGGGTCCCATTCAGACTCAACAGATTTTTAGTCCAGCGTTTCCACCGCGTGCCGGTTTAACTTGGTAACCGATCGTTCGGAGTAGATCATGACCCCATTTTCAAAGTCAAAGGAATCATAATGGGCGTTATTCACGTACAGCGACTTCCCAAAGAGCGCGCCGCTTGCGACTCCATTCATGTTGGGATCCGTAATTATCCCCACGAATTCCCCTGAGAGCATTCTCTTGTCCAATTCCACGACAAAGACCCCTTCTTGTGGGCCGGGTGTCATGATATACAAGGTGCGACCCTTCAATACCAGACCATCCAGAAAGCCGCTGAGAGGCGGATTAACCTGGATTTCGTCCACGTCACCGGTAGCTGGATCCACCCGGTAAAGGGCCGCAAGGTTCGAGTGACCGATGATCAGTGTCTTACCGTCTGGTGTTGACACAATTCCATTCGCGCCACAACAGGGGTCATTCGCTGGATCGAGAATAAACTCATCGGG